>NZ_CP040748.1:642934-964402 GCF_006007965.1 Nocardioides jishulii | reverse complement strand
GACCTCGGCCCTGCCCAGCACCAGTCGGTCGGCCCTGTCCACGGCCACCCTGCGCCCGTGGTGGCCCTGCGGACCTACCGCTTCCTGCGGCTGAGCGTCCTCGGCCTCCTCACCCTCCTGGCAGTGTCGGTCCTGCGGGAGTACCGCGCCGCCGGCGGCTGCTGGCAGGGCTCGATCAGCGCGTACTACTTCACCCCGGTCCAGTCGGTCTTCGTCGGAACGCTCGTCGCACTGGGCGTGGTGATGATCGTGCTCTGGGGCAAGACGGTCGTCGAGGACAGCCTCTTCAACCTGGCGGGAATGCTGACGCCGATCGTCGCCTTCGTACCCACGCTGGACACGAACCGGTGCGGGCTGCGTGACGCCACCGGCGGCCTGGTCACCTCCCGTCCTGAGGCCGACTCGGTGATCGCGGGCCACACCCCCGCGGTGGTCAACAACGTGAGCTCCTACTACACGGTGCTCTTCGTGGCCCTGCTCGCCATCGGAGTGGTCGGCGTGGTCGCGCACCTGTGGACGCGCTGGGCGCCCGTCGTCGAGCACGCGACGAGCTACTGGTTGTCGTGGGGCGCCGCGACGGCCCTCTGGGCGTGGGGGGTGTGGAGCTTCACCAACGACCGCGACGACTTCCTCACCGGGGCCCACAACGCGTCGGCCATCGTCATGTTCATCCTCGTCATCGCGACGATCTTCGCCATCGGTGTGCACCGGCTGCGTGAGGACGCCCATGCCGGCGACGCGCCCGAACGCCGGTGGGGGATCGCCTACCTCTTGCTGGGCTCGGCCATGGTCGTCGGGTGCCTCGCGCTCTGGGGCCTCAACGTCCCCGTCGGTGACGACAGCCGACTGGTCCTCCAGCTGGAGGTCTGGCTGCTGGCCGGCTTCTTCGTGTTCTGGACCCTGCAGACCGTGGACCGGTGGAACGAGGGCGCACCTCCCCGCACCTCGACGGAGGTCGAGCGAGGAGTGGGCGCGCCGTGACCGGGCGCCCGCTCAGCGCGCCCGGAAGCCCGGCGGCTTCACCGTGAGCACGGCGCAGGGGGCGTCGAGCAGCACCCGTTGCGCGACGCTGCCCATCAGCAGCTTGCCGACCGGCGTACGCGAGCGCAGGCCCAGCACGATCATGTCGGCATCCACCTCCTCGGCGACCGCGATCAGCTCATCGGCGATGTCGGCTCCGATGGTCTGGCGGAAGACGCACTCCACGTCCAGGCTGGCCAGCCGCTCCTCGAGCTCGCCGAGCAAGGACTCCCCCACGAACCGCTCGTCGATGTAGGCGTCGCCCCGCGTGGCGTTGACGGCCACGACCCGTGAGCCGCGGCGTCGGGCCTCCTCCACGCCTGCCTCCAGGGCGGAATCCCCGAACTCGTTGGGGACGTATCCCACCACGACCGTCATCGCTCCACCTCCTGGTTGTCCCGCACCTCGTCCACGGCGGACCTCGGACGCAGCCTGCCCAGCACGATCGGCCCCACCACTGCCAGCGCGACGAGGACGTACACGACGATCGCCAGCCGCTCGTTGACCAGGCCACTGAGGTCACCGCCGGAGACGTCGAGCGCCTCGCGCAGCTTCAGCTCCATCAGCGGCCCCAGGATGACGCCCAGGATCAGCGGCAGGACCGGGATGCCGAACCGGCGGACGGCGAAGCCGAGCGCCCCGAACACCAGCAGCAGGGCCAGGTCGAACGGGTCCCTGTTGACGCTGTAGGCGCCCAGCGAGGCGAAGAAGAGGATGCCCGCGTACAGCTGCGGTCGCGGCACCCGGAGCAGCTTGGCCCAGATCGGCGCCAACGGCAGGTTGATCACCAGCAGCAGGGTGTTGCCGATCAGCAGGCTCGCCAGCAGCGTCCAGATCAGGTCGGCCTGGTCGGTCATGAGGGTGGGGCCGGCGACGATGCCGTACTTCTGCATGGCCGCCAGCAGGATCGAGGCGGTCGCGGTCACCGGGAGACCCAGCGCCAACAGCGGGACGAACATGCCCGCCGCGCTGGCGTTGTTGGCCGCCTCGGGACCGGCGACGCCCTCGATGGCACCGTGGCCGAACTCGTCGTCGCGTCCCTTGCGCGCGGCGAGCCGGCGCTCCGCGATGTACGACAGGAAGGTCGGCGTCTCTGCGCCTCCGGCCGGCAGCGCCCCGAACGGGAAGCCGAGGGCGGTGCCTCGCAGCCACGGGGCCCACGACCGCTGCCAGTCCTCGCGGCCCAGGAAGGGGCGGCCCACCGGGATGACGTCGAGGGGCCGGCGCCTCAGGTGGGCAGCGGTCCACAACGCCTCGCCGATGGCGAAGACGCCGACCGCGACCACCACGATGTCGATGCCGTCGGCAAGCTCGAGGGTGCCGCCCGTGAGGCGCGCCTGCCCGGTGGACTGGTCGAGGCCCACGAGGCCGATGGTGAGGCCGATGAAGAGCCCGATGAAGCCGCGCAGCTTCGAGGCCCCGAGCACGCTCGTGACCAGGACCATCGAGAGCAGCATGATCGCGAAGTAGGTCGGCGCCCCGATCTTCACCGCCTGCTCGGCCAGGGTCGGCATGAAGAAGGCGACCAGCAGCGTGCCGATGGTGCCGGCGATGAAGGAGCCGATCGCGGCCGTGGCCAGGGCCTGCGCCGCGCGTCCGCGCTTGGCCATCTTGTTGCCCTCGATGGCGGTCATCACCGACGCGCTCTCACCGGGCGTGTTGAGCAGGATCGAGGTCGTGGACCCGCCGTACATGCCGCCGTAGTAGATGCCGGCGAACATGATCAACGCCTGGGTCACGTCGAGGCCGTAGGTGACCGGCAGCAGCAGGGCCAGCGCCATCGCCGGCCCGATACCGGGCAGGACGCCGACGAAGGTGCCGAGCAGGACGCCGATCGCGGCGAAGGCCAGGTTCTGCCAGGTGAAGGCCTGGGCGAAGCCGCCGAGCAGGAGGTCGAGGGTCTCCATCACAGGATCCCGTCGAGGATGCCGGGGGTCAGCTGCACGCCCAGGCCGGAGTAGAAGAAGTACCAGGAGCCCACCGACAGCACGATCCCGACGAGCACGTCCCTCAGCAGGGTGCGGCTGCCCAGCGCCCAGGCCGCGCCCACGAAGAGGAACGCGCCGGTGATCGCCCACCCGAGCACGTTGACGAGCAGCAGGTTGAGCACGCAGATGGCGACCAGCTTGGCGACCGTGACCCAGTCGGCCGGGGTCGTCAGGTCGACGTCCTCCCCCTCCTCGGCCTGCGGCAGGTCACCGCGCGAGGTCGCGATGGCCAGCAGGACCGCGAGCAGCACCATGGCGGTACCGATGACGTACGGGAAGACCCGCGGGCCGATCGGGTCGCCGAACCCGACGTTGAGGCCCCGGGCGTCGACCACCGTGTAGACGCCGAGCGCTGCGAGGACGAGGGCCAGGACGTACTGGGCCCGGTCCCGGGGACGGGCGGGCTGCGCGTCGGGGGCAGGGCGGTCCAGGTCGGTGGTGCTCACAGCAACCCCAGGTCGTCGAGGGTGTCCGACACCCGGGTGTCCTGCTCGGCGAGGAAGGCGCCGAATTCGTCGCCGGTCCTGAAGTCGTCGGTCCAGCCGTTCGCCTCGACCTCCTCGGCCCAGCCCGGGCTCTGGTGCATCTCCTCGAAGTAGCCGATGAGGGCCGCGGCGCGTTCGTCGCTGATGTCGGGAGGCGCCAGGACGCCGCGCCAGTTGAGGAAGACGAGGTCGACGTCCTGCTCGGTGAGCGTCGGGACGTCGGCGAGCGGGCCGGCGGGGTAGCGCTCCTCCCCCGACACCCCGAGCACCCGCAGGTCGCCGCTCCTGATCGAGCCCTCGAACTCGGAGAGGCCGGAGAAGCCGACCTGGATCTTCTTGCCCAGCAGCGCGGAGGTCAGCGGACCGCCGCCGTCGTAGACCACGTAGTTGACGTCGTTGGGGTCGATGCCGACCGTGTCGGCCAGCTGCATCGGGAAGAGGTGGTCCGGGCCGCCCGGCGAGGAACCACCACCGATGGCGATCTCACCGGGGTCGGCCTTCCAGGCGGCCACCAGGTCGTCGAGCGTGGCGAAGGGCGAGTCGGCAGGCACCAGGATGCCCTCCGGCTCGCTCATGAGCTGGGCGATGGGAGTGGCGTCGGTGACGCCGTACTCGCTGCCGAAGGAGTAGGTCGATCCCACGACCCCGAGCCCCACCGTCATCAGCGTGTTCTCGTCGCCGGCACGCCCGATGAGGGAGGTCATCGCAACCGCTCCACCGGCGCCCACGACGTTGTCGACCGTGATGTCGCCGCCGGTGATTCCGCCCGCCTCCATCACCCCGACCGCTGCGCGACCGGTGAGGTCGTACCCACCCCCTGGGCTGTTGGGGATGATCATGAGGAGGTCGCGGCTGTCGTCCCCGCGAGTGACTCCGCAGGCAGCGCTCGCGGTCGCCACCACCAGCGCACACACCGTCGCCGTGATCCGTCGACGACCACGCTTGGGGGGCATTCCCTCATCTTGGCTCGCCCAGCGTGCGCTGTCGACCCTCTGCGTCTCGTGCGGGGCATCGGGCGCGAGACGGGCATCGGCCCGTCCACCTGCCCACGTGCGGGTACTGGCCGGCTTCGCGTCGGCCCCTCGCAGCGCAGCAAAAACGCGTCTCCACACCGTTCCTGACGCTCCTGAAGAGGTGTGCTCGTCTTCACCCCATCAGGTCAGCCGTCCTGCCTTGGGCGGCCGAAAACGTCTGCCTACCCTCCCCAGTGAAAACGCACGTCCATTCGTCTCGGGAGAGCGAACAAGTCATGGGTTGCCTGCAGAAAGGTGCACACACTCGAGTCACCCGGCGGCGCCGCACGGTGGTCGGCGTCACCGTGGCCGCCACGGCGCTGAGTGCGCTGGGGGCGGTGACACTCCCCCCGGCCGAGGCCGAGTTCGCCGACTCCTCGACGAGCCAGGGCCGCTACACCGAGGTCATCGACTGGGTGCAGTGGGGTTCCCAGAACAACGACGTCGTCCTCCAGGGTCCCTCGAGCTCGAAGACCGTGACGTCCGAGCGCAGGATCGGCTCCTCGACCCTGCGGACCACCTGCACGGTCAAGGGCCTGTCCTGGGAGCAGCCTCAGCAGACCGGGGCCAACGGCGCGAACACCGGCGTGGTGCTCACTCCCCCGCTGGTGACCTACACCCCGGGCAGCTGGGCCGGCGACTCCTTGGACGACCTCTACAACGTCGGTGGCGCGGGGTACGCGCAAGGCGCGTACCCGCAGTACCCGCAGGACTTCCGCAACCCGAACTCGATGGTGATCGGCCTGGGCAACCCGAATCCCAGCCTGGAGGGCGCCCCCGTGGGCGTCACCGAGGACCAGACCGACGGTGCACGCATGTCCTTCGACTTCTCGTGCGAAGCCACGCTCGACGGCGCCCCGTTCCCGCTGGAGGGCATCGTCTTCGCCGACGCCGAGGCGAGCAGCGGCCGCAACTACAGCAACCCCAATCCGAAGAACGGCCCCGAGTGGGTGCAGGCGACGTCCGCGGAGCCGGGCTCGGCTTGGCGGCTGCTGGAGCAGCAGCGCACCTGCACCCAGGCGTACACGCAGGCGTCCTGGCCAGCCGCGAACACGTTGCGGATGGGGACGGAAGGGCAGGAGTGCGCCCTCCAGAACGGTTTCGTCTGGCCCTACCCGGACCCCCAGGGGCACGGGCCCAACGCCGTGGCCTTCCTGCAGAACGACGCTGACCGCGACACCGTCTCGGCCCGGGTCGAGATCCAGGGTCGCGGCTACAGCGCCATCGCCCTCGGGTACGTCCTGGGCGCCGACTTCGGTGACGCTCCCGAGAGCTACGACCGGGCCGGTGCGCTGCTGCAGCCGACGTGGCGCGGCGGCGAGATTCCCGCCTGGGCCACGACCAACCTGTCCACCGCGCAGCAGAGCAGCCTGCTCCTGCCCCAACGGACCCTCCTCGGCGAGACGGTCGACGCCGAACGCCAGCTCCAGCACAGCCCCGGCGCTGACGGGGACGACCTCGCGACGAGCCAGGACGAGGACGGGCTCGACGGTTCGAGCCTCGAGGGGCGTCGCTTGCCAGCAGACGTGCTCACCCGGGAGACCTACTCGCTCGGCGACGTGCCCTGCTACGGCCCCGACACGGGCGAGGCCTACGTCTCGGGCTGGATCGACTGGAACGGCAACGGCGTGTTCGACCCCGACGAGCGCTCGTCCACGGCGACGTGCCCCTCGGGTGGCCCCCACCGGGTGACGCTGGAGTGGGACGTCCCGGCCGACGCCAACCCGGGGATGAGCCACACGTTCGTGCGCCTGCGCATCGCGGAGGACCGCGACCAGGCCGAGCAGCCGACCGGATTCAGCCTCACCGGTGAGGTCGAGGACCACCGGGTCGACCTGGCCGCCCGGGTGCAGGTCGACAAGACCTGGGTGGTCGACGGCCAGGAGTACGACCACGGGACGCAGCCCCCGGGGCTCGACGCCTCGCCCACGCTGACTCCGTCGCACGGCACGCCTGAGTGGGGCGCGTGGCAGGACGGGTACCGGCCCCAGGACGCGCTGGAGATCGGTGAGACCACCGACATCGACGAGAGC
Source organism: Nocardioides jishulii (assembly GCF_006007965.1). Taxonomy (NCBI): domain Bacteria; kingdom Bacillati; phylum Actinomycetota; class Actinomycetes; order Propionibacteriales; family Nocardioidaceae; genus Nocardioides; species Nocardioides jishulii. Next base: position 957,863 of record NZ_CP040748.1, on the reverse strand, counting down.
CTGACGGGCTGCCGACTGACCCGAAGCACCCTGACCGGCGACGGGGTGGCAGCTGGCGGTGTCGACCTGCGCAGGGGTGGGACCACCGCGACGGTGACGCTGCCCGGCAGCTCGAACCGCTACCGCATCACCAACACCGTCGAGTGTGAGCAGCGCCTGACCCTCGTCAAGGAGGTCGAGTTCGGGGAGCGGCAGCCCGAGGACTGGTCGCTCTCCGCCACCGGCCCTGCCGACGCGCTGCCGGGCCACCAGGACGAGGAGAGCGGGACCACGCTTCCCGTGTCGGCGGGCGTTCCCTACACCCTGAGCGAGGACGGGCCGTCCGAGTACGTCGCCACCGCTGACGGGTGGCAGTGCCTCGACACGCGCACCGGCGACGACGTGGAGACCACGAAGGGCACGGTGACCCTCCAGGCGGGCCAGGACGTCACGTGCACGGTCACGAACACGACGGCGAAGCTCACGCTGCTGAAGAGCGTCGAGGGTGGTGACGCGGCTCCGGACGACTGGACGCTGAGTGCGACGCCCGCACCGAACGACCTGGGGCTCGACACCCGGTCGACGCCGGGTTCCTCCGACCCTGAGTCGGCCCAGACGTGGGAGGTGCGGCCTGACCAGGCGTACGTCCTCGCCGAGGAGCCCACCGCGGCGGTCGCGCAGGACGACTACTTCCTCGACCGCGTCGAGATGAGCCTCGACGGTGGTCGCACGTGGCAGCGCGTCGAGGACCCCGAGGAAGCAGTCACGGTTCCTGCAGGGACCCACGCCCTCTACCGGTTCGTCAACCAGAGCGCCCCGTCCTTGAGCGTCCCGTTGACCGGTGGCATCGGTCGGGACGCCTACCTCGTCGCGGGGGTCGTAGCGCTGCTGGCCGGCGTGACGCTGGCGATCTGGCGCCGCCGCTCCCGAGCGACCTCCCACGACCGACGAGCGTGAGGCGAGCCTCCGCGCCTCGCACTCGTCGTCACCTGACGTGTCAACCGCCGTGGTGGCCCCTGGCCGCCCGGGCACACGAGAAAGGAAGGAAGCACATGTCACCACTGGGCAGGAATCGTGCTACGCGCCTCCTGTCAGTTCTCGGCGCCGGCGCGCTCGCGCTCGGTGCGCTGGCCCTCACGCCAGCTCACGCCGCCCCCAGCTACGGCAACATCGACGAGAACGCCTCGGGCACCATCGTCGTGCACAAGCACGAGAACCAGGTCGGCACCGACGCGGTGCAGGACCCGGACGGCAACGGAACGCCCATTCCCACCCCGCCCGTGTCGGGGGTGAAGTTCACGGCGTACCAGATCCTGGACGCCGACGGAAAGCCCGTCGACCTGACGGTCCCCTCCACCTGGGACCACCTCGAGGACCTCAAGGTGTCAGCTGACGGCACCACCTTGACCGGAGGACCTGGAGCTCCTTCCGGGCCGTGGACGGTGGGTGGCGCCGTGGACAGCGCCACCACCGACGCCCAGGGCGAGGCCACTCTCGAGGTGGACACCATCGGCGCCTACGTCGTCGTGGAGAGTGACGCCCCGGCCGACGTCGTGCAGCAGGCCGCGCCCTTCGTCGTGACCATCCCGTTCCCGTGGGAGGACGGCTGGCTGTACGACGTGAACGTCTACCCGAAGAACGCGCTCGCCAGCGTCTCGAAGTCCGTCGAGCAGCAGCCCGCGGGCTCGCTCGGGCTCGGCAGCGTGGTGACCTTCCCGGTCTCGGCCAAGATCCCGAGTCTCGCCCCGGGCACGTCGTTCGAGAACTACGTGGTCCGCGACACCCTGGACGACCGGCTCGACAAGGTGGGCGTCGGCACCGTCACCGTGGAGGGTGCGGCCGTCGACAAGGCCTACTACGACGTGGTTGTCACCGGGCACACGGTGCGCGTGGAGTTCACCGAGGCCGGTCTGGCCTGGCTCAAGAGCCAGGGCGGGAAGCACGTCGTGGTCGACTTCGTCGGCACCATCGCGCGCCTCGGCGACGGTGTCCTGAAGAACGAGGCGGACGTGTTCGTCAACGACCCCGACGAGCAGAAGGGGCTCACCACCAACGAGGTCAGCACCCACTGGGGTGACCTCGTCCTCCACAAGACCGACGCGTCGAACCCGGGCACCGGTCTGGAGGGAGCGGTCTTCGAGGTGTACGCCGCCGACACGCCGTACGCCGACCAGTGCTCGGCCGCCAAGCCCGTCGGCTCTCCCCTGGCGGTCAACGGCGCCACGCAGTTCACCTCCGGCGCCGACGGTCGGATCCAGATCGCCGGGCTGTTCGTGAGCGACAGCGTCAACGAGAAGGTCGACGCGGGCCAGCGTTGCTACGTCCTCAAGGAGGTGCAGGCACCTGCTGGCTTCGCCACCCCGAGCGGTGACGCGGCCCTCACGCCCGTGGCCGTCAAGACGGGTGCGACCGCCGACGTCGACGTCACCATCGAGAACGCGCAGCAGCGAGTCCCCGGGATCCCCCTCACCGGTGGTCAGGGCAGCGCGCTCCTGGTGATCGGCGGACTGGCACTCCTGGGCCTCGCGCTCGCCGTGATGCTCAGGAACCGTCGCCGCGAGAGCCAGGTCTGAACCACCTCGACCTGGTGAGCACCACACACGGTGTCCCGCACCCTCCTCCGCCTCGTCGGGGGAGGGTGCAGGACTCGCTCTTCTCGCGCCTGCTCGTCGCCGTCCTGATCCTGGCCGGGAGCGGTCTGCTGCTCTACCCGAGCGCGGCCAGCTGGTTCACCGCCGTCAACCAGGCCGCGGTGATCGAGGAGTACCACGCCGCCGTGGTCGACGCCGACCCTGCTGACCTGGCACGGCAGCTGCGGCGGGCGAAGACGTACAACGACGCACTCAGCGCCGGCGCGCTCCTCGACGCGGACGCCCGCAAGCCGCAGGGCAACGGCGTCAGCAGTGACCCGTCGCTCGACTACGACACCCTTCTCGACCCCACCGGGACGGGCGTCATGGGTCACGTCCGGATCCCGTCGATCGACGTCGACCTCCCCGTCTTCCACGGGACCGGGGACGAGACGCTGCGGCGCGGCGCGGGACACCTGGAAGGGTCACACCTGCCGGTCGGAGGGCCGGGGACCCATGCCGTGATCGCCGCACACCGCGGGCTGCCCGAGGGCCAGATGTTCGACGACCTGGGGCAGGTGGAACCCGGCGACCGGTTCTCGCTCGAGGTACTCGGCGAGGTGCTGACGTACGAGGTGCGCGAGGCCCGGGTCGTGGAGCCCGACGACACCGACGAGCTGCGACCTGAAAGGGGCAAGGACCTGGTCACGCTCGTCACCTGCACGCCTCTGGGCGTCAACAGCCACCGCATCCTCGTCACCGGTGAACGGGTGGACACACCGGTGGCCGACACCGAGGAGCTGCGCGCCCCCGTGGCTGAGGCGGGCTTCCCGTTCTGGGCCGTGGGCGCCGTGGCTGCCCTCCTCCTCGCCGTCGCGTACCTCCTCGTCACACGCCGGCGTCAGCACCAGTCCGGGTGAGCCGTCAGGTACGCCTTCTCCGCGAGAGGAGCACGAGGGGTATCGCGATGAGGATGATTCCGAGGAGCAGGCAGACCGCTGCCGCTGCGTAGAGCGAAGCGCCGATCGTTGCCAGGATCGGCAGCTTCGCCCCGACCGACGCGTCCACCGCGATCGCCGGCCTGGTGTCGGCGTTCATGACCACGAAGGTCCAGTCACCGCCGGACGGTTTCCACGTCAGGTCGAGCGGTCCCGACCCGCTGACTGCGGCGTCCCAGAAGTCCTGCGACTGCGGCGGAGCGGGGAGGAAGGTCCCGGGGTGGTGGCGGTAGACCGGTCTCCCGTCGTGCAGGTCGATGAAGGTGTCGTGAGGGACGTCGGCCAGGTAGCGCCGAACGGCGTCGGTGGGTCCCACCCCGACGAAGACCTCGTTGCCCGTCAGCGAGCGCACCTCGAGCTTCGTCTCCCCCAGGATCGTCTCCGGGAGGAAGCTCTCGGGCCCGTCGCCCAGGTCGAGGTTCTCGGAGGTGATCGCGGCGGCCGAGCTGGTGAGCGCCTTGTCGTCGCTCATCAGGAACCCGTCGTCGTCCTCGAGGGCCACGTCGACGGCCGCCAGGGCGGTTCCGCCGAGGAAGAGGGCCAGGCTGGTGACGACGGCGACTGAGCCGATGACCGCCGAGGCCACCTTGCCGGCAGTCCAGTCCTTCGTCCTCTCTCCGGCGTGCTCCCCTTCGACCGGCTGAGAGCTGGGGGACGGCTGAGGGTTCGACTCTCCCGTCACGCCCTCCGGCCCGGCGGCCGCCGTGCCTGCCACCGCCGTGCCTGCCGCCGCTGTGCCTGCCGCCGCTGTGCCCGTGTCGGCCACGTGCTCTGGCCCGGGCTCAGCACCGCCCTGGTCGAGGGCGAACGGGGGGTAACGGTCGGTCATGAGCATGACGTAGGCAGCGAGCCGGTAGACCCACCGGTTCAGGCCCATGACGAAGTCGAAGATCCGTGGGGGGTAACGACGCCGGAAGAGCAGGACCACGGCAGCCACCAGGGCCAGGAGCCAGATGAGTCCGGCCTGGGGAGTCCACGGAACGTCACTGTTGGTCGAGTAGCTCCCGACGCCGACGAAGAGTCCGACCACCAGGTAGTGCGGGATCGCGAGCAACCACCACTTGACCAGGACGAGACCGCGGGAGAGGTGCTCGGGTCGTTGCAGCACCAGACGCGCGGGATAGCTGGCGTCGTCGCGCAGCGAGAACGGCGGGTAGCGGTCGGTCGCCAACGCCGAGTACCCGTAGAAGCCCACGCGCCAGGACCACCTGAGCACCCCGACGTTGAAGTCGAAGAGGGCACGCGGATAACGCCCCGTCACGAGGATCGCGAAGAAGGCCATGACGGTGAACACGCTGAACGTCAGCCACAGGAAGAAGAGCACGACGTAGTGCGGGATCAGCAGGAGCCACTTCACCAGCCAGAGCGCCCTGCTCGTCCGCTCGTCCAAGATCCCTTCGAGACGCAGGGGGTAGGTCGCGGTGCGTGGGTCCGTGGTCATGATGTCCTCGAGGCCTCGTGGGGGCAGGAGTGTCTGAGTCCAGCGTTCGCGGCAGGCGGTGGCACGGCCAGGAGGCCATCGACACGTGTTCCGGAGGCCAAGGTCCCGGACGCGGACGCTGGTCGGGTGTCGCCACCGTGCGCGCCCACCCGGTCGGCAGGATGGGGGCATGACCCCAGGGAGCGACGAGAGCAAGCAGCGCGTGGCCACCGGGCTCCTCCCCGGCCGCGACGAGGTCGACGAGGCCGTGGCGGCGGCGTACGAGGAGAGCCGGAACGTCGAGGGCGGTGACCTCGCCGACCACATCCCTTCCCTGGCCGAGGCCGATCCCGAGCTCTTCGGCGTCTGCCTGGCCGGGGTCGACGGCAGCATCCACGAGGCGGGTGACGCCGACGTCGAGTTCACGATCCAGTCGATCTCCAAGGCGTTCGTCTATGCCCTCGTCAGTCAGGCCCGGGGCCACGAGGTCGTCCGCGAGCGGGTGGGGGTCAACAACACCGGACTTCCCTTCCACTCCGTCATGGCGCTCGAGCTCAACGACGGCCACCCCCTCAACCCGATGGTCAACGCCGGAGCCCTGGCCACCACCTCGCTCGTGCCCGGTGAGACCCCGGACGAACAGTGGCACGCCATCCGGACCGGCCTCTCGGCCTTCGCCGGTCGGCCCCTCGACTTCGACGAGGAGGTCCACCGTTCCGAGCAGGCGACCAACCAGCGCAACCGGGCGATCGCCCTCCTGCTCGAGAGCCACGGGCGCCTGGACGACCCGATGGACACGGCCGAGCTCTTCACCAAGCAGTGCTCGTTGCGGGTGAGCGCGCACGACCTCGCCGTCATGGGCGCCACCCTCGCCGACGGCGGCACCAACCCGGTCACCGGCGAGCGGGTGGTGTCGGCGGAGGTCAGCCGCGACACCCTCGCACTGCTGGCCACGACCGGCATGTACGAGCGCTCCGGCGAGTGGCTCTTCCGCATTGGCCTGCCCGGCAAGTCGGGCGTCTCCGGCGGGATCGTGACCATCGCGCCCGGCAAGGGCGGCATCGGCGCGTTCTCCCCGCGGCTGGACAGCGCCGGCAACAGTGTCCGGAGTGAGCAGTTCACCGCGCACCTGTCCCGAGCTCTCGGCCTCAACATCTTCGCCTCCGACTCCTACGTCCCCGAGGACTGATCCATGACCACCAGGACCATCGTCATCACCGGCGCCAGCGACGGCATCGGCACCGCGGCAGCACGCCGGCTGAAGTCCCGGGGCGAGCACGTCGTCCTCGTGGGTCGCGACCCGGGCAAGACCGAGGCGGTGGCCCGGGAGCTCGACGCCCCCTTCCACGTCGCCGACTACGCCGAGCTCGACCAGGTGCGCCGGCTCGCGGCCGAGCTCTACGACTATCCGCGCATCGACGTGCTCGCCAACAACGCCGGCGGCATCATGGGCGCCCGCACGCTGACCGTCGACGGCTTCGAGAAGACCTTCCAGGTCAACCACCTCGGCGGGTTCCTGCTGACCCACCTACTGCTGCCCAAGCTGGTCTCCAGCCAGGCCCACGTCATCCAGACGTCCAGCCAGGCGGCGCGGGCCTTCAGCGCCTTCTCCCTCGACGACCTGCAGAACGAGCGCGACTACTCGCCGCACCAGGCGTACGGCAACGGCAAGCTCGCCAACATCCTCTTCACCCGCGAGCTGCACCGCCGGTACGCCACCCACGGCCTCGCCGCTGCGGCGTTCCATCCCGGCGTGGTCGGTACCAACTTCGCCAACGACACCGGCACCTTCCTGCGGTTCGTCTACCACACGCCGATCGTGAAGAACCTCGTCACGATCTCGCCCGACAAGGGAGCCGAGCAGCTGGTCTGGCTCGCGAAGGGTGCCCCCGGCACCGACTGGGAACCAGGCGTCTACTACGAGAAGAAGAGGCCCGCCAGGTCGAGCCGTCAGGCCGACGGCGCCGCGCTCGCCACCCGGCTCTGGGAGGAGTCCGCCCGCATGGTCGGGGTGGACCCGGAGGGCCCCAGCGGCCTCTGACCCGGCGACAGCCATAGCGCGAGGCGCTCCACCCAGGACGGGTTCCCGCATGGTGGATGGGTCTGGACGGGCTCGGTGCGGTCCCGACATCGTGAGGGACGGCCCCCGCACCGCTCACGCCCATCCTGCTCGAGACCTTGGCCGGCGCCCCCTACGCCTGGCCTCTGAGGAAGCCCATGAAGAACACACTCCGCCGGGGCCGTTGGCGGGTCGCGCCCGCCGTGGCCCTGCTCGTCCTCTCCGCCCTCGCCGGGACCACGCTCGCGAGCGCCTCGGCCGCCGTGCCGCTCCCGACCACCGCCCCGGTCCCGACCGTCGCCCCGGTGGCGGCCGCCGCTCCGAGCGCGAGCACCACCTCCGGCGCGCTGCCCACGACGGGCACGACGAAGACCCTCGTGCTGCGCGCCCACTGGACTCAGCCCGACTCACTGACCAAGGAGCAGGCCGAGAAGGTGTTCACCGAGGCCAACTCGTGGTTCCGGGAGGTGTCCTACGGTGCGCTGGGGATCAGCGGCGAGGTCACCGACTGGCTCAAGATCCAGGGCCCCGCTGCGGGCAAGTGCTACAGCGACGGCAAGAGCATCCTGACCCAGGCGAAGGCCGCGGCCCAGGCGCAGGGCAAGGACCTGGCGAGCTTCCAGAGCTTCGTCGTCTACTTCCCGAAGGTGACGTCCGGCGACTGCAGCAGCTATCCCGGGTGGGGCAGCGCCAACGGCGTCTGGCTCAACGGACAGATGGACCTGCCCGTCGTCGCCCACGAACTGGGCCACGCGTACGGTCTCGGCCACAGCGACGCGCTGCTGTGCACCGGCGCCATCGACGACTCGTGCACCTACAAGGGCTACGGCGACGACTACGACACCATGGGTCGGGCCGACGAGACGCCCCACTACAGCGCACCGCAGAAGGACAAGCTGGGGTGGTTGGGCAACGGTCGTCAGGTCGACCTCACCAAGGGGGGCGTCGTCACCCTCCGTCCCATGGCGAGCCAGACGTCCGGCGTCAGGGCGGCGAAGGTGAGCGCAGGAGGCCGGACCTACTGGGTCGAGTACCGGCAGAAGGTCGGCTACGACTCGAAGATGCGACCTGCCGGGTACGCAGGCGTACAGGTGCGCTTCACCGGTCTCGGTGCGCATTCGGACGCGGCCATGCTGATCGACCCGACGCCCGGCACCCAGCCGTCGGTCGCCACCGCGACCCTCGGCGGCGGCGAGGTCTGGACCTCCCCCGACGGCTTCACGCTGAGCGTGGGCGCCGCCACCGAGCAGGGGGCCGTCATCGAGGTCGGCCGTCCGCCGACGGTCGAGGCGTTGCAGGTGGCTCGCGTCGCCAGCGGTTCGGCCAGGATCACCGGGACCGCCGAGCTCTCCGCCGCGAGCAGAGCCACCCTGTCGATCCGCTACGGGACCACGGCCTCGTACGGGAAGACGACGGCGGCCAGGTCGATCACCGGCGCCCATCAGGGGGACGGCACCTACCAGGCCGCGGTCGGCGAGACCCTGACCGGGCTCACTCCCGGCGCCACGTACCACTACTCGGTCACGGTCACGACGCCATTCGGTTCCGTCTCCAGCGCCAACCAGACGTTCACGGCGCCCGGCGCAGCGGCGGTCCCGGGACCGCCCGCCATCGCGAACCTCAAGGCGGGGCCCCACGGGGACGGGGCGGTGCTGCTCTTCGGCAAGGCCAGGCTGTTCACCGCGACCTCGGGCACCCAGACTGTGCGCTACGGCCCGACCTCGAGCTACGGGACCACGACGCTGAGCCAGCCCGTCACGGTGCAGTCCGACATCAACGGGGACCACACTGCGTCCGTCGGCGGCGTGATCAGCGGGCTCGCCCCGGGCGTCTACCACTACTCGGTCACCGTCACGACATCGTTCGGGTCCGTCTCGAGCCCCGACCAGACCTTCACGGTCGCGGGTCCGCCGACGATCGAAACCGTCGGGACGGTCCCCCTGGGTGCCGGCTCCGTGACGGTGATGGGGATGTCGAAGTTCTTCACCGCGCCCTCGGCCACGCAGACGATCCGCTACGGGACGACCTCGTCCTACGCACAGACGGTGACCAGGACGGTGGCGGGCACCAAGCAGTCCAACGGCCTGTACACCGCGGTCATCGGGGACACGCTCAGCAGCCTGAAGGCAGGGACGACCTATCACTACTCGGTCACCCTGACGACGCCCCACGGCACCGTGACGAGCCCGGACAAGACGTTCAGGCCCTGACGTCTGCTCGCGTCCACTGACCGAACCACGGTGCCCCGTCGGTTCGTGTGCCGAGAGTCAACTGCTGGACGACTGCCTGCGCCGCGGGCAGTCGTCCAGCAGTGGCCCCACAGGCCACGGTCGGCGTACTTCGCCTGACGCTGGGCCGTGCGGTAGGACTTCGTGCGCCTGAAGGGCTTGTTGTTGTAGACGTACACCTTGGCGTTGCCGGCGAACACCTGGGCGCGGTGGTGCTTCATGTGTCCCTCGCGATCCGGAGGCCCTGTACCCACGAAAGGGTAGGAAAAGTGTCGCCGCCCCCCAGGCATTCGCGGATTCTCGTCGCGGAGGCAACCGCGACGACTCCGCGCAAACCGACGCGCCGGGCACCTTCTGTGCACCACCATGGACTCGCGCCCCTGAGGGCGACCGGGGCGCACCGCGAGCCGAATGCGCCCGCCCGCCTCGACCGCACGCTGGGTCGAGCGCCGAAAGCCAACCGTCCACTCCACGAGAGCGGATGCGACACCACCCAGGAGAGTTCATGGCCAGCTCGAAGAAGGCGCCGCTCATCGCGGCCGCCGTCGTCGGAGTCCTCGCGATCGGCGGCATCAAGCTCGCCACCGGCGGCGGCAGCGACGAGACCCTCGAGACTGAAGGCAAGACCACCGCGTCTCGGTCCTCCGAGGGATGCGAGTCCGTCGTCATCGCCGCCTCCAGCGAGAAGGCCGGCCTGATGGGTGAGATCGCGGACCAGTACAACTCCGCCGGACGCAAGGTCGACGGCACGTGCTTCGAAGCCGTCGTGACCACGGTCGCGTCCGGATCCGCCCAGACTGCCCTCGCCGAGGGGTGGGACGAGAAGGTCCACGGGGCGAAGCCGACCGTGTGGTCGCCGGCCGCCTCCACCTGGGTCGGCATGCTGAAGCAGGACCTCATGGCCGCCGACAAGCCGAACATCCTGCCGGAGAAGTCGAGCTCGATCGTCACGTCCCCGCTCGTGCTCGCCATGCCGAAGCCGATGGCGGAGGCGCTCGGCTGGCCGAAGAAGCAGCTCGGTTGGGGCGACGTCCACCAGCTCGCCACCAACCCTGCTGGGTGGGGCTCGGTCGGTCACCCCGAGTGGGGCAAGTTCACCCTCGGCAAGACCAACCCGAACATCTCCACGTCCGGCCTGGCCGCCACGGTCGGCGCGTTCTACGCCTCCACCGGCCGCGCTTCTGACCTGACCGCCAAGGACCTGACGGACAAGAAGGTCCTGAAGTACGTGCAAGACGTCGAGTCGGCTGTCGTCCACTACGGCGACACCACCCTCACGTTCCTGTCCAACCTCGCGAAGGCCGACAGGTCCGGCAAGGGCATGACGTACGTGTCGGCGGTCGCCGTGGAGGAGAAGTCAGTCATCGACTACAACCTCGGCAACCCGACCGGCGACCCGACGACCCTCAAGGATGCGAGGAAGCCGCAGGTGCCGCTCGTCGCGATCTACCCGAAGGAGGGCACCCTCGTCTCCGACAGCCCCTACGTCGTTCTCGACGCGGACTGGGTGAGCGAGACGCAGAAGAAGGGCGCGGCCGACATCGAGGAGTTCATGAAGACGCCAGCGTCCCAGAAGACGTTCACCGACGCTGGGTTCCGCGCCCACGACGGTGCGGCCGGCAAGGCCATCAAGGACGACTCCAACCTCAGTGCCGCCAAGGTCAAGTCCGTCATCAACGCCCCGTCCGCCTCCGTCCTCAACGGTGTCCGCTCCACGTGGGCCGAGGTCCGCAAGCCCGCCCGCGTCCTCATGCTGATGGACGTCTCCGGCTCCATGGGCGACGACTCCGGCCACCGGGGCAAGTCGAAGCTGGAGCTGGCGAAGGAGGCCGCCGCCGGTGCCCTCGACCAGTTCACCGCCCACGACGAGGTCGGCCTGTGGGCCTTCACCACCGGGATGGCCGGCGGAGAGACCGACTTCTACTCCGAGCTCATGCCGCTGTCGAAGCTGGACCAGGCGAACTCGAAGAAGCTCACCACGACCCTCAACGGCCTCATCCCGTTGAGCGGCACTCCGCTGTACGCCGCCACCCGCGCCGCTGCCGCGACCATGAAGTCGGAGTGCGCCGACGGCTACATCTGTGCCGTCGTCGTCCTCACCGACGGTCGCAACGAGGACATGAGCGACAACGACCTCGACTCCCTGCTGGAAGACCTGGGTGGCGGCTCGAGCGAGAACGCGTTGCGCGTCTTCTCCATCGCCTACGGCGACGGCGCCGACCTCGACACCCTCAAGCAGATCTCCGAGGCCTCGTCGGCAGCCGCGTACGACAGCCGCGACGCCTCCAAGATCAACAAGGTCTTCATCGACGTCCTCTCCAACTTCTGACGCGTGAGGCAGACGTTGAGCACGAGGGAAGGAACCCGCTCATGAACAACCCCGGACGGCCCACCATGGCCCGGCTGGTTCTCCACGGTGCCCGCGAACCGTGGGTCCTGCTGGCCAGCGGTCTGGGGGGCGGCGTGGCGTGGGCGCTGGGGATCCCGATCCTCGTAGCGACCGGTGTCGCTGCCCTCATGTGGGGTGCAGGCGCCGTGACCGCGGCCCTGTCCGGGGGTTACGGACCAGAGGAGCTGACCCGCGGCAAGGACCTGCCCCAGCTGCGGCGTGGCACGGAGCAGAACCATCTCGTCGGCGCGCTCGACGGCTACATCGCTGACCTGCGCGGCTTGCGAAGCTCCAAGATGGCCGAAGGCGTGACCAGCCAGGCGATCGAGGCGCTCGTCGCTGCGGAGAACGCTCACGACGGTGCCGTGCGTGCGGCCCTGGCCGTCGACCTGCTCGACGACGCCCTCTCCCGCAGCCGGGCCGTGTCCGCGCAGTGGTCGAATCGGCACAACGAGGTCGGCTCCTCCGTCGCCCGCATGAGTGAGCGCCGCGACGACGTCCTCAACCGGCTCCGTCACGCTGTGGCTGAGGTGGCGGAGGTGTACACGAAGCTGCTGGAGCTGTCCGCGACCGTGTCCACCTCCGGTGTCGTCGCCGACTCGACGAACCTCGACGAGGTGGCCAGCTCGATCGATTCCCTGCGCGGAGCGTTCGCCGAGCTCGAGGCTGCGGAGACGCCCGAGCTTTCCTGACCCGGGTGGGGCGTGACGTCAGCCAAGACGGTCCCTCACAGCCTGTGCGTCATGGCCAGGCGAAGGACTAGCATCCAGCACGTGGGTGGTTCTCCCGAGGGATTCGAGTACGTCCGCCGCGCCGACGGCAGCGTGGTCATCACGCACCACGGCCGGGTGGCGGCGAAGCTGCGAGGCGGCCGCGCCGCGGAGTTCCTCGCCGAGGTCGAGGACGATCCCCAGCTGGTCATGGCCCGGTGGACCGGGAACTACCGGCACGGCAACGAGCGGGTGGCTCGCCAGCATCCCCGCAACAGGCGCTGAACGGCCGTTTCTGGTGGCCGTCCTTCGTCATGTTCAGGTCGAGGTCGATCTGGTTGAACCCGCCGACTGCCGCCCTCTTCACACCCTGCGGGGAGTTCCCCGTGCGGTCCGGCGCGCCGCGCGGCTTGTGGCACATCGACCCGGTCGGCCTGCCGTACAGAACGGGCTCGTGCTCCTGCTCCTTCTTCGGTCCCGGGTCCAACGGGAGAAGCCCCCCCGGCTGCAACAGCGATGACGAGAAGTGTGCAGACCGCGACGACAGCAGTGAGTACGCGACGAAGACGGTTGGTCATCAGGGGCAAGCTCCTTGAGGGACCAGGCGCACCCCAGGGCACCAATCGCTCAGGGGTATTCGCGCCAGCGTGCGGGCGCCGCAATCCCAGGACCGCGACCTGATTCTCGGTCCGCCAGTTCGGCGCTCAACCAGACGGGTCCGGGCCAGCGTCAGCAGTTAGACTCCGCTCGGGTTCTTAGGCCGGACGGGCTGAACTGCACGGGAGTTGTCCCGATGTTTGTTCCGACTGTTCTTCCGACCCGCCGCCTCCGTAGCTCAGCTGGATAGAGCAGCGGCCTTCTAATCCGCCGGTCGCAGGTTCGAATCCTGCCGGGGGCACCCGTACGAGGCAGAAGGCCCCAGTCGCCGAGCGACTGGGGCCTCCTCCTCACCACGGCAGTGGCACTACTTCTTGACCACGACCTTGGCGCCCGCAGCGCTGGCGGCGGCGTACCGCGCGTCACCGGCGTACGCGAGCGCGACCTTCCACGTCCCCTTCGCGAGCTTGGGGATCGTGACGGTGACCGCACCCGACTTGAGCGTGCCGGTCAAGGCGCGCTTCGTCTTGCCCTTGGTGAGCGTCACGGTCACCTTGCCCGCGGCCTTGGCGAGGCCGGCCGGGGTGGCGACGGTGACCTTGTAGCTGCCCGCCTTCTTGCTGGTCGGCGCCTTGACGACCTTGGCCTTGGTCGAGGTGACCTTGCCCTTGGTGACGCTGAGCTTGCCCTTCTCGGTGAAGCCGACGACCTGGTCGTCACCGGCGTAGGTGAGGGTCCAGTCGTACGCCCCGGGCACGAGCGTGTCGAGCGTGAACGAGGCAGCGTTGGACTCGATCACGCGGGTGTACGTCTTGCCGCCCACGGTGAGCGTGACCGGACCGGACGGGATGCGTCCGTGGTCGTTCTCGAGCGCGACGGTGACCGTCGCGCGCTTGCCGTACGCCACGGCCGGGGCGGTGACGGTGCGTCGAGCCACGACGGCGCCCGGCAGGCCACCGAAGTACTTCTCGAGCTTCGACAACGCGTCACGGCCGAAGTCAACCTGGGCGCGGGCCTGGGCCAGTTGCTGCGCCTGGGCAGGCGTCAGCGTCGACTCGTCGGCGGGGATCGCGAAGTTGAGGCCCAGCTGTGCGGAGGGGTGGGTGAACCACCACTGCGACATGTACTCCTTGAAGGTCGGCAGGCCGGTCGAGGCGTCGGTGTCCTGCTGGATCCACTGACGCTTGACCGCATTGGTGGACGGGGTGGCCCCGGTCCCCCGCTCGTAGTTGATCAGGAACGGCACCTGGATCTTGCGGACCACGTCGGGGAAGGCGGTCAGGTCGCCGTTCGGGTAGTAGGCGACCCGGTTGCCGGAGTTGGGGTCGTACTCGGTGACCACGTTGCGGAAGTGGCTCCGCACCACGTCGCCGTAGAGGTACGAGGGACGGAAGTTGTTGACGCCCTCGCGGTTGGCGTTGTCACGCACGTGGAGCGGGTTGGCACCGGCGTTGGCACCGTTGACCGTGGCCCCGTCGAGGACCAGGTCGAAGTTGTAGACCTTGCGCACGCCGTTGGCCTGCGCCTGGGCGTTGACGTCCTTGATGACGGCGCGGGTGTTGGGGCACCACGTGCCACCGAAGAGGAGCACGAAGCTCTTCGACGCCGCGGCGTCCTTGAGGTTCAGCAGGTGCAGCAGCTCGGGGTAGGTGACCTGCTCCACGCGCCAGCCGTCCGCACCGTCGGCGTCCGTCAGGATGTCGCCCCCGTAGCGGGCGTCGTCCGGGTTGGCCAGGTCGTGCTTGGCGTTCGTGGTCGACTTCCACCACTGGAACTGGCTGAGCTGGTCGATGGCAGCGCCGCCACCGACCGCGCCCACGGCCGCGGTGACGCCGGCGGCCACGTCCTCGCTCCCGGACAAGGCCACCCAGTCCACGATCTTGTCGGCGGCACCGCCGACCTCGTGGTCCTTGTCGTAGACGAAGAAGACGGCGTCGTCGGCGCCGATGGCCGCGGTGGCCCCGGTGCGGTGGTCGAAGGCCGGGTCGTGGGCGTCGTTGACCACGGCGTCGTCGAGCGTGATCGTCACCGACGAGCCGCTGGCCGCCGGCACCGACTTGATCCCGTTGCCGAGGTGCTGGCCCAGGAGGTTGCGCCACGTGTTGCCGAAGACCGTACGCGGGGCCTCGGCGAGGTTGATCCCCTCGGGCTGGCGGGTGTTGAGGTTCTTCACGCCGCTCTGGCCCGACAGGTTGGGGTCGTACCAGTAGATCCGGCTGGCGCCGGCGGCCCGTGCCGCCGCGTCGGCCTGGACGACCTTCTCCTTGAAGCCGGCGTCGGTCACCGAGCCGATGACGTACGCGAACTGTCCCGGCTGCTGGAGCAGCCACTGGAGTCGGTCGTAGGTCACCGTCTCCACGATCGTGGTGGTCGGGAGGCCCAGGGTGTCCTGGAGGTAGGTCTCGTCCACGGCGGTCTGGGCGTTGCGGGCCGGCGCGGCGCTGGCCTGGAGCCCGGTCACCGCCAACGGACTCACGGCGACGGCGAGCCCGGCGGCTGCCGCGGCGAGGCGACGGCGGGTTGAGTGTGCGTTCATCTCAGGTGCTGTTCCTTCGTGTGATGGGCGGATGCAAGGTGCGGAACGTCAGGAGGTCTTCTGGCGACGGCGGCGGCCGAAGACGCCGTAGCCGCCCACCAGGGCCAGGCCGCCCACGAGCAGGCTGGCGAGGATGACGAGCCCGGAGCCGTTGCCGGACTGCGCCGCTGCCTGGGTGTCGTCGTCGGCGGTGGCAGCGACGAACGTCCCGTCGACCGTCTCCACGGACTCGTCGGCGGCTTCGGCCTCGGAGGCGCCCTTACGCTTGGCACGCTTCTCGCCGGGCTCGCCCGACTCGTCCGTCGTGGTGCCGACCGTGGGGTCGTCGGTGGCGGTGCCGGTGGCGGCGTCGGAGCTGCCGGTCCCACCGCTGGGCTGACCTGCGGAGCCGGTGCCCGAGGTGCCGGACGGGCTGGACCCCGAGGAGCCGGACTTGCCCTGGGAGGACCCGCCGCTCTTGCCCGAGGAGGAGCCACCGGTCTTGCCGGTCGAGCCCGAGGAGGAGCCGCCGCTCGGCGCCGGGGTCTCCTCCTTCTTCTCCTTCTGCTTCGCCTGCCACTGCTTGTAGCCGGGGATGCGCTCCCACTCGGTCCACGGGATCGACTGTCCGTCGGCGTAGTTGACGCGGTTGTTGTCGAAGTCGAACCAGGCCCCGGGGATGTAGGAGCACTCCTCGTCGTCGTAGCCGGGGAGGGTGTCACGCCCGTCCTCGTACGTCCGTCCGTCGTCGCCCTTGACGACGATCGGGTGGGGGTTCGAGGCGGGGTTGGTGATCGCGTGCGCGATGGGGGCGAGGAGCACGCTGCCCGCCAGTACGCCCAGCGACGTCAGTGAGGTGGTGAGGATCTTCTTCATGGTTGGCCTTCCGTGAGGAGTGGATGCGGCGATGCGGGGAGACTCAGGTCGCCGGGACGCGGTGGCGCCCCGCTTCCGGCGTGCTGACGGCGACGTCGTACGCGGTGTCACCGGCGCCGTCCTCGACGGTGGCGCTGGCGTGGGCCGCCGGGTCGAACTCCGCCCGACCCTCGAAGATCTCGTCGTCGAGGAGGCCGGTCTGACGGGCCACGACCGTGGCGCTCACCGCGGCTGCGGTGACGTTGGTGGCGGTACGCGCCATGTCGGCGATCGTGCTGATCGGCAGGGTCACGGCCACGAACTCCAGCGGCAGGCCGGCGGCAGCGAAGACGGTCACGGCCGCGACCGTGGCCGCACCCGGAACTCCGGCGGTCCCGACCGAGACCACGACCCCCAGGAGCGCCAGCACCAGGTAGTCCTGGGTCGTGTAGGGGATCCCGTAGGCGTTGATCCCCCACACGGCGATCAGCAGGGGCCAGATCCCGGCGCATCCGGGCATCCCGATCGTGGTGCCCAGCGGTGCAGTGAAGTGGGCGACCTCCGGGTGGACGCCGACCCGACGGGTGAGGACGTCGGTCGTCACCGGCAGCGTGCCGACGCTGCTCTGCGTCGAGAAGGCGGTCAGCTGTGCCGGCAGGACCTTGCGGAAGAAGGCAAGCGGTGAGACGTCCGCGAAGACGCGCAGGAGGACACCGTTGACCAGCCACATGTGGGCGAAGCAGGTGCCCCAGGTCAGGGCGAGCAGTCCGATGAGCGACCAGAACTTGTCCTGGAGGTCGGCGGTGGTGGACACCACGGTCACGGTGAGCGCCACGATCGCGTAGGGCGTGAGGCCGATGACCATGCCCACGGCCTTGAAGATGACGAGCTTGAGGGCTTCGACGCCGTCCCGGAAGGGGCGGACCGAGCGGGAGTCGCGCTCGGCCAGCGAGAGGTAGGCGACCGAGAGCACCACCGAGACCAGGATGATCGGGATGATCTTGTTGCCCGCCAGGTCGCCCACGATGTTGACGGGGAAGAAGTTGACCACGACCTCGCCGAAGTCCTGCACGGAGTTCTCCAGGACCGAGAGCTCCTCTCCCCCGAGCTCCTCGTCGACGCCGAGGCCGGTGCCGACAGCCAGGCCGAGGCCCAGCGCCAGGGCGACGCCGATGGCGTTGCTGAGCAGCAACCAGGCCACCGACCGCAGGCCGATGGTGCGGAGCTTGGCGACGTCACCCAGCGCCGTGATGCTGGAGACGATCGCGACCACGACGAGCGGCGCGACCGAGGCGAGCAGCACGTTGACGTAGATGCGTCCGATCGGCTCGACCCAGTCGGCGTGCTGCCCGGCGACGAGGCCGATCGGGATGCCCGCCACCAGGGCGAGCAGCGTGAGGAGACTGAAGTTGACCCCGCGCCGGCGCAGCAGGCGGATTCCGAGGAAGACGACTGCCACCACGGCGAGCGTCGCGAGATTCTGCCACTCCACTGGACTGTTCCTGTCTATTAATTCGATTGAAGAACTGTTCTTTGAGGGCGCACCGGACGACCGGTCCGGAGCGCCGAGGCGTCAGCCGCAGTGCCGGGCGTCAGCTGCAGGCGCGAGGTGGCCCCGACCAGCGCGCCCACGCCGGCAACGGTCGCGGGTCCGGGTCAGGAAGGTGGTCACTGCCGTACGCCGCAGTCGGCCCGTGGTCGACGAGGTGGCGCAGGGCCTCCACGAGCCGGTCCACGTCCTCGCTCGACGAGCCCAGGCCGAGGCTGGCCCGGACGGCGGTGCGACCACCGTTGAGACGTTGCAGCAACGGGTGCGCGCAGAAGCGTCCGTCGCGGACCCCGATCCCCCACTCGGCGGAGAGGTAGTGCGCCACGGCCTCGGCGGAGTGACCGTCGACGCCGAACGTGACGACGCCGATGGCCTCCGCCTCACCGGGCCACAGCTCCAGGCGCCGCACCCCGGCGACAGCGTCGAGCCCGGCGACGAGCCGCTCGCGCAGGAGACCCTCGTGGCGCTCGAGCGCGCCGTCGGGCAGGCTCCCGATCACCTCGCAGGCGGCGGCGAGGGCCACCGCGCCGACGACGTTGGGCGTGCCGGCCTCGTGGCGCGCAGGCGCAGCAGCCCAGGTGACACCCCCCAGCGACACCTCACGCACCGCGCCCCCGCCGAGCAGGTGGGGCGCGGCCGCGTCCAACCAGTCCCGTCGACCCACCAGGACTCCGGCCCCGTAGGGGGCGTACAGCTTGTGGCCAGAGAGGGCCAGGTAGTCGACGCCCAGGCCGGCCACGTCGATCCGACGATGGGGGGCCCACTGCGCCGCGTCGACGGCGATCCGCGCCCCGTGACGGTGCGCGAGGGCGGCGAGGCGTTGCACCGGCAGGAGCTCACCCGTGACGTTCGAGGCGCCGGTGACCGCCAGCAGCGCCGCGGGGGCCGCGAGCAGCTCGAGCTCGAGGGCGGACAACGTCTCCTCGAGCGTCTCGCGCGCCTCGACGCCGCGCGCCCCCCTCGCCTGCCAGGGCAGCAGGTTGGCATGGTGCTCAAGGTCGAGGTGGACGACCTCACCGGGCACGACGGCGGCCAGCAGGTTGAACGCGTCCGTCGTGTTGCGTACGACCTGGACCACGTCGTCGGGCCGGGCGCCCACGAAGGCAGCGATCACGCGCCGCGACGTCTCGTAGGCCGACGTGCTGACCATGGACGCATAGCCCGAGCCCCGGTGCACGCTGGAGCAGTAGGGAAGGAACTCCGTCACCCGGTCGACCACGGCGCGGAGCGCGGGGGCGCTGGCCGCCAGGTCGAGGTTGACGTAGCGCACCGCACCACCGGTGACCAACGGGCTCACGAGGTCGGAGCCGACAAGCTCGGCGAGCGGCGGGAGCGACGCGACCGCAGGCAGCGGGCGCTCGTCCAGTGTGGCGTGAAGGGACATGCTCTCTCCCAGGTCCGGGGACCCCGCAGGGTCTGCGCTTGCCCGTCCGCGGTTGCGGAGGGACCGTGTCATCACCCGGGGCACCCCGCCGCAGTGGAGGGTTGCCGACTGACCAGCCGGGGCTTCGCATCAGTTCTCGTGACAGGGAGTAATCAACACCTAGTCACTACACTTTGTCAAGTTAACCCGGGCACGTCCCACCTCGGCGGCCGAGCTCGCGCACAATGGCCGCGTGGACATGCTGCGATCAACGACGCTCTTCGCCCTCGCCGCGGTCGCCGAGATCGGCGGCGCCTGGCTGGTCTGGCAGGGCGTGCGCGAGCACCGCGGCTGGCTGTGGATCGGTGCCGGCATCATCGCGCTCGGCATCTACGGCTTCGTCGCCACACTCCAGCCCGACGCAAACTTCGGGCGCATCCTGGCGGCGTACGGCGGCGTCTTCGTGGCCGGGTCGCTGCTCTGGGGCATGGCGGTCGACGGCTTCAAGCCGGACCGGTTCGACGTCGCGGGCGCCCTGATCTGCCTGGTCGGCGTCGCCGTCATCATGTACGCCCCACGCACGGCCTGACCCTTGACCCGCGCCGCCCCGCCGGGCACGGTGGTGGGATCGCGGCCGGTCCACCGTTCGCGCCGGACACGGGAGGCACCATGAGTGCGGTCGACAAGGCTCCAGCCCTCGTGCGCTGGACCCGGCAGCTCGAGGAGGCCACGAGCCTCGACGGCGCGGTCCACGCGATGGAGCCCAAGGTGCGCTTCCTGTTCGCCACGGGCGCACGCGGCTCGTTCCTGCGCGGCGAGTGGCTGGGGCACGCCCTCCACCCATTGCTCACCGACGCCGTCATCGGCTCCTGGACATCGGCGACCGTGCTCGACCTCTTCGGCGGGCGTGAGTCATCCCCCGCGGCGCAGCGACTTGTCGGCGTAGGACTGCTGACCATCGCCCCCACAGCTTGGGCCGGCTGGGCCGAGTGGTCGACGTCCGGGGAACGCGAGAAGCGCGTAGGCCTGGTGCATGCCGGGAGCATCGTGGTCACGTTCGGCGCCTACGCCGGCTCCTGGGTCGCCCGGCGACGCGGTCACCACCGGGCCGGAGCCGCGCTCGCCCTGGGCGGAGCAACCGTTCTGGGCGCCAGCGCCTACCTGGGCGGCCACCTGGCGATCGCGCGTGAGGTCGGGAGCCGTCACCCCGCGTTCGCGGAGGCGGAGACGGATTGAGGGGTGGTTCCATCACCACCCCGCAGCACACCGAACATCCTCAGGATGGGGCATTGTCGATTCGAACGTGCGTTCGATAGAGTCGTCGCAGGTTCTCGCTCAGGGCACCGGGTCACCGCCTCGCGGTGGCATCCGGAGACGGTGGGTCCAGTTGCGAGGGTGACGTGATCGTCCGGCAGGTCCGGGCCTCCAGGAGCAACGACCAGCAGACGCCACAGACGTGGCGTGCCGAGTCGTGGTCGTGGGGAGGTGGGGTCGTGCATCCGGTGAACGTTGTGGCTGCGTCGATCAGCTCGTCGCTGAAGTCGGTGGCCGACGTGAACCCGACCTTCATGCGGACCGACGAGAAGGCGGATGCACTCCTCGCCCTGGCGGACGCGGAGTCGCGCGTGGCCGAGCTGCGGCTGCGGGTCATGGCTGCGGCCGGTGACGTCGCCGAGGGCGAAGGGTTCCGCTCGATCGCGACCTGGCTGGCCCACCACGGGCACGTACGCCGCGGCGACGCCGCCGCAGATCTGCGCTTGGCGACGGCGTTGGACCGGCAGCGGCTCACCCTGGCGCGGGCGGTCCGTGAGGGGCAGGTGTCGATCGCCCAGGCGCGCGTCATCGCAGCGGCGGTGGATGAGCTGCCGTCCCGCGTGGGAGCCGACGTGATCGAGGCAGCCGAGGTGAGGCTGGTGGAGCTCGCCGCTGATCACGACCCCACGGACCTCGCGAGGCTTGGCCGCCGGATCCTCGAAGTCGTCGACCCCGACCGGTTCGAGGACGAAGAAGCCCGCCGGCTGGCTGAGGCCGAGAAGCATGCCCAGGAGCGTCAGCGACTCCGCATCCGTGCGCTGGGCGACGGGACAAGTCGGATCAGCGCGATCGTGCCCGACGCCACCGCCGCGAGGTTGGCGACCTACCTCCACGCCTTCACCAACCCACGGCTGGCCGATGGCGCGGTCCGAAGCAACGCCGCTCAGGACGACACCGGCAACGACCGCGACGCCGACGAGCAGACCGGCTTCGGCGTGCAGGTGTCCCACCCACGCCGCATGGCCGAAGCCTTCGCCCAGCTCCTCGAGGCCCTCGACCCGAAGCGCCTGCCCATCCACGGCGGCGACGCCACCAACGTGACCGTCACGATCACCCTGGACGCCCTGCGCGACGGCATCGGCACCGCGACCCTGGACAACGGAGTCCCCGGCGACGGGTTCGACACCCTCACCGCCGCCCAAGCCCGACGCCTCGCCTGCAACGCCAAGATCATCCCCGCCGTCCTGGGCACCGACTCCGAAGTGCTCGACCTCGGGCGGGCCTCACGACTCTTCAGCAAGGCCCAACGCCGCGCACTCGCCCTGCGCGACCAGACCTGCCGCGCCGAAGGCTGCGACATCCCCGGCACCTGGTCCGAAGCCCACCACCTCGTCCCCTGGTCGCAGGGCGGCGCCACCGATCTCGACAACGCCGCGCTTCTTTGCTCCCACCATCACCACCGAGCCCACGACCCCGGCTACGACACCAGTCGGATGGCCAACGGCGACCTACGGTTCCACCGACGGAGGTAGACCGCGATGCCCCAAGTGATGTCGAGTCCCGACCACGCAGTAGTAGGTCAGAGCTGGCGGATCACCTTCGCCGGGTTGCCCACGGCCAGTACGCCGGCGGGCAGGTCGCTGGCGACCACCGATCCCGCCCCCACCACGGTGTCGTCACCGATCGTGACGCCCGGGCAGACGGTGACGCCGCCGCCGAGCACGACGTTGTCGCCGATGGTCACGGGCTCTGCCCCCTCCCAACCGTCGCGACGCTTCGCGGGGTCGAGCGGGTGCACCGGAGTCAGGAGCTGCACGTTGGGTCCGATCTGCACGCCTTCACCCACGCGGATCGGGGCACGGTCCAGCGCGACGAGGTTGGCATTGACGAACGTGCGTGCCCCCAGGTGGAGGTTACGACCGACGTCGACGTGGACCGGACCACGCACCTCGACGCCCTCACCGAGGCTGCCCAGCAGGTCACGCAGGAGCGCGCGACGCGTCTCCGGATCCTCGCCCGTCGTCTCGTTGAAGAGGTCGGCTCGTTCCTGGCCGCGGGCCAGCGCCACGCGGACGGTGCCGTCGACGACGTACGGCTGTCCGGCGACCATGCGGTCGCGCATCGTCGGGATCAGCGGTGCAGCGGTCTCGGACGTCGAGTCGGTGTGGCGAGCCATGGGGTCAGTCTGCCTCTCCGGCGAGCCAAGCCGTCGTCCAGCCGTCGATCTCCGCGCGCAGGTTCGCCTTCAGCTCGTCCGGGGCGAACGAGGCATCCACCCCCGCGATCGCCAGGTCGGCGACACCACGCTCGTCGAGGTGCAGCATCTCGGCCGCCACCGCGTACTCGCGGTTGAGGTCGGTGTCGAACATCGGCGGGTCGTCGGAGTTGATCGACAGCAGCACCCCGGCGTCGCGGAACGCGCGGAGCGGGTGGGCGGCCAGCGACTCGACCGCCCCGGTGGCGACGTTGGACGTCGGGCAGACCTCCAACGGGATGCGGTGGGCGGCGAGGTACTCCAGGAGCACCGGGTCCTGGGCGGCCGTGGTCCCGTGACCGATCCGTTCGGCGCCGAGCAACCTGATGGCGTCCCACACGGTCTCCGGCCCCGTGGTCTCCCCGGCGTGCGGGACCGAGTGCAGCCCAGCTGCCCTGGCTGCCTCGAAGTGCCGTTGGAACTGGGGGCGCGGTACGCCGATCTCAGGACCACCCAGGCCGAAGCCCACCAGGGCAACCGGTGGGTAGTCCAGCGCGAAGCGCAGCGTCTCGTCGGCAGCGGGTATGCCCGACTCCCCCGGGATGTCGTAGATCCATCGCAGCACGACACCGAACTCGGCCTCGGCCGCGACCCGCCCCTCCTCGATCGCGTCGGTGTAGTCCTCGATCGACATGCCTCGCCCCGCCTCGTGCGGGAGCACCGACGTGTAGGGCGTGCAGGTCAGCTCGGCGTAGCGGACGTTCTGGCGGGCGAGGTCACGGGCGACCTCGTAGGTGAGCATCCGGATGTCCTCCGGCTCCTTCAGCAGGTCCACCACGGCGAGGTAGACCTCGATGAAGTGGGCGAAGTCGCGGAACTCGTAGAACGCCCGAAGCTGGTCGGGGTCGCTCGGGACCGTGCCCGGGTGGCGCTCCGCCAGCTGCTGCACGATCCGCGGTGACGCGGACCCGACGTGGTGCACGTGCAGCTCGACCTTCGGCAGGCCTGCGATGAAGTCGTGGAGTCGTCCGGACGGCTCGGCGAAGGTCATCGAGCGAGTGTGCCAGCCGGTCAGCCACGCTCGCCACTGCGAGACGGGCTGACCGGCTGGAGCCGACTCAGCGGAAGTAGAGCGAGATGGCCAACGGGAGCAAGGCCACCAGCAGCCACCAGGTGAGCGCGGAGGTCTGGTGGAGCAGGCGGGCGCCCACGATCGACAACGCGGTGACGATCATCGAGATGATGGTGAGCACCCAGAAGGCGTCCGGGCGGTCGAGCGTGACCGCGAGGATCAGCAGACCGCCCACGAAGTGCAGGGCAGTGGTGAGCACCAGCACGCTCATGACCCAGCGCTGGACAGTGACGACGTGCATCAGTTCGTGTCCTCCTCTCCCGACCCGCCCGAGGCCTGGGCCAGCTGCTGGATCTGCGTCAGCGCTTCCTGCGGCTCGAGCTGGGTGTCGTTGATGAAGATCGTCGGGGTCCCTCGGAGTCCGCGACGCTCAGCCTCCTGCGTCGCCTCCTTCACCCACTTCTCGTACTTCATGTCCTCGATGTCGTCGCGGATCTCGGACTCCTTGGCACCGGACTCGACGGCGAGGTCGATCAGCCAGTCGTCATCGGGCATCGCGCCACCCTCGCCGGGCTGCTCAGCGAAGAGCGCCCGCTGGAACTCCAGCGCGACGTCGGCACCGGCGGTGTCGAGGACGACGGCGAAGGCGTTGGCGGCCCGGTCGGAGTACTCGTTGAGGATGCTGACGGGGTTGTAGACGACCCGCGCCGTCCCGGCCTCGGCCAGCTGGCTCAGCGGCTCGTCCGTCGCGCCCTCGAAGGTCTTGCAGGCGGGGCAGAGGAAGTCGGCGTAGATGTCGACCTGGGTCTCGGCGTCGGCCTTGCCCACCGCGACGCCGTACTTGTCCGTGGCGTTGTCGGGGATGGCCACCGGCCCGGAGTTGCGGGAGATCTGCCACGCGACGACGCCGACGATGACGAGCAGCACGGCGCCGACGATGCCGCCGACCAGCAGGCGCTCCTTGCGCTGGCGAGCCTGCTGCGCCTTCTTGAGGGCAGCAGCCTGACGTGCGGCCTTCTCGCGACGTGCCTCCCGCTTGGCGGCGGTGGTGGCCCGCTCGTCAGCCCGACTGCCGGGCGTGTTCTTCTTCGGCGGATTCTTCGCCATCGTCGTTCCTTTCCAGTTCCCGCTCGGACGAGCGGAAGAGCATGTTGTCCAGCGCCCACCGTGTACGCGGGCGCCACACCAACCAGGCAGAGAGGAGCAGCAGGGCGGCGTCACGGGCGATCTCGATCGGATACTCCGCCGAGGCCCCCTCCTTCGCGCCACCTCCACCGAAGCACCCGCAGTCGATATCGATCCCCCGGATCCACACCGACGCGATGCCGGCCACGAAGACCGCGAAGAGGATCGCGGACGCGAGGCCGCTCACCCGGGTCAGCAGGCCCAGCAGCAGGAGCAGGCCGATCGCCACCTCCACGACGGGCAGGAGGTAGCCGACCGCAGGTACGAGCGACTCGGGCAGCACTTCGTACGCCCGGACAGCACTGATGCTCTCGTAGGGGTCGGGCAGCTTGATCGCTCCGGCGACCAGCCAGACCCCACCGGTCACCAGACGGGCGGCGGTTCCGATCCAGGGAGCTGCTCCCTGCGGGGGGCGTGGAGGCTGCACGTCCACAGATTAGCCAGCGACCCGGAACGCGGCGGTCGTTGGGCCCATGACCCCTCGGATGTCGGTGACCACTAGTAGTGTCGTCAAGCGTGAACGACCGACTGGTGTGGATCGACTGCGAGATGACCGGCCTCGACCTCGAGAAGGATGCCCTGATCGAGGTGGCCGCCCTGGTGACCGACTTCGAGCTCAACGTGCTCGGTGAGGGGGTCGACGTCATCATCAAACCGCCAGCCGAGGCGCTGGAGACGATGATCGACTTCGTCCGTGACATGCACGAGAAGTCCGGCCTCCTCGAGGAGCTCGACGGCGGCGTCACGATGGAGGAGGCCGAGACCCTCGTCCTGGACTACATCCGCGAGCACTGCCCCGACGGCAGCCGCCCTCCTCTGGCCGGCAACACCATCGGCACCGACCGCGCCTTCCTCGCCCGCGACATGAAGGGGCTCGAGGGGTTCCTGCACTACCGCAACATCGACGTCTCCTCGATCAAGGAGCTGTCGCGACGGTGGTACCCGCGCGCCTACTTCCAGGCGCCGGAGAAGCGCGGCAACCACCGTGCGCTCGCCGACATCCAGGAGAGCATCGAGGAGCTGCGCTACTACCGCGAGGCCGTCTTCGTGGCGCCTCCCGGCCCCGACTCGGCCGCCGCCAAGGAGATCGCCGCGAAGTACGCCGGCTCCATCACTGGCCTGGGTGACGGCGGCGCCACCCCCGATTCCACAACGGACGCCTGAGTCCTCTATGCTTCCTCACGACTTGCCCAGCAAGTCGCCATGGTGGGTGTAGCTCAGCTGGTAGAGCACCGCGTTGTGGTCGCGGTTGTCGCGGGTTCGAGCCCCGTCACTCACCCCAGTCAGCAAGGAACCCCCGGTCGATGACCGGGGGTTCCTTCGCGTTCCGTGACTCTCAGCGCGTCTCAGCGACCCGCCGGGGCGCCCGCGGTCTCCTGCTCCTGCGGCGGCCCCGGGGCCTGCTCGATCACGGAGAGGGCCTCCTCGAGCGGCAGGCGGATCACGAAGGTCGAGCCGACGTCGACCTGGGACTGGACCTCGATGCCGCCACCGTGCGACTGGACGAGGGCACGCGCGATGGCGAGGCCGAGCCCGCTGCCCTGGATGGCGCGTTCGCGCGCCGACGTCGCCCGGAAGAAGCGCTCGAAGAGGTGGTCCTGCTCGCCCTCGGGGATGCCGATGCCGGTGTCGCTGACCGAGACGACGGCGTCTGCCCCCTCGACGGCCAGGCGTACGGTCACGGCGCCGAAGCGGTCGGTGAACTTCATCGCGTTGCTCAACAGGTTGACGAGCACACGCCCGAGTCTCTCGGCGTCCCCGACCACGGCGACCGGTTGCTCGGGCAGCTCCACGTCGAAGGTGAGGCCGGAGGCGGTGAGGACCGGAGCCATCTCGTCACGCGCCGAGGCCACCACGTCCCGCAGGTCGATCCGGGTGCTCTCGACGGCCAGGTAGCCGTCCTGGATGCGCGAGAGCATCAGCAGGTCGTCGATCAGCGAGAGCAGCCGGTTGCTGTTGCCCTTGACCCGGCCGAGCGCCTTGGCCTGGCCCTCGGCGAGCGGACCGAAACCGCCGTCCTCGAGCATCTCCAGGTAGCCCAGGATCGAGGTGATCGGGGTGCGCAGCTCGTGGCTCACGCCCGACACGAGGGCGTCCTTGACCTGGTCGACCTCCTTGAGGTTCTCGACCGCCAGCCGTTCGTGGGCCAGCGCCTCCTCGAGGGCGAGCTGGCGCTTGACCCGGCTCGTGACGTCCTCGCCCGTGGTGACGTAGCCGATCACCTTGCCGTCGTCGTTGAAGATGCGCGAGATCGAGAACTGCAACGTCACGACGCTGCCGTCCTTGCGGAGGAAGTCCAGGTCGAGGCTCTCGTTCTCACTGCTCGCCAGGGCGTACGCGACGTCGACGAACGTCGACCGGGTGCCGAGCACCTGGGCGACCCGCTCGATCTCGGCGCGAGTGAGGAAGATGCTCGGCGTCAGGCCCAGCACCTCGTGCGAGGTGTAGCCGAAGATCAGCTCGGCGCCCGGGTTGAAGAGGTCGATGTGTCCGTGGGCGTCCGTGCCGATGATGGCCACGCTGGTGGCGCTCTGCACGAGCTGCCGCACCCGCGCCTGCTCCTGGCGTGACTGCCACGCCTCGCGTCGCTGCACACCGACGGCCAGGGAGAACGGGATGGTGGTGAGGCCGCAGGCGATGACCCACAGCGCGAACAGGATCGTGAGCATCTCGGCCCGCAGGACGCTGCTGCCGGGGTCGACCGCGAACGGGCCTAGACCCTGCATGGTCATCGCGTGGCTGGCGGTGGCCACCACGAGGAGCTGCACCAAGGTCTCGCGCATCGGGGCGCGCAGCGCCGACCACCCCAGGCACGGGATGACGCCGAAGGCGATCGACGGCCCCAGGTCGAGCGGCAGGAAGGCGACGACGGTGAGTGAGACCGTGACGACCCACTGGATCACGCGCTCCAGCCGGCTGGCCACCCCGGGGAAGCGCGGACGTCCGAGGAAGTGCGGCAGCAGCACCAGGTAGGTCGCGAAGTGGGCGAGGCCCACGCCAAGGGCGGCCACCCACCACTGCGTGTGGCCGGAGACGCTGGCGACCGCCCCGGCGATGCCCGCGGCCACCAACGAGCCCAGGAAGGTCTGGGCGATGAAGCGACGCAGGTCGACGTCGGTCAGCAGGGCGGCACGGCGCTCGGGCCCCTGGGTGATGCCGTGGGCGACGATCGCAGAGCCCACGACCGCTGCCAGGGCCCAGCCCAGCGCCACGAAGAGGTCACGGCCGCAGGCCAGGTAGATCCCGGTGGAGACGACCCACGCACATACGAAGTAGAGCAGCTGGCGCCGCCGCGGGACGAAGAGCCACGCACCGGCGATCAGACCGGCGGGGAAGGCCTCGGCGACGACGAGCGGGGCGGGTTGCACACCGACGAGGTAGAACGCCACGACGACGGTGAAGCACGTGAGCAGGGCGAACGAGGTGCGGGGGTGCGTGGTCATCCCTAGGCCCCTCCTGCCTGTGTGCCACTCCCAGTACTCCCCGGAGACTAGACGTCGGCCCCGGCGATTGTGTGAGTTTCACCGCTCGACGCGCCCCGGTTGCCCTACCTTGACCGAGTGACGACTCACATGGCCCGAAATGACTACGACGCAATTGTCGTGGGGGGCGGACACAACGCCCTGGTGAGCGCCTCATACTTGGCCCGCGCCGGACTCACCGTGCTCGTGCTCGAGCGGCTCGACCACGTCGGCGGCGCCGCGGTCTCCACCCGGCCCTTCGCGGGGCTGCCCGCACGCCTCTCCCGCTACTCCTACCTCGTCAGCCTGCTTCCCGACGAGATCATGCGCGACCTCTCGCTCGACGTCACGCTGGCGTCGCGTCGTACGTCGTCGTTCACGCCCCACCTGCACACGGGTGCACCCGGTGGCCTCCTGGTCGAGCGGACCGAGGGACCAGCCACCAAGGCCTCCTTCCGGACCCTGACGGGCAGCGACGACGACTACGCCGCGTGGCAGCAGTTCTACGCCGACGTGGCCGAGCTGACCGCCGTGGTCGCTCCGACCCTGACCCAGCCGCTCTCCCGGGAGCGGGACGTCGCGGAGCAGGTCTCCCCCACCGTCTGGAACGACCTCGTCGCCCAGCCGCTGGGTCGTACGATCACCGACCGCTTCGCCGACGACACGGTGCGCGGCGTGGTCGCCACCGACGCCCTGATCGGAACCTTCGTGGGGATGGACGACGCCTCGTTGGCGCAGAACCGCTGCTTCCTCTACCACCTCATGGGCAACGGCACCGGCGAGTGGCGGGTGCCGATCGGAGGCATGGGCGCGGTCACCGACGCCCTGGCGAAGTCGGCCAGGCTCGCCGGCGCCACCCTGATCACGGGCGCCGAGGTGACGTCGGTCGCGACGGGCGCCCACGGCGCGGAGGTGCGGTGGCGTACGGCCACGGGAGAGCGGGGGGCCACCGCGCGCACCGTCCTGTCCGGGGTCGCGCCGTGGACGATGGCAGGGCTGCTCGGCGACGAGGCCACCCTCCCCGCCAAGCCGGCGGGGTCCCAGCTGAAGCTCAACCTGCTGCTGGAGCGACTTCCCACGCTGCGCTCGGGCGTCGACCCCCGGGTGGCCTTCTCCGGGACGATGCACCTGTCCGAGGGCTGGGGCGACCTGCAGCTCGCGTACGAGGAGGCGCGGGCGGGCACGGTCCCGCAGCATCCGCCGGGCGAGATCTACTGCCACTCGCTCACCGACCCCTCGATCCTCGAGGACCTGGCACCGATGGGCGTGCACACGCTCACCTACTTCGGGCTGCACATGCCCGAGGAGCTGTTCACGGGCCCGGACGGCGAGGACAACCGCGTGACCGCCGTGCAACGCGCGATCGCCAGCATCGACGAGCACCTCGTCGGCTCGATCGTCGACTGCATCGCCCGGGACGGCGAGGACAAGCTCTGCCTCGAGGCGAAGTTCCCGCACGACGTGGAGGCCGAGCTCGCCATGCCGGGCGGACACATCTTCCACGGCGACCTCGACTGGCCGTGGGCCCCCAACCGCGCGCGACTCGACACCCCGGCCCAGCGCTGGGGCGTGGCCACGCCCCACGACGTCGTCCTCATGTGCGGGTCGGGCGCGAGGCGCGGCGGGGCCGTCTCAGGGCTGGGTGGCCACAACGCCGCACAGGCCGTCCTCGAGGCCCGCTGAGAGCCGCCGGCGGCACGACTCCCCCGAATTTGGCGGCCCCAGACCCCGGTGCTACTGTTTTCCTCGTTGCCGGGCGAGTCCCGGCAACGGGCGCCATTAGCTCAATTGGCAGAGCAGCTGACTCTTAATCAGCGGGTTCGGGGTTCGAGTCCCTGATGGCGTACAGACAGCAGCAGTTCAGAGGCCCTCTCCCTTCACCGGGAGGGGGCCTCTTCTGCGTCCCGGTGAAGGATCGCCGCTTGGTCATGACCAGCATCCTCTAGGTTACGAGCCGTGACGTGGCACGTGATGACACCAGCCGGGGCACGCCGCCATCTGTGGCTCACGATCACTGGGCCCGGCAAACCCGAGTACGGTCGCTGGAAGACACCGCTGGGGCGCGACGTGACCAACACGTTGGCGCGCAAGGGACCGCCCGGCGTCACCGTCGAGTGGTGGTTCCAGCAGAATCCCGCGAACCCCGGCAAGACGCTTGTCGACGTCGTGTGGCAGGACGGCGAAGGCTTGAAGGTCTACAGCGAACGGCTGTGCTCGCTTCTGGCAGACCAGGGAGCCGAACTGTCCACGTTCCCCATCGATGTCCGGTACAACGACGGCTCGCCGATCGCGGGCTACCTCGGCGTGCTGGAGGAGACCAAGAAGCCTGGGCCTGTGCACAGCATGAAGCGAGGTCAACGCACCGGATCCGTGGCCGTCAGCGAGCAGGTGCGCCAGTCGATGCTCGACGCGCGCATCACCGGCGCCGAGTTCGAGCCGTTCACCTCGGCGTTCCCTGGCGACAACGGCTACTTCGACTGATCTGCCGAGTTGTCGAGAGTCCTGCAGTAGGCACCAGCGCCGTCCGTGCGAATGCCCATGTCGAGCTCAGATGAGAACCGCAGGTCACCTCGTGACCTGCGGTTCTTTCGTTTGTCCACGGCCTCTCTCCGAGGCGTGACGACGGCGCACGACCAGAAGGGCGGGAGGTCATCGACCTCCCGCCCTTCTGGTGTGTCAGTGCCGGATCAGCGGACCCTCACCACCTTCACGGTGGAGGTGCTGGCCTGGTAGCTGCCCGCACCCTGGTAGGTGGCGGTGATGCGGAGCTGGCCCTTGCGCTTCGGCGCCACCAAGGTGAGCGTCGCGGTGCCGTTGGCCTTGACCGTGACCGTGCGGGTCGCCTTCTTGGCGCCCTTGACGACCACCTTGACCTTGCCGGTGAGCTTCTCCTCGCCGGCGGCGCCGGTGACGGCCACGCGGATCACGTACTTCTTGCCCTTGCCGACCTTCTTCGGTCCGGTGACCTTGGTGGCGGTGACGCCCTTGCCGAGCAGGAACGCGACCGGGGCGGACTGCGACGCCGAGGTGACCGTGCTGCCGCCGAACTTCGCGACCAGCGCGTGGGCGCCGGCCTTGAAGCCCTTGACGGTCAGGGTCGCGGTGCCGGAGGCGACAGGAGCCGTGCCCAGCGACGTCGTGCCGTCCAGGAACTCGACGGTGCCGGGGGTCTCACCACCGGTGACGGTCGCGGTGAGCGTCACCTTCTGCCCCAGCTTCGGGGTGACCGGGTCGACGACCAACGTGGTGGTGCTGGCGTCACGGACGTTGACGACGGCCTCGGCGGTGCGGCCGGTGCCCGCGGCCACGGCGTTCACCGCGAGCTCGCCGCGCTCGGCGTCGGCAGGGACCGGGAACGTGGTCGACGCCACGCCCTCGGCGTCGGCGACGACGGTGGTGGGCTCGTGCCCGGCGACGGTGACGACGACGGCCTCACCGGCGCGGTTGCCGGGCAGGCCCACCGTCAGGTCGTCACCCGGGGCGACCTCGTCGGCGACGTCCAGGACGCCACCGGCACGGAAGGACCCGAGCTCGGCGCACGGGTCGCCGGCCTTGCCGAACGGCGCGGCCTCGAGGGCGGACCCGGTGACACCGTCGTCCTCACGGACCTGGGTGAAGCCGATGGACTCGGCACCCATCACGGCGTTGCGGGTGTTGATGACGCTGTGGGTCACCTGGGTGGTCGCCGTGCTGCTGGCCTCGCGGTCACCCTGCAGCGCGACGCTGACGACCTTGCAGGTCTCACCCGGGGCGAACGTGACCCTCTGGGTGGCGATGCCGGCGCGACCGGTCGTGGAGCCCAGGACCGAGACGTCGCCGACGACCGTGCTCGTCGCGGGAGCGTCGAGGTGGACGGCGAGCTCGTACGAGTCCGGGGCGTTGCCCTCCTCCACGTTCGGGGCGTACAGGCCGATGACCGGCATCCGCGTGGAGTCGGCGGTGCCGACCGACGAGGACTCGAAGGCCAGGTCCGAGAGGTAGGCGGCACCCGGGCCGCCGGTGACAGCCTTGAGGCGGACCTCACGCAGGTCGGAGAGGTCCAGGCCAGCGCTGGCCAGCTCGGCGAGCTCCACGTTGACCTGCTGCAGCACGATCTTCTTGAGGGTGTTGATCCCCGCGGAGGACGAGGACGCCGGCAGGCGGGTCAGCGCGAACGGGTTCAGCTCGCTCACGAGGGCGTCGTACCGCTCACCCTGGCCGTCGACGACGCTCAGGGTCAGGTCGGTCGCGGTGGCGACGGTCTCGTCGGCCGCCATCTTGATGGAGAGGCGGTCGAACGGCGAGGCGTCACGCTGGCCCTTGGCGATGCCGACACGGAGCTCACCGGTCTGCGAGGTCCAGGTCATCCGGGTCACCGGGGTGGCCGGCACGTTGCCGCCGTTGGTGGCGGGGGTCCAGTGCGGGACCTGGGAGCTGGCCAGGGTGGTGGCGCAGGCGGGCAGCTCGGTGCCGGCCGTACGTCCGCCGAGGCTCGCGCAGACGGTGGTGCTGGCCGTGCCGGCCTGGGTGACCCGGGTGCTGGCGTTCTCGAACGAGGCGACGGTGCTGCGCGTCGACGAGGGAGCCGTGGCCACGGTGCGGACGTCGGCGCCCTTCGCGCTCTGCGGAAGCACGCCGGTGCCGTCGAACATCGGGAGGAAGACGTCCTCGCCGCCCATGGTCAGGCGGAACCAGGCGGTCATGTAGTCGCTGCCGAGGGCGTACTGGTCGGCGGCGCTGATCCGGATCGACGTCTCGGCGACCGACGGGTCGGTGCCACAGGTCGGGTCGGTGCGACGCGCGGCGGAGTTGCTCCAGTCGTCGGAGACGCTGTAGCGGTACAGGCCGGGCGTCCAGGCGGTGTTGTAGAAGTTGTGGTTGGTGCCCATCATCCAGGTGGCGGAGCGGAGCACGTCGTCGCCGAAGGCGTACCGGGAGTCGTCGAGCATGTGCTGACCCTGCTGGTTGGAGACGTCACCGTCGCAGTAGGGCAGCACCACGTTCATCGGGACGTTCGGCACGGTCATGCGACCGAAGTCGACCGGGGCGAGCGGCAGGATCGAGGTGATCTCCCACGGCGTGTCGAGGCCCTGGTTGAGGGTGGCGGCGGCGGTGACGCCCTCACCACCACGCGAGTGGCCCATCATGCCGATGGTGGAGAAGTCGAAGCGGCCCTCGAAGTCGGCGGCGCGCACCGGGTCGAGGTCGGGGGCGCCCGTGATGAAGCCCTCGCGGCGCAGCTCGTACGACCGTGCCCCCTCGGCGAGCGCGGCGTCCAGGTCGAGCGTGTTGCCGGTCCACGTGTCGGTGTAGGAGACAGCCTTGCCGGCGTCGGCCTTGCGCAGCATCTCGAGGGTGTCGAGCATCAGCTGGCCTCGGGCGACCGCACCGCGGTCGGCGGCGAGCTGGTTGTCGTTGGAGTTGATGGCGTTGGCCGAGACCGAGACGACGGCGTAGCCGTGGCTGGCCAGGGCCTGGGCCAGGTTGTCGTAGCCGGCGTAGCTGGGGATGGACATCCGCAGCTCGTTGTCGGGCGCGGTGGCGCAGGGCCAGCGGTTGCTGTGCGTCGGGCCGGTGCCGTAGCAGGAGGTGTGGCGGCCGTGCAGCAGCATGACCACGGGGCGAGCGCCGCCGGTCGTCGGCAGGTAGACCTTGCCCTCGAGCTCGCCGCGGACGCCGCCGATGTTGGCCAGGTCGATGGCCTGGTCACCGAACTTGTAGATCGACTCGGTCCACGCGAAGGAGCCGTGCTCGTCGGGGTCCACGCCGAGCGCCCTGATGCTGGCGGCGTCGGGCACCTCGACCACGGTGCTGTCCGGGGCCTCAGCGTCGAAGGACTCGCTGGCCCAGCCCGCCTCGACCTCGTCGGCCTCCAGCACCGAGGCGTCCGTGGTGAAGATGCTGAGGCGTGAGCCGTCCTCGGACTCGGTGGCGAGACCCAGGGTGGTGCCGTCCACGACCAGGGTGGGGGCGTCGGAGCGCATCGGCAGCGGCTCGTCCAGGGCAACGGTGACCTGGTAGCCACCGGGCGCGGTGGTGATGGACCAGCCGTCACCGCTGGGGGCGGCGTTGGCGGCGGGCAGGGCCGCCACCAAGGGGACGGCCAGGAGCGCGGCAGTACTCAACGAGAGTGCGAGTCTGCCTCGGGCACGAGTGATCACGAGGTCCTCCTTCGCCACGCGCGCGGTGCCGCTGGTGAGGGCGGCTGGGGGGACCGCGACGTGGAAGGGCAGACGCTAGGGAGGAATCTTTTCGTTCAGATTTCACCGATCGTGCATTAGACCGCCTTGCATGAACAGCATGTAACAACGCGGAGTAGATCTCGCTCCACGGCTGTCACACCACTGAAGACCCATGACCTGTGACCCGGTTCGGTGCCTGGTGTGCGCGATTCCCCACACCGTCGCCCCATCCACGCCAGAATGGATACTGCGACTTCTCAGGGGGGAGGATTCCGGATGCCCGGAGCAGGAAAGGGCGTGCTGCTGATCGTTGGCGGCGTCCTCCTGGCGGCGTTGGCGAACGCCACCGACTCACCGGCGGTGACGGGGATGGGCCTCTACCCGCTCGGACTGATCGCCGTCGCCCTGCTGACGGTCCACGGCCCGCAACGGCTCTCGTTGGCGGGAGTCGCGTTCCTCTCGACGGCTGTCAGCCTCTGGGCCTTCGGCACGCCACTCCCCCTCGCACTGGCGTACGCCGGCACGGGCGTTGCGGCGGCCTTCGTGGCCCTGCAGGTGTTGCGCGAGTCCGCGGGCGAGCTGCGCATGCGTACCGAGCTCGACCTGCTACGGGTGGTCATCGCGGCCAACGTCGGTGGCGTCATCGTGGCCGTGCCGGTCGGGATCGTGGGCGCGCTCTCCGGCGTCGACGAGGTCGCGGCTCTCACCCTGGGTTCCTTCGTCGACATGACGGCCTCCCTGGTCCTCTGGTTGCCGCTCGTGATGCGCGGCCGCGACGCCCCCTCCCTGGCCACCGTGCCCGAGCGGGCCACGCAGTGGACGGCCCTCCTGGTCGCGACCATCGTGGTCTTCGCGACCCCCTTCACCACCGAGTTCCCCTACGTGGTCCTCGTGCTCCTGATGTGGGCGGGCCTGCGCCTCTCCTTGGTCGAGACACTGGTCCAGCTGGTCGTGGTCCGCCTGATCATCACCTTCTTCACCGGGCACGGCTCCGGGCCCTACAACGGCGCCACCCACGGTCGCGCCCTGCCTGAGGACCTGCAGATGGTCTATGCGCAGATCTTCCTCATCACCTGCTCGGTGGCCGTCGTCGCGCTCAACATCAGCAGCGCCCGGGCGCGCTCCGAGAGCCGCCGTGAGGCGCTGGACAAGGCCGGCAAGGTGGCAGAGAGCAAGCTCAACACCGTCTTCGAGGCGCTCGAGGCCGAACGCAGCGCCCTGGAGGAGATGCGCGAGGTCGACCGGGTCAAGGACGCCTTCGTCTCCACGGTCAGCCATGAGCTGCGCACCCCGATCACCAACATCATCGGCTACACCGAGATGCTCGAGGACGGGGACTTCGGGCGCCTCTCCCCCGACCAGAGCGAGGCCACGATCCGCATCGGCGACAACGGCCGCCGCCTGCTTTCCCTCATCGACGACCTCCTCGACCTCTCCCGGCTGCGGGCTAAGAAGATGGAGATCGCCCAGGACCCGGTCGACCTGGTGGCGGTGGTGCGCTCAGGCGAGGAGGCGATCCTGCCGCGACTGCGCAGCGCCGAGGTCAGCCTCGAGATGGACCTTCCGCCCCACCCGGTGAAGGTGGTCGGCGAGGCGGAGAAGCTCGAGCGCGTCCTGGTCAACCTGATGTCCAACGCGGTGAAGTTCACGCCTCCGCTGGGGCGGGTGACGGTACGCCTCACCCAGGAGGCGAAGTGGGCGATCATCGAGGTCTCCGACACCGGTTACGGCATCCCGGAGGAGGACCTGGACCGGCTCTTCGCCCAGTTCTTCCGCTCCTCGGTCTCCCAGGAGAAGCACATCCAGGGCACCGGCCTGGGCCTGTCGATCGTGCGCTCCATCGTGGAGAGCCACGGCGGTCAGGTCGAGGTGGCCTCACGGGTCAACGTCGGTACGACGTTCCGCGTGTACCTGCCCGCCTGAGGCGGCTGCGTACGACGCTGGGTGACAGGGGCTGGGTCAGAGGTAGAGCCCGGTCGAGCCGCCCTCGAGACGCTCGGAGGCCACCGCGTGGACGTCCCGCTCCCGCATCACGACGTAGACCTCTCCGTGGACCTCGACCTCGGCCTTGTCCTCGGGGTCGAAGAGGACCCGGTCGCCCACCTGCACGGCGCGCGCCTGCGGACCGGTGGAGACGACCTTCGACCAGCTCAGGCGACGGGCGCCCAGCGCCGCGGTCGCCGGGATGACGATGCCACCGCTGGAGCGACGCTCACCGGCCTCCTCGTCGGACTGGACCAGGAGTCGGTCGTGCAGCATCTTGATCGGGGCCTTGAACCCCGCAGAGGCGAGCGAGGGGTCAGTCACGAGCAATCTTGCGGATCACCGCGAAGAGCACCACGAACCCGGCCACGCCGGCGGCTGCCTTGAGGATGTTGTCGGTGCGCGCGGCACCGGTGTCGAGGTCGACGAAGTGCGCCTTCAACGAGGTGACCTCTCGACTGACGATGGTCTTCGGGTGGGCCCGGTAGAGCAACTGGTCCAAGGTGTCGGCCAGTCGGTCGCGCGTCTGCTCGATCTCCCGCTCAAGGGCGGCAACGTCATTGGTCACCCCCGCAGGCTACCAACCGGTCCATCGCGAGGACAGGGTAGGCGGCACCGCGGACGCTGCGTCCCCTTCGCCCGGTACCGTCACCTCGTGCCCGGGCCCGACCGGGCCCCGCCCGTACGACCCCAGGAGACCCCCGTGAGCCACCGCCTCGCCGTCGGCGACACCGCCCCCGCCTTCACCCTCACCTCTGACACCGGCGAGCAGGTCTCGCTCTCCGACTTCGCGGGCCGTCGCGTCATCGTCTACTTCTACCCGGCTGCGATGACCCCCGGTTGCACCAAGCAGGCCTGCGACTTCACCGACTCGCTCGACTCCCTCAAGGCCGCTGGCTACGAGGTCGTCGGCATCTCCCCCGACAAGCCGGAGAAGCTGGCCAAGTTCCGCGAGCGCGACGGGCTCACCATCACGCTCCTCTCCGACCCGACCAAGGAGACGCTGACGGCCTACGGCGCGTTCGGCGAGAAGAAGCTCTACGGCAAGGTCGTCGAGGGCGTGATCCGCTCCACCGTGGTCGTCGACCCCGAGGGCAAGGTCGAGGTCGCCCAGTACAACGTCAAGGCCACCGGCCACGTCGCCAAGCTACGGCGTGACCTGTCCCTCGCCTGAGGGGCTCAGGTCAGGTCGCGCCGCAGCGTCGTGAACCGACCGACCAGCGCGAAGAGCACGGCGTAGGCCAGCAGGACCAGTCCCCCGGCCCAGCGCGACAGCAGCTCCGAGGCGCCGATGGCGGTGTAGATGCTGGAGCCGACGAGCGCCTCCGCTGCTGCGCCCGGGAAGTAGAGCGAGACCTGCGCGGTGGCGTCGCCCATGGCGCCCAGCGCCAGCCGCAGGATCGGCTCGAGCAGCTGGGTGAACGCCAGGATCATGACGATCGAGGCCACCTGGTTGGGAACCAACGCACCGAAGCCGACCCCGACCATGCCCCACAGCGCGAGCGCCAGCACGCTCAGGCCCAGCGTCGTCCACACCTCGGGGGAGCCGAGGAAGGGGTCCACGTCGGTCGCGGCGAAGACGAGGGCAGCCGCCAGGACCGCGCCCAAGATGCTGCAGGCGCCGATCAGGGCGCCGAAGCCGCCCTGGACGAGCACCTTGGAGACGATCAGTCGAGTACGACTCGGGTCTGCCACGAGACTCGAGGTCAACGTGCGGTGACGGAACTCCCCCGTGATCGAGAGTGCCCCGAAGACCAGCGGGAAGACGTAGCCCATCGCGGTGGGCAACGAGTAGATCGTCTGCACCAGGGCGAGCGGGTCCATGCCCTCACCGCCCATGCCACCCTCCTCCACGGGCACCGAGACGGCGAAGGCCATCACCGCCCCCATGAAGGCCAGGTAGAGGAAGGCCCCTCCGGCGAGGATCCACCACAGGGAGGTGGAGGTCGACTTGCGGAGCTCGGAGACCAGTCCGGCCCTGAACGCACTCATGCCGCCACCTCCTGGGTCTTCTCCGCGGCGACGGACTCGCCCGAGACCAGCTGCAGGAAGGTCTCCTCGAGGTTGGCGCCCACCTCGGTCAGCTCGTGCACCGCCTGTCCGGCGGCAAAGGCGGCGGCGCCCACCTGGGCGGCGCTGGCGCCGGAGATCCTGAGGTGGTCACCGCGTCGGTCGACGCGCCACCCCTGCTCCTGCGCCACCGTCGCCAGGGCGGCGAGGTCGGGCCCGCAGACGCGCACGTGGGAGTCGGCCAGTCGGACCATCTCCGCGAGGCTGGAGGCGTGGACGAGCCGCCCCTGGGCGATCACGACGACGTCGTCGACGGTGGCCTGCACCTCGGCGAGCACGTGGGAGGAGACCAGGACGGTGCGGCCCTCGCTCGCCAGGAAGCGGAGGAGGTCACGCAGCCAGATGATGCCGGCCGGGTCGAGCCCGTTGGCCGGCTCGTCGAGCACCAGCACGTCGGGGTCGCCGAGCAGCGTGGTGGCCAGGGCCAGGCGCTGACGCATGCCGAGGCTGAAGCCGCCGACCTTGCGGTCCGCCGCCGCGGAGAGGCCGACCTGCGCCAGCACCTCGTCGACGCGCGCGGCCGGAACGCCGACGTGCGGAGCCAACGTACGCAGGTGCCCCCGCGCGGTGCGACCGGGGTGGAAGCTCGCCTCGAGCGAGGCACCCACCACGCGGGCCGGGTGCGGGTGCTCGGCGTACGGTCGCCCGCCGACCAGGGCGGTGCCCGCGTCGGGGGTGACGAGCCCCATCAGCATCCGCAACGTCGTGGTCTTGCCGGAGCCGTTGGGGCCGAGGAAGCCGGTCACCCTCCCCGGCGCCACCTCGAAGGTGAGGTCGCTGACGGCCTGCACCCCTCCGAACGACTTGCTGAGTCCGCGGAACTCGATCGACATCCCTGTGCGGGCTGGAGCGGGCGTCATACCTAGACTTTCTCCTCAGGCCGGAGTGGTGGAATTGGCAGACACGCAGGATTTAGGTTCCTGTGCTCCAGGGCGTGGGGGTTCGAGTCCCCCCTTCGGCACCAGTCACCTCGACGTGACCCCTGCGTGAGAGCGCTCACTTTCCCACACGCGCACCCTCCCTGGCCCCGGGGGTGCTGGGCCCCCGGCGGTTCGGCAGGCGCGTCCGAGGAGTGACCGCCCCTTCCCAAGTGACGTGCGTCACCCTAGGGTCCGTCGCCATGGACTCAGCGCTCACGACCATCGGTCTGCCCGTCGCCCTCGGGATCATCATGTTCGGGCTGGGTCTCGACCTCACCGTCAACGACTTCAAGCGGGTCGGACGGCACCCGCGGGCGGCCGTGATCGCGCTGGTCTGCCAGCTGCTCCTGCTGCCGGCCATCTGCTTCGGGCTGGTCGTCGCGCTCGACCTCTCCCCGCTGCTGGGCATCGGACTCATGCTGCTGGCCGCCTCCCCCGGCGGGACGACGGCGGCACTCTTCAGCCACCTCTACCGGGGCGACGTGGCCCTCAACATCACGCTGACCGCGGTCAACTCGCTGATCGCCATCCTCACGCTGCCGCTGATCACCGGCTTCGCGATCGCCTGGTACGACCGTCAGGACGACGTGACGATGCCACTGGGCGAGGTGCTGAACGTCTTCGCGCTGATCCTGGTGCCGGTGGGGCTGGGCATGCTGGTCAGGGCGAAGAAGCCCGGGTTCGCCCAGCGGATGGACAAGCCCGTCCGCATTGCCTCGGCCATCATCCTGGTGGTCCTCATCCTCGGCGTGATCGCGGCCGAGCGCGCCCACATCGGCGACTACCTCGCCCAGATCGGGGTCGCTGCGGCCCTCTTCTGCGCGATCAGCCTGGCGGTCGGCTACTTCGTGCCGAAGTCGCTGGGCGTGCCCGGCCCCCAGGCCATCTCGTCGTCGATGGAGATCGGGGTGCACAACTCCACGCTGGCCATCTTCGTGGCCGTCGAGGTGCTCGACAACACGGAGATCTCGGTGCCCGCAGCCGTCTACTCGATCATCATGTTCGTCTTCGCCGCAGCCTGGGGCAGCTTCGTCTCGCGGCGTGAGTCCGCGCCGCAGGTGCAGGTGGACGCGACCGTCTGACCCTGCGTCTGCCCTGCGTCCGGCCCTGCGTCCGGCCCTGCGTCCGGCCCTGGCTCAGTCCCGGTCGCGCAGGTCGGCGGCGACCAGGGGCGCGATCTCGCGCAGCGCCCGGCCGCGGTGCGAGATGCGGTCCTTCTCCTGCGGCAGCATCTCGGCCGAGGTGAGGCCGGAGGTCGCGTACTCCTCCGGCACGAAGAGCACGTCGTAGCCGAACCCGCCCGACCCGCGCATCTCGCGGATGATCCGGCCGGCCATGCGCCCTTCGACGACGCGCTCGGTGCCGTCGGGGAGCACCCACGCCACCGCGCAGCGGAAGTGGGCGCCACGACGGGCGTCCGGCACGTCGTGCATCTGGTCGAGGAGCAGCTCGTTGTTGGCCGTGTCGCTCTTCATGCGGCCCGCCCAGCGCGCGGAGAGCACACCCGGCATCCCGTTGAGGGCGTCGACGCAGAGACCCGAGTCGTCGGCGATCGTGGGCAGCCCGGTGGCCGCGACGCCCGCGCGTGCCTTCAGCAGGGCGTTGCCCTCGAAGGTCGCCTCGTCCTCGGCCGGCTCGTCGTAGTCGTCGACGTCGTCGAGGCCGAGCACCTCCACGTCGGGCACGTGCTCGGCGAGGATGCGCTCCATCTCCGCGATCTTCTTCGCGTTGCGCGAGGCGAGGAAGATCTGCGGCCCCCCGCCCACCTCAGGCCTCCAGGCCGAGGGTGAGTCGCTGGAGACGCGTCAGGTCGGCACACCCCTTCTCGCCGAGCGCGAGTAGTCCGTCGAGCTCGGAGCGGTCGAAGGGAGCGCCCTCGGCGGTGCCCTGCACCTCGATGAAGCGACCGTCACCGGTCATCACGATGTTCATGTCGGTCTCGGCGCGCACGTCCTCCACGTAGGGCAGGTCGAGGCGCGGGGCGCCGTCGATGATGCCCACGCTGACCGCGGCGACGGAGCCGGTGAGGGCCTCGCCGGCCAACGCGCCCTTGGCGCGCAGGTGCTCGACGGCGTCGTACAGCGCGACGTACGCGCCGGTGATCGCAGCTGTGCGGGTGCCGCCGTCGGCCTGGAGCACGTCGCAGTCGAGCTGGATCGTGTTCTCCCCGAGGGCCTTGTAGTCGATGACCGCGCGCAGCGAGCGTCCGATCAGGCGGGAGATCTCGTGCGTACGCCCGCCGATGCGCCCCTTCACCGACTCGCGGTCGGAGCGGGTGTTGGTGGCCGAGGGAAGCATCGCGTACTCCGCCGTCACCCAGCCCAGGCCCGACCCCTTGCGCCAGCGCGGCACGCCTTCGCTCACCGAGGCCGCACACAGCACGCGCGTACGCCCGAACTCGACCAGGACCGACCCGGCCGGGTGGTCCTGCCACTGGCGGGTGAACCGGATCTCGCGCAGCTCGTCGTCGGCTCGCCCGTCGACGCGCGGGGGGTGGGTGAGGGAGGTGGGGTCAGTCATGGGGACGAGCCTAGGCACAGGCGCCCCGAACCGTCCGGTCCGGGGCGCCTGTGATGTCGTACGACGGGCTCAGCGGCTCACTTCATCTCGCCGCGCAGCACGCGCGCCATGCCGATCACGAACGGCAGGACGATCCAGATCACGGTGACCACGCCGAGCTGGGTCCACTGCTCGCCGCTGAGCGCGGCGGCCAGTCTTTCGCCCGTCATGGGGTCGTAGCCGTAGAGCGGCGCCTGCGCCATGGCGATGTCGAACCAGGGGCTGTTCTCGCGCACCCAGGACGAGAAGCCGGCAACGATGTTGACCACGACCGGCAGGGCGAAGAAGAGCACGATCGCACCGGCCGAGTTGAGCAGCAGCAGGCCGAAGCCGACGCCCTGGAGCACCGCCATCACCTGGAGCAGGGTGAGGTTGGCCAAGCGCAGCCACTCGGTGTCGAGCCACGGGTCGGCCGCTCCTCCGACGACCGCGGCGACGGCACTGATCACGCCCGCCAGGAGGACGGCGGCGAGGCCGAAGAGCAGCGCTGCGACCGTCTTGGCGGCGACCACCTTGACCCGCGACGGTTCCAGGGCGAAGGTCGTCAGCGTGGTCCGCTGGCCCCACTCCTGGGTGATCAGCAGGATGCCGAGCACGGGCAGCAGCAGCATCTGCGGGGTGTTCGTGTTCTCGAAGAAGCTCAGGAAGGTGCGGTCGTCGACGTCGTCACGGGTGAGGACGAAGCCCAGCACCACGACGCCGGCGGTGGCCAGCGCGATGATCCCGAGCATCCAGCGCCCGGCGCGCGTGTCGGTCATCTTGCGCAGCTCGACCTTGACCAGGCGGGCGAACGGGACCGGGCGGGTCCCGGAGACGTCAAAGGTGCGGTTGACGGGTGCCGCGGTGGATGCCGTGGCGGTTGCCGGGGTGCTCATGCCGAGGCTCCTTCGGTCTGGTGGTCTCGCTGGGTGGGGGCGGTGAGCGTCAGGAAGAGCTTCTCGAGCCCGCCCTCGGCCGGACGGAGGTCGACGAGGACGACGCCGTGCTGCGCCGCCGCACGGCCCACCTCGCGCGGTTCAGCCTCGACGTGGAAGCCGTCGCCGGCGACGGTGTGGGGCAGCCCCGCGGCCTTGAGCGCGGTGGCCAGCGCCTCGCGGTCCTCGCCCGTGACGTAGCAGCCGGAGCCGCCCGCCTGCTCGAGCAACGTCCTCTTGTCGCCCTGGGCGACGATCCGGCCGTTGCCGATCACCACCATCTCGTCGGCGACGAGCTCGACCTCGTTGAGCAGGTGCGACGAGAGCAGCACCGTGCCGCCCTGGTCGGCGAAGGTCTTGAGCAGGCCACGCATCCAGTGGATGCCGGCCGGGTCGAGGCCGTTGGCCGGCTCGTCCAGGATCAGG
Organism: Nocardioides jishulii; assembly: GCF_006007965.1. NCBI lineage: Bacteria > Bacillati > Actinomycetota > Actinomycetes > Propionibacteriales > Nocardioidaceae > Nocardioides > Nocardioides jishulii. The sequence continues at coordinate 914,432 of NZ_CP040748.1, read as the reverse complement.
ACCGACGGGTCACCGAGCAGCGCGTTGGCGATGCCGAGGCGCTGCCTCATCCCGAGGGAGTAGTTGCGCACCCGACGCTTGGACTCGGTGCCGGTCAGGCTGACCAGCTCGAGCATCTCGTCGACCCGGCTGGCGGGAAGGCCCATCGTCGCTGCCGAGAGGGCCAGCACCTCCCGGCCCGTACGCCCGGCGTGCTGCGCCGACGCGTCGAGCAGGACGCCGACGTGGCGACCCGGGTTGGGGATCTCGGAGAAACGCATCCCGCCGATCGTGGCGGTGCCGTTGGTGATGGTGGTCAGCCCGACCAGCATCCGCATCGTGGTGGTCTTGCCGGCCCCGTTCGGCCCGAGGAAACCGGTCACCCTCCCGGGCTCGGCGACGAACGAGACGTCGTCCACGGCGCGGAACCCGCCATAGCTCTTGCTGAGGTTCTGGACAGAAATCATGGCCCTCAGGATGCCTCATCACGGCCGCACCGTGTGAGCCGCACCACCGAGTGGTCGTCAGAAGGTCGAGAAGTCGTACACCGCGCCGGTGCGCGCGAGGCTCAGCTCACCGTCGTACGCGGCCCGCGCCTCCTTGAGGACGACCTGCGGGTCGTGCCACGGCGGGATGTGGGTGAGCACCAGCCGCGGCGCTCCGGCGACGGTGGCCAGGTCGGCGCACTCCTGGCCGGTGAGGTGAAGGTTCGCAGGGTTGTCGGCCCCCTCCTCGAAGGAGGCCTCGGCCAGCAGCAGGTCGGCGCCCAGCGCTGCCTCGCGCACGCCGTCGCACGGCCCGCAGTCGCCGGTGTAGGCCAGCACCTTGTCCTGCCAGGTGACGCGCAGGGAGAAGGCGGGCACCGGGTGGTCGACAGGCACGGCCTCGACCGTGAACGGACCGATCCGCACCGGCTCGCCCCAGACCCGGAAGTCGAACTCCTCGCTCATGCCGGGGTCGAGGGGAAGGTCGTACGCCTTCGCCATGCGCTCCGCGGTGCCGATCGGGCCCCAGACCGGGATGCGCGGCTGGTGGCCGCTGGGGTGGTACTTGCGCATCACGTGGTAGCCGCAGAGGTCGAGGCAGTGGTCCGCGTGCAGGTGGGAGAGGAAGACGGCGTCGATGGTCAGGGGGTCAGCGAACCGCTGCAGCACGCCCAGCGCGCCGTTGCCGAGGTCCAGCAGGACGCGCCAGGTGCGGCCCTCGTGGTCGGCCTCCAGGAGGTAGCAACTCGCTGGAGAGTCGGGGCCCGGGTAGGACCCGGAGCAACCAACCACTGTGAGCCTCATGCGCTGTCCCTTCACGAACGGTTCGCGCTCGGGGTGCGCGTACGCGGCCAAGGTTATGCGGTTCGGGCTCCGGTGGGGGCCGGGGCGATCCATCTCACGTGGGTCCGGGACCTCCTCCAAGCCATGCCTGTGACACGTCACACCGGCGTACGGTGGCGGTATGCGCACCCGGACCGCATCGCCGTTGGCCTCCTTCGCCGTCTCCGCGCTGGCTGCGGGAGTCCTCCTGGCGCCTCCCTCCCAGGGCACGGCCGGGGCGGCAGTGAGTACTCCCTCCGATGGTCCCAGCAGTGGGTCCAGCGGTGGGTCCAGCGCCACGGCGTCCTCGACTCCCGCGGCGGACGGCACGGCGCGCGCCGGGTCCCGCGTACGCAGCGTGCTGCTGATCTCCGTCGACGGCCTCACCCCCGCTTCCGTGGCCAAGCTCGGTCGCCAACGCGCCCCGCACCTGCACCGGCTCATGGCCCGAGGCACCTCGACGCGCAACGCGCGCACGGCGGTCGAGCTGACCACGACCCTGCCCAACCACACCGGCATGCTCACCGGGCGGCGGATCGACGCGGAGACGGGCGGCCACGGGGTCCTGTGGAACGACGCCCGCCGCGAGCCGGCCACCGTCCACGAAGCCGCGGGGCACCGTGTCGCCTCACTCTTCACCCGGGTCGACTCCGCGGGTCGCCGCACCGCGCTCTTCGCCGGCAAGACGAAGTTCACGCTCCACCGGCGCAGCTGGGGCAAGTCGATCGACCGCTTCCGGGTGCGCACCGATGACGGCCGACTCGCCAAGGACGTGACCACCGACCTGCGCCGGAAGAAGCGGGCGCTGCGGTTCTGGCACATCGCCACGCCCGACCGCGCCGGTCACGCCCATGGCTTCTCCTCGAAGGCGTACCTGAGGGCAGTCATGCGCACCGACCAGTTGATCGGCAAGGCGGTGCGCACCATCCGCACCACCCCACGGCTGCGCGGCAAGGTCGCGATCGTGCTCACCTCCGACCACGGCTCCGCGGGCGGCAAGGGCCACGGCGACGCCGACCGGCTGGGCAACCAGAAGATCTTCTTCATCGCCCAGGGTCCCGGCATCGCGGCCGGCGCCGACTTCTACCGGATCAACCCCGACACGGTCGCCGACCCGGGGCGCCAGCAGCCGGCGTACGACGCCGACCTGCCACCGGTGCGCAACGGCGACGCCGCCAACTTCGTGCTCGACCTCCTGGGGCTCCCCCCGGTGCCGGGCAGCGAGTTCAACAAGGACCAGCACCTGAAGTGGGTCCGCCCCTGAGGGTCACGCCCGTCGGGCCGCGACCGTGCGGTCAGGCCCAGAGCTGGCCGTCGAGCTGGTCCTCCGCCTCGTCGAGCGTGCCCTCGTAGGCGCCCGTGGAGAGGTACTTCCAGCCGCCGTCGGCCACGACGAAGGCGATGTCGGCCCGCTGACCGGCCTTGACGGCCGCCTGCGCCTGGCGGATGGCCGCGTGCAGGATCGCACCGGTCGAGATGCCGGCGAAGATCCCCTCCTGCTCCAGCAGCTCACGGACCCGCTTGACCGCGTCGCGGGGGCCGACGCTGAAGCGTGCGTCGATGAGGTCGGCGTCGTACAGCTCGGGCACGAAGCCCTCGTCGAGGTTGCGCAGTCCGTAGACGAGCTCGCCGTAGCGCGGCTCGGCGGCCACGATGCGTACGTCCGGCTTGGCCGCGCGGAAGAAGCGCGAGACGCCCATCAGGGTTCCGGTGGTGCCGAGGCCCGCGACGAAGTGGGTGATCTCGGGCAGGTCGGCCAGCAGCTCGGGGCCCGTGCCCTGCTCGTGCGCGAGGGCGTTGGCGGGGTTGCCGTACTGGTAGAGCATCACCCACTCCGGGTGCTGCTGGGCCAGCTCCTTGGCCACCCGCACGGCCTCGTTGGACCCACCGGCAGCGGGCGAGGAGATGATCTCCGCGCCCCACATCCGCAGCAGCTGGCGCCGCTCCTCGGAGGTGTTCTCCGGCATCACGCAGACGATCCGGTAGCCCTTGAGCTTGGCCGCCATGGCGAGCGAGATGCCGGTGTTGCCGCTGGTCGGCTCCAGGATGGTGCATCCGGGGCGCAGGGTGCCGTCGGCCTCCGCCATCTCGACCATCTTCAGGGCGGGGCGGTCCTTGATCGACCCGGTCGGGTTGCGGTCCTCGAGCTTCGCCCACAGGCGTACGTCGGGGCTCGGCGAGAGACGCGGGAGCCCGACCAACGGGGTCCCGCCGACCGAGGCGAGGAGGTTGTCGAAGCGCACGCGGTCAGCAGCCGCCCGCGACGGCCGGCAGGACGACGACCTCGTCGCCGTCGCTGAGCTTGGCCTCCAGACCACCGAGGAAGCGCACGTCCTCGTCGTTGACGTAGACGTTGACGAAGCGGCGCAGCTTGCCGTCCTCGAGCAGGCGCTCGGCGATGCCGTGGTGGTGGGCCTCGAGGTCCTCGATGAGGGCCGCGAGCGTGGTGCCCTCGCCGGTGACGACCTTCTCGCCGCCGGTGTAGGTGCGCATGATGGTGGGGATCTTGACCTCGATGGCCATGGGGAACTCCTCGTGGGGCTGGGTGCGGGACGTGCGGGGGGACGGTGGAGGTCAGTCGGTGAAGGTGATCTCTTCCTCCGTGACGGTGCCGTCGATGATCCGGAAGGAGCGGAACTCCGCCTCTCCCCCGTCCTCGAGGTGGCGGGTGCTGACCAGCACGTAGTGGGCGCCCGGCTCACTGGCCAGACCGATGTCGGTGCGGCTCGGGTAGGCCTCGGTCGCGGTGTGGGAGTGGTAGACGACGACCGGTTCCTCGTCGTTCGCCCACATCTGCTTGTAGAGGGCGAGCAGCTCCGTCGGGTCGAACTCGTAGAAGGTCGGGCTGCTGGCCGCGTTGACCATCTCGACGAGGCGCGTGGGGGTGTCGCTGCCCTCCGGGCCGGCGACGATGCCGCAGGCCTCGTCCGGATGGTCCCGCTCGGCGTGGGCGACGATCGCGTCGCGCAGGAGGCTGCTGATGGTCAACACGACCTCAATCCTAGGCGAGCGCGAGGGCGCGCTCCACGGGTGGCCGCGCAGCGTACGGCGTAAAGCATTTGCGCAGTCGCGGCCCGGTGCAGTCTCATGATCGCGGCGCACGTCACTCGGAAGGCGGCCATGACCTCAACCACCCCAGGCACCAGCGCCTCCCAGGCGCCGCGTCCCCCGTTGACGCGCCGCGGCATCCCCCTCGACCCCGACCTGCGGATCCTCGCTGCGAGCACCTTCGCCCACCGCTTCGGCAGTGGCGCCCTGATGACCACCAGCGCCCTCTACTTCACCCGGGTCGCGGGCTTCTCGCCCGGTCAGGTCGCGCTGGCACTGTCGATGGCCGGACTGGTCGGCCTCCTGGTGCAAGTGCCAGCCGGTCACCTCGCCGACACCCGCGGTCCCCGCGAGGTGGTGGTGGCCACGGCTGCCTTCACCGCGCTCCTGGCGGCGACCCCGGTGCTGGCGCGTACGCCCTTGCAGCTCGCCCTGCTGATGGGGGCACTCGCCCTCTTCCGGAGCTCGGGCCACGCCGTCCGCGGCGGAGTGATCGCCCAGCTGGCCAGGGGTGGTCGCGGCGTGCAGTTCAAGGCCTACCTGCGCGCCGTCACCAACGTCTCCATGGGTCTCGGCTCACTGGTCGGCGGACTCGCCCTGCTCGTCGACGAGCCGTGGGCCTACGTCAGCGTCTTCGTCCTCGACGCCCTGCTCTGCGCCGTGTCAGCCGTGGTGACCCTGCGGCTGCCCCACCTGCCGCCGCGGCCCGTCGTGGCCGGCGAGCCGCGCCTGGGCGTGCTGCGCGACGTGCCCTACGCCGTGCTCACGCTCCTGATCGGCATCTTCTGCGTGCACTTCGTGGTGATGGACATCGGCATCGTCCTCTACCTCGCCGAGCACACCACCGCGCCGCACGTGATGATCTCGGTGCTCCTGGTGCTCAACACCGCCATGGTGGCGCTCTTCCAGGTGCGGCTCTCCCACGGCAGCGGCACGGTCACCGAGGGCGCGCGCTCCATGCTCATCGCCTCGCTCTTCCTGGCCGGCGGATTCGCGCTCGTCGCCCTCGCCGGCACGCTCGGCGCTGTGCTCGCCTCGGTCGCCCTGGTGGCTGGCAGCCTCGTCCACGTCGTCGGGGAGATGGTCGGCTCGGGTGGCCAGTGGGCGCTGCAGATGGGGCTCGCCCCGCACGAGAAGCAGGGCCAGTACCAAGGCTTCAGCGGTCTCGGCTGGAGCCTGATGGAGATCTTCGGGCCACCCGTGGTGGTGCTGCTCTGCGTCGACGTCGGCGAGCTGGGCTGGCTGGTGATGGGCGCGATCATGGTCGCCACCGCGCTGGCGATCGTCCCGGTCTCCCGCTGGGCACTCACGAGCCGTGCGCACTACGGCGTGACCACGCACTCGGGCTGAGGCGGTGCGGCCGGTCCGGTCGCGTCAGACGTCGACGGCCATGACGAGGGTCTCCTGCAGGTAGCCGAGCCACTCGTAGATGTCGTGGGTGGCGGCGCGGGGGTCCTCGTCGTCGAGGGCCTCCCAGAACTCCTCGTCGCCGTCCTCGACGCCGAGACGCGCGGCGAGGGCGAGGCGCAGGTCGGTGAGCCCGCGCAGCCAGGCGAGCGCCTCCTCGGCGTCGAGCTCGACGTCGATGACCAGGTCGAAGTCCTCCAGCTCGGGCGGCAGCCCGCCCTCCTCGAGCGAGGAGATCATCGTCATCGCCGTACGTTCCTTGGCCTCGCGCAGCGTCGTCTCGGTGTAGCGCCGGAACTCGCCCGCGGCCTCGGGGTCGTCGGCGTACGCGGTCGGGAAGAGCCGCAGCAGCACCGGGTCCTCGGGCTCGTCGACAGGGCCGGAGAAGTCGAACATCGCCTCGAGCGGATCGGCGTCGTCGTCGGGCGTCGGCTGCTCGTCACGCAGCAGCTCGACCAGCTGGGAGGCGAGGTTGCGCAGCAGGTCGGCCTCGAAGCCGGAGAAGTTGGCGATGACCTGCCCACTGCGGCGGTGCCGGGTGAAGGCTCCCATCAGGCGCGCTCCATCGTGGCCCACAGTCCGTAGCCGTGCATGGCCTGGACGTCGCGCTCCATCTCCTCGCGGCTGCCCGTGCTGACCGACGAGCGGCCCTCCTCGTGGACCTCCATCATCAGCTTCTCGGCCTTCTCCCTGGAGTAGCCGAAGTGGGTGCGGAAGACGTAGGTCACGTAGGACATGAGGTTCACCGGGTCGTTCCACACGATGGTCACCCATCCGCGGTCGGGACGGAGGACGTCGTGGACGTGGAGGTCCGGTTCGACCTCGACGGGGCTCGGAGATGACACGGCTTCATCGTGGCACAGTGGTGTGCGTGAGCGAACGAGCACCGTCGACCGCCCTGCTGACCGACCACTACGAGCTGACCATGCTCCAGGCCGCCCTCCAGGCCGGAACGGCACGGCGTCGTGCGGTCTTCGAGCTCTTCCCGCGCCGCCTCCCCGAGGGCAGGCGCTACGGCGTGGTCGGCGGTGTCGGGCGCGCGCTGGACACCATCGCGCGATTCCGCTTCGACGACGAGGTGCTGGGGGTGCTCGACGAGGGGCGCGTCGTCGACGAGCAGACGCTCTCCTGGCTGGCCGACCACGAGTTCACCGGCGACGTCTGGGGCTACCCGGAGGGCGAGGTCTACCTCCCCTACTCGCCGCTGGTGGTCGTGGAGGGCACCTTCGCCGAGGCCGTGCTCCTGGAGACGGTGCTGCTGTCGATCTACAACCACGACTCCGCGATCGCCTCGGCCGCCTCCCGGATGACCTGGGCCGCGGACGGGCGACCGTGCATCGAGATGGGGTCGCGCCGCACGCACGAGGAGGCGGCGGTCGCAGCGGCGCGGGCTGCGTACGTCGCCGGTTTCGAGGCCACCTCCAACCTCGCCGCACGCCAGCGCCACGGCATCCCCACGACCGGGACGTCGGCCCACAGCTTCACGCTGCTCCACGACACCGAGCGCGACGCCTTCACCGCGCAGGTCTCGTCGTTGGGCCGCGGGACCACGCTGCTCATCGACACCTACGACATCGCCGAGGCCGTGCGTACGGCGGTCGAGGTGGCCGGACCCGAGCTCGGGGCCGTACGCATCGACTCCGGCGACCTGGGGCTGCTGGCCCACGAGGTGCGCGCCCAGCTCGACGCCCTCGGCGCGCGGGAGACCAAGATCGTCGTCACCAGCGACCTCGACGAGTACGCCATCGCCGCCCTGGCCGCCGCCCCCGTGGACGGCTACGGCGTCGGCACCCAGCTGGTCACCGGCTCGGGTCACCCCACCTCCGGCTTCGTCTACAAGCTGGTCGCGCGCGAGGGCGACGACGGCGAGCTGGTGCCGGTGGCCAAGAAGAGCAAGGACAAGGCCTCCGTCGGCGGACGGAAGTACGCCCTGAGACGCCGCGACCGCGACGGCGTCGCCGAGGCCGAGGTCATCGGCATCGGTACGCCGCCCGTCGACGACGGCGACGACCGCGAGCTGCTGGTGCCGCTGGTGCGCGACGGCGTGGTCGTGGGCGAGGAGCCGCTGGCCGCCTCGCGAGAGCGCCACCTCAGCTCACGCGAGGAGCTGCCGCTGCAGGCGCGGATGCTGAGCAAGGGCCAGCCGGTCATCCCGACGATCCACCTGGGCTGAGCGCGTTCGGCGCTCGCGCGCGGCAACTGGCGGAAGGGAGACGCCCCGGCGCCGCGAAGCGTCACCAACCCGCCAGTTGCTGCGTCTTCCCCCTGCCGTACGTCCTGCGCACACCGGCGGCGCGACCAGCGGCCACGCTCGGTGCATGGACGTACGCACCACGCATCGAGGCGAACGCCGGGGCGTCGCATGGGTCCCGGTGACCCGCGGAGCCGTTCGCCGCGCCGACGCCGCCGATTCCTTCAGTGCTGAGCTGCGCGCCTGGGCCAGCCGGCTTCCCGAGGGAGCGGCCTTCACCCACCTCACCGGCGCGAAGGCGTGGGGGCTGTGGCTTCCCTCGGTGCCCGTGCCGCTCCCGGTGACCGTGCAGGTCCCGGGCTCGGCGAAACCGGAGCGACCGGGACTCCGGGTGATCAGGAGCGAGCCGGTCCAACCGCCTGTCGTCCATCGCGGCATCCCGCTGGTCGGCGTGGTCGACGTCCTGCTGACGCTGTGCCGCGACCTGGCTGACCTCGACGCCCTCGTCGCCGTCGACTCCGCCCTGCACCTCCGTCTCGTGGACCTGTCACAGCTGCAGGAGGCCAGCCGGGTCCGGCGGCGTGGCGCACCCCGGCTGCGCCGGGTGATCCGGCTGGCCGACGGGCGCAGCGAGTCGGCATGGGAGACGGTGCTGCGCGAGTTCCACCGCCTGATGGGCGTGGCGGTCACCCCGCAGTTCGAGGTCCGGACCGACGACGGAGGCTTCGTGGCTCGCGGCGACCTCCGTCTCGACGGCTTCGCGGTCCTGCACGAGTACGACGGTCACCACCACCTCGAGGTCGAGCGTCAGCGCACGGACCTGCGGAGGCAGCGCCGTCTGGTCGAAGCGGGATGGGTGCGGCGTGGCTACACCAGCAGTGACCTCCTCGGGCGGGCGAGCGGCGTACTGCGCGACATCGACCTGACGTTGGGACGGTCGCACGATCCCGCCCGGGTCCGTTCCTGGCACGACCAGCTGCGTTCCTCCGCTCTCACCGACTCCGTGCGTACGGCGCTTGGCCGACGGCTCGTCCGGTGACGCCGCGCAATTGGCGGCGAGGAGACGCTCCGAGCGCCCTCAGCGTCGCCGACCCGCCAGTTTCTGCGCTGACGCGACTGGTCAGGCGGTCTACGCTGACCACCATGACTCGGGCACTCATCGTGGTGGACGTGCAGAACGACTTCTGTGAGGGCGGTTCGCTGGCCGTCCAGGGCGGCGCGCGGGTGGCCGCCGACATCGCGGCGCTGCTGGCGGCCCGGCAGGAGCAGTCGGCCGCCGCCCCGCACTACCCGTACGTCGTCGCCACGCGCGACCACCACATCGACCCCGGTGAGCACTGGTCCTCCAACCCCGACTTCGTCGACACGTGGCCGGTGCACTGCGAGGTCGGTACGTCGGGCGAGGAGTTCCACCCCAACCTCATGCCGCGCACCTTCGACGCGGTCTTCCTCAAGGGGCGGCACTCGGCCGCGTACTCCGGGTTCGAGGGGCAGAGCGACGACGGCACGTTGCTGGCCGAGTGGCTGCGTACGCACCACGTCGCCGCCGTCGACGTCTGCGGCATCGCGACCGACCACTGCGTCCGCGCGACCGCCCTCGACGCCGTCAGCGCCGGGTTCCGGACCCGGGTCCTGACCAGCCTGTGCGCCGGCGTCGCACCGACGACGACCCGCGCCGCGCTGCGCGAGATGGAGGAGGCGGGTGTCCGCCTTGACTGACCTCTCCGTGACCCGCGAGGGCGGGATCCTGCGCCTGCGCCTGGACCGTCCCCACAGCCTCAACTCGGCCTCGCCCGCCATGGTCGAGGGCCTGGCCCTCGCCCTGGAGGAAGCCGTCACCGACGACTCCGTACGCGTCGTGCACCTGACCGGGGAGGGCCGCGCGTTCTGCTCCGGGGCCGACCTCGCCGGGCTGGACCCCGCGCGGGTCGCCGACGGCTCGGCCATGGTGCTGGCCAACCGCGCGATCCGGGCGATCACCACGCTCGACAAGCCCGTGCTGGCCGCGGTCAGTGGCCCGGCGGCGGGCTTCGGCTGCGCACTGGCCCTGGCCTGTGACCTCGTGGTCGCCCACCCGTCGGCCTCGTTCAGCCTCTCCTTCACCCGCCTGGGCCTGATGCCCGACGGCGCGACCACCGCGACGGTGGCCGCCTCCATCGGGCGCGCCCGGGCCATGCGGATGGCGTTGCTGGCCGAGAAGTTCGACGCGACGGAGGCCTACCTGGCAGGCCTGGTCACTCACGTGACCACCGAGGACACCTACGACGAGGTCGTCGAGGTACTGCTCGCCAAGCTCGAGGCGGGTGCGCCGCTCGCGCTCGCCGCGACCAAGAAGGCGATCAACGCGGCCACCCTCCCCCACCTGGAGCAGGCGATGGAGACCGAGCACCGCGGCCAGTCACTGCTGGCCCGCACCAAGGACGTCGTCGAGGGTGTGAGCGCCTTCGTGGAGCGGCGAGCGGCGGTCTTCCGCGGGGAGTGACGGGGGCGCCGTCGCGCGTTCCCCGACGTACCGGCAGGTTTCGTCAGCGCGCGGGCGACATAGGATCCCCGCCATGAAGCGCTTCCTGACTCCCCTCGCGGCCGGTGTGCTGGCCCTGTCCCTGGCCGCTTGCGGTTCCGACTCCGACGACGAGCCGAAGTCCGCCGACGGCTCCGTCACCACGATCGCCGACGGCAAGCTGACCGTCTGCGCCGACGTGCCGTACCCGCCGTTCGAGGACTTCGACAAGTCCTCCCCGACCGGTTTCAAGGGCTACGACATCGACATCGTCCAGGAGGTGGCCGACCACCTCGACCTCGAGCTCGTGGTCCGCGACGCCGACTTCAACTCCCTGCAGGGTGGCCTCGAGTTCGCCACCAACAAGTGCGACCTCGGTGCCTCCGCGATGACGATCACCGAGAAGCGCGAGGAGAAGATCACCTTCTCCGACCCGTACTACGAGTCGATGCAGTCGCTGCTCGTCCCCGAGGGCTCGGACATCAAGAGCATCGACGACCTCGACGGCAAGAAGGTCGGTGTCCAGAAGGGCACCACCGGTGAGAGCTACGCCAACGACAACGCCACGGGCGCGAAGATCGTGATCTTCCCCTCCGACGGTGAGATGTGGCCCGCCCTCAAGGGTGGTCAGGTCGACGCCCTGCTCCAGGACCTCCCGGTCAACGTCGAGCACGAGAAGGCCGGCGGCTACACGATCGTCGAGGAGTACGCGACCGACGAGTCCTACGGCCTCGCCATGAAGAAGGACTCCCCGCTGGCCGCGAAGGTCAACGAGGCGCTGGACGCGATCCGTGAGAGCGGCCGCTACCAGGAGATCTACGACTCCTACTTCAGCGCCAAGTGACGCAGCACGACTGACGCGAACCGACGACGGGACCACGGGTGACCAAGAAGAACCGCCAGCGGCTCACGAGGGGGGCGATGTACGCCCTCTTCGTGGTCGTGCTCATCGCTCTCGCGACGACCGCCGACTGGGAGTCCATCCGCACGAACTTCTTCGACGAAGCCGTCTGGAAGGACCTCTGGCCGGACCTGATCCTGGTCGCCGCCTGGAACACGATCAAGTACACGGCGCTCTCCTTCGCGGGAGCACTCGCACTTGCGCTCGTGCTGGCGCTGATGCGGATGTCACCCGTGGCCCCGTACCGGTGGTTGGCCACCCTCTTCATCGAGACCTTCCGTGGGCTCCCCGCCCTGGTCGTGATCATCCTGCTGGCATTCGGCGTGCCGCTCGCGTTCGGCTACAACTGGCCCGAGATCGGCTGGCTGGGGCTGAGCAGCAACACCACCGGCGGCATCTTGGCGCTGATCCTGGTCGGCTCGGCCTACATGGCCGAGACCCTGCGGGCGGGCATCCAGGCCGTGCCGAAGGGGCAGGCAGAAGCGGCTCGCTCGCTCGGCATGAGTGCACCCCGCACCATGGTCACGGTCGTGCTTCCCCAGGCCGTCCGGGTCGTCATCCCGCCGATGACCAACGAGTTCGTGCTGCTGCTCAAGGACACCGCGCTCCTCAGCGTGATCGGGATGCAGGCCGTCGAGCGCGACCTGCTCGCGTTCGGCCAGAACGGCCTGACCACGTACGCGAACTCCTCCCCCCTGATGGCCGTCGCCATCGTCTACCTCCTCATCGCCATCCCGATCACCCAGCTGGTGGCGTGGATGGAACGTCGACAGCAGAAGGCTCGGTGACCCCCGTGAGCACCCCCTCCCCCACGACCGCCACCGGGTCGACGCGCGCGATCGAGATCCGCGACCTGCACAAGTCCTTCGGCAAGAACGAGGTCCTCAAGGGCATCGACTTCCACGTCGACCAGGGTGAGGTCGTCTGCGTGATCGGCCCCTCGGGCTCCGGCAAGTCGACCCTGCTGCGCTGCGTCAACCGTCTGGAGGAGCCCGACTCCGGCCAGGTGGTCGTCGAGGGCATCGACATCACCGACCCCGAGACCGACCTCGACAAGGTGCGTACGCGCATCGGCATCGTCTTCCAGCAGTTCAACCTCTTCCCGCACATGACGGTGATCGACAACCTCGTCGTCGCCCAGCGCAAGGTGCTGAAGCGGTCGAAGGCCGAGGCCCTCGCCACGGCCCGGGCCATGCTCGAGAAGGTCGGCCTCTCGGACAAGGAAGAGGCCTACCCGGCGCACCTCTCCGGTGGCCAGCAGCAGCGGGTGGCCATCGCCCGCGCCCTGTCGATGAGCCCCGACATGATGCTCTTCGACGAGCCCACCTCGGCGCTCGACCCCGAGCTGGTCGGCGACGTGCTCGACGTGATGCGCGAGCTCGCCGCCGAGGGCATGACCATGATGGTCGTGACCCACGAGATGGGCTTCGCCCGCGAGGTCGGCGACAAGCTGGTCTTCATGGACGACGGCGTCATCGTCGAGGAGGGCGTGCCCGAGGAGGTGCTGGCGAACCCGCAGCACGAACGTACGCAGGCCTTCCTGTCGAAGGTGCTCTAGCCCGACTTCCCGCTGGGTTGCCGTACGCCGGCCTCACCGCTCCAGCCATGACCGGGCATGCTCGATCACGGCGGCGGTGAGGTCGACCATCACCGGCGACTCCAGGCGCCAGCGCTGCCAGTAGAGCGGCACGTCGACGTGGCGTCCCGGGACGATCTCGACCAGGCGGCCGGCGTCGAGGTCCTCCCGGGTCTCGGAGTCCATGAGCATCCCCCACCCCAGTCCGCGGTGGACGGCGTGGTCGAACTGGTGCACCGACGGGATCAGCGTCGTCGGTGGCGCGAGGTGGCGCCGCGTGACCTTGCGTAGGAAGTCGTGCTGCAGGGTGTCGTCGCGGTCGAACGCGACCATCGGCGCCCGCCCGAGCGCGGCGGGCGTGGGCCCGTCCGGCAGGTGCTCGGCGACGTACGCCGGGGTCGCGACCGCGAGGTAGCGCATGGCACCGATCCGCTCGACCTTGCAGCCGGGCACCGGTCGCGGGTCGGAGGTGATCGCCGCCATCACCTCGCCACGGCGCAACCGCTCGGTGGTGCGACTCTGGTCCTCGCGCAGGACGTCGAAGGTGACGCGGTGGCGCTGGCGCACGCTCACCAACGCCTCGACGAACCAGTCGAACATCGCGTCGGAGTTGACCGCCAGCGGCACGCTGGTCCACGGTGCCCCGGCGTCCGTGTCGTCGTCGGGGTCGTCGACCAGCTCGGCGTAGGCCTCGCGCTCCAGCATCTCCGTCTGCGCGGCCAGCCGGACGAGCACATGACCCGCGTCGGTGGCCTCCAACGGCTTGGTCCGGTGCACCAGGACCCGACCGACCCGGGTCTCCAACGCCTTGATGCGCTGGCTCACCGCCGAGGGGGTCACGTGGAGCTCCCGGGCGGCCGCTTCGAAGGTGCCGACACGTACGGCGGTGGCCAGGGTGCGCAGGGCGACGGGGTCCAGCTGAGTGAGGTCTTTCACAACAAGAGATTCTAATGATTCCCCAGAATCCTTCGCTGGATTGAGGGTTGATGGCGCCGTACCGTTTCTCTCGTGTTCAACGTGCTCTTCACCGGTCTGTTCACCGGTCTCGCCCTGATCGTCGCCATCGGCGCCCAGAACGCCTTCGTCCTCCGTCAGGGGATCCGCGGCGAACAGGTCCTGCCGATCGTGCTGACCTGCCTGCTCTCCGACGTCGTCGCCATCACCGCCGGCGTCGCCGGACTGGGCGCCGTGATCCAGCGTTGGCCCGCCGCCCTGCCCGTCGCCCAGGTGATCGGCGGTCTCTACCTGATCGCCTTCGGCCTCCACGCCGCCCTGCGCGCGTGGCGTCCCACCGGGCTGGAGGCCGGGGACGGCGCGACCATGAGCATGCGTACGGCCGTGCTCACCGCGCTGGCGCTGACCTGGCTCAACCCGCACTTCTACCTGGACGCCATCGTCCTGCTCGGCACCGTGGCCAACTCGTTCGGCGTCGACCGCTGGTGGTTCCTCGCCGGTGCGCTGCTGGCCAGCACCTGCTGGTTCTTCGCCCTCGGCTACGGCTCGCGCCTGCTGCGCGGACTCTTCGCCAAGCCCAACTCGTGGCGCTTCCTCGACGGCGGCATCGCCGTGGTCATGGGTGCGCTGGGCGTCTCACTGCTCGCGCACTGAGCGGGGCTGGTCAGCACCAGCGTTCGACGAGCGTACGCACCACGTTGACCGTGCGGGCGGTGCCGACGCCCAGGTCCTTCAGCTCACGGGCGTTGTCGAGGCGTGAGCCCTGCACGCCGCCGTCCGTCATCAGGTGCAGCGCACGTCCCCGCACCACAAGCCGCTCGTGCGGCGCCTGCAGGGCGTGCACGGCGTCCACGGCCGCGAGCGGCGGCGTTGCCTTCAGCAGCGTGACGTAGTGGGTGCCCGGCTCGCCGAACTCGGCGCGCAGGGCCTCACAGTCCGCCACCACCTCGCGCAGCTGCGGGGGCGTGAAGACGATCGTCGGCACCTCGAAGCCGCGGTCGGCGAGGTAGGCCGCCTCGAGCGCCGCCTCCACCTTCGCCGGCGAGCGCATCGACGAGGCCAGGCGTACGTTGCCCGTGTTGATGTAGGTCGCCACGTCGCGCGCCCCGATCGACGCGGTGGCACCCGCGATCGCGTCCTTCGGGAACTTGCGGCTCTTGCCCAGGTTGATGGCCCTCAGGAAGGCGATGTAGGTCGGCACGGGCCCCAACCTAGCCCGCGCCGACCGCCACCCTCCCCGACCCGGTCAGAGGTTGCCGCGCAGGTCCTGCTCGCGCTCGATGGCCTCGAAGAGCGCCTTGAAGTTGCCCTTGCCGAAGCCGAGCGACCCGTGCCGCTCGATGAACTCGAAGAAGATCGTCGGCCGGTCCCCCAGCGGCTTGGTGAAGATCTGCAGGAGGTAGCCGTCCTCGTCGCGGTCGACCAGGATCTTGCGCTTCTTCAGCTCCTCCACCGGCACCCGCACGTGGCCGATCCGCTCGCGCAGCTCGGGATCGTCGTAGTAGGAGTCGGGGGTGTCGAGGAACTCGACGCCGTTGTCGCGCAGCAGGTCGACGGTCCGCAGGATGTCGCTGGTGGCCAGGGCGATGTGCTGGCAGCCAGCACCGGCGTAGAAGTCCAGGTACTCGTCGATCTGCGAGCGCTTCTTGCCCACCGCCGGCTCGTTGAGCGGGAACTTGACCCGGTGGTTGCCGCTGGCGACCACCTTGGACATCAACGCCGAGTAGTCGGTGGCGATGTCGTCGCCGATGAACTCGGCCATGTTGGTGAAGCCGAGGACCTTGTTGTAGAACTCCACCCACTCGTCCATGCGGCCGAGCTCGACGTTGCCCACGCAGTGGTCGACCGCCTGGAACAGCCGGCGCGGGTGCCCCTCGCCCCGGGCGACCGTGGAGGTGCGCGCCACGAAGCCGGGCAGGTAGGGGCCGTCGTAGCGCGAGCGGTCGACCAGGGTGTGCCGGGTCTCGCCGTACGTCGCGATCGCCGCCATCCGCACCGTGCCGTGCTCGTCGGTGATGTCGTACGGCTCGTCGAGGATGGTGGCACCCACCGCACGCGCATGGTCGATGCACCGGTCGACGTCGGGCACCTCGAGGGCCAGGTCGACGACGCCGTCACCGTGCTTGCGGTGGTGCTCCAGCAACGGACTGTCCGGCGACACTCCCCCGGCGAAGACGAAGCGCGCCGACCCCGAGCGCAGCACGAAGACCTTGGCGTCGCGCAGACCCGTCTCGGGGCCCCGGTAGGCCTCCAGCTCCATCCCGAGGGCGAGCTGGTAGTAGGCGGCCGTCTGCGTGGCGTTGCCGACGACGAAGCAGATCGCGTCCATCCCGGTGACGGGGAACGGGTCCGTGGAGGCGTCGTACTCCACCAGGCCGACCAGCTCGCGCAGCTGCTCGACGGTGAGCTCGGCGCGCAGCTCGTCCGCGGTGAGCGACTCCATGGGATGACGGGGCGTCGTGTGCGTCTCGGGTGTCATGACTACACCCTCTGCGCCATGATGCAGTGTGTGCAACAGCACACGGATTCGTTGGACAACCTGACCGGCGCGGAGGAGCGACATGGACGATCTGGACAGCAGACTGCTCACTCTCTTCACCGAGGAGCCACACGTGGGAGTCCTGGCGGCCTCTCGCCGGCTCGGGGTGGCCCGCGGGACGGTGCAGGCACGGCTGGACCGCCTGGCCGAACGCGGTGTCATCACCGGGTGGCACCCGCACCTCTCGCCGGCGGCGCTCGGTCACCCGGTCACCGCCTTCCTCACCCTCCAGATCCGCCAGGGCACCGGTCACCACCTCGTCAGCGCCCACCTCGCGCAGATCCCCGAGGTCATCGAGGCCCACACCATCACCGGCGACGGTGACATGTGGACCCGCGTCGTCGCCCGGTCGAACGCCGACCTGCAACGCGTCATCGACCAGGTCCTGGAGCACGACGGCATCTCCCGCTCCACCACGGTCATCGCCCTCGCGGAGCAGGTGCCCCACCGGGTGCTGCCGCTGGCCACGCACGTGGCGGCGCGCTGAGTCAGCGCAGGCGCAGTGCTCGTCAGCGCAAGCGCGGTGCTCCTCAGCGCAACCGCAGGGCGACCTCGTCGGCCGCGAGCACGACGCGGGGGGCGACGACCGACTCGTCCACGGGCCCGCCGAGCGTGACCACACCGACGGAGGCCTCCAGGCCGGGGACCCCGCGTACCGGGGCCGCGAGGCCGTGGGCACCGGAGTGCAGCTCGGAGGTCGTGGCGGCGTACGGCGTCTGCCGGTCGCCCTCACGCACCAGGCAGATCGCCTTGCCGGCGGCGCCCTGCCCTACCGGGTGGCGCGAGCCCACCCGGTAGGCGACGTGGTAGTCGGTCCACGAGGGCTCGACGACGACCAGGGCCACCGCCTCGTCGCCGTCGGCGATGGTGAGGTGGGAGGTGCACCCGACCGTCTCCGCGAGCTGACGCAGGGCAGGCACGGCGCGGTCCCTCAGCAGCGGCTGCACGGCTCCCGACAGCGCCAGGAGACCCATCCCGAGGTGGAGCAGGCCCTTGTCGTTGCGACGGACGAGACCGTGCTGCTCGAGCGTGGCCACGAGGCGGTAGGCCACCGTGCGGTTGACCTCCAGTCGTCCGGCCAGGTCCGTGACGGTGACGCCCTCCGGCGAGTCCGCCAGCACCCGGAGCGCCCGGATGCCGCGGTCCAGTGTCTGCGAGGTCTCCGCCGCCATGGCCGTCAATCTAGCGAGCAGCGGCCCCGCTGGGGAGTGGAGTCGTGTGCGTCTCAGGCGAAGATCATGCAGGTCGACGTGGCCTGGGCCACCAGCCGGTCGGAGGCGTCGTACAGGTGCGCCTCGGCCAGCGCCGTACGCCGCCCGCGCTGCACCACGCTGCCGACGCACCGCAGGCGTCCCGACTCCTCGGTCACGGCCCGCAGGAACTTCACGTTGAGGTCCAGCGAGGTGTAGTTCTCGCCCTCGGCGAGCGTCGAGTGCACCGAGCAGGCGGCCGCGGTGTCGAGGAGCGTCGAGATCACTCCCCCGTGCATGACCCCGATCGGGTTCCAGTGCTTCGCCCGGTCAGGGGTGAGCCAGACGGTGACGGAGCCGCGCTCGAGGTCGAACCCGTCCATGCCGAGGGTGGTCCCGATGGGCACCTCGATGATCCCGTCGACCACGAACTGGAGCTGGGCATAACCGTCGAGGGTGACGTCGTCGCTGGGCATGGCGCCCAGCCTGCCCCATGGCGCGAGCACCCGTCAGGTCAGGAGCTCTTCTTCATCGCCCACTCACGGATCTTCTCGATCCGCTCGGTCAGCTGCTCGGCGGTCGCGACAGCTGCTGCCGGCCCGCCGCACTGCTTGCGCAGCGTCGAGTGGGTGATCCCGTGCGCCTGCCCGGTGCGGTGGTACCACGCCGCGACCAGGCCGTTGAGCTCGCGCCTCAGCACCGAGAGCTGCTCGTGCTGGGTCAGCTTCTCGGCGTCCTGGGTGGCCCGGATCGCCTCGCGGGCCTTGGACGCCATGTCCTTCTTCTGCTTCTGCGCGCGCTCGCTCTGGCGCGAGTGCAGCAGGTCGCGCACCTGGTCGGGCTCGAGCAGCCCGGGGATGCCGAGGAAGTCCATCTCCTCCTCCGACCCGACGTGCACCTCGCCGGCGTGGCCGAACTCTCCGCCGTCGTACAGCACCCGGTCGAAGGTCGCGTTGGAGTCGAGCGCCTCGAAGGCGAAGCCGTCGAGGTCGGAGGAGGCCGACTCGCTCGCGTTGGCGGCGGCCAGCAGGTCGTTCTCCGCCGCGAAGATGTCGCCGTCGTCGCTCACCCGCCGCTTGAGCACGTGGTCGCGCTGGACCTCCATCTCGGAGGCGAAGCCGAGCAGGTTGGGCACCGACGGAAGGAAGACCGAGGCGGTCTCTCCCCGCTTGCGGGCACGCACGAAGCGTCCGACGGCCTGGGCGAAGAAGAGCGGGGTCGACGTCGTGGTCGCCCACACCCCCACCGCCAGGCGGGGCACGTCAACACCTTCGGAGACCATCCGGACGGCGACCATCCACCGGTCGTCGGAGGTGGTGAAGGCGCCGATCTTCTTCGACGCCGCCTTTTCGTCCGAGAGCACCACGACCGGCGCCTCACCGGTGATGGAGCGCAGCAGCTTGGCGTAGGCCCGGGCACTGTCCTGGTCGGTGGCGATCACCAGCCCGCCGGCGTCGGGGACGTGACGTCGCACCTCTCCCAGTCGCTTGTCAGCGGCCTGGAGGACGGCCGGCATCCATGCTCCCTTGGGGTCCAGGGCCGTACGCAGCGCCTGCTGCGTCAGGTCCTTGGTCAGGGGCTCTCCGAGGCGGGCAGCGACCTCGTCGCCCGCACTCGTGCGCCAGGTCATCTCGCCGGAGTAGGCCATGAAGAGCACCGGACGCACCACGTGGTCGGCGAGGGCCTCGCCGTAGCCGTAGGAGTAGTCGGCGCGCGAGCGCGGGACACCGTCGGGGCCGGGCTCGTAGGTCACGAACGGGATCGGGTTGATGTCGGACCGGAAGGGCGTCCCGGTCAGCGCCAGACGACGCGTGGCCGGGTCGAACGCCTCCCGGACCCCGTCGCCCCACGAGAGGGCGTCACCCGCGTGGTGCACCTCGTCGAGGATGACCAGCGTCTTGAACCGCTCGGTCCGGATGCGCATCGCGAGCGGGTTGACGGCGACACCGGCGTAGGTGACGACGATGCCGAGGTAGTCCTTCGACGTCTTGCCCTGGCCCGCCGAGTACGCGGGGTCCAGCGGAATGCCGGCCCGTCCGGCGGCCTCGGCCCACTGGGTCTTGAGGTGGTCGGTGGGCGCGACGATCACGAGGCGCTCGACCACGCGGCGTGCGAGCAGCTCGGCCGCCACCGTCAGCGCGAAGGTCGTCTTGCCGGCGCCGGGGGTCGCCACCGTGAGGAAGTCACGAGGGTTCTCGGTGAAGTACTTGTTCATCGCCTCCGACTGCCAGGCGCGCAGCTTCGTGGCCGTGCCCCATGCCGCACGCTCCGGCCAGGCCGGAGGAAGTGCGGAAGTCACGGGGGCGGCGTCAGGCCGGCCCGTCACGCGTCGGAGCCCCCGCCGTTGCCACCGGATCCACCGGAGCCACCGCCGGGGCTGATGCCGTCGCGAATCTCCTTGCACTCCGGACAGACCGGGTACTTCTCCGGCGACCGGCTGGGCACCCAGACCTTGCCGCACAGCGCGATGACGGGCGTACCCATCACCATCGCCTCGGTGAGCTTGTCCTTCGGGACGTAGTGCGAGAACCGCTCGTGGTCGCCGTCCTCGACGGGGACGGTGCGGCGATCTTCGAGCGTGGAACCGGAGGGCTGGAAACCGAACTGGGTCATGGTCCAGCCAGTCTAGGCCAGTTGCCCCACCCATTCCGCACCCTGCGCTCCTCAGTTCAGGTCGGGGTCGGCGGGACGTGTCGAGTGCCACGCCATCGCGCCGGGCTGGCGCCGCAGGACCTCACGCACGAGGTCGTCGGACTCCGGCGAGAAGACGTCCTCGGGTTCGGCCGGGACCACGTACCACGCCCCCTCGCCCACCTCGTCGGCGAGCTGCCCCGGGCCCCACCCGGCGTAGCCCGCGAAGATGCGCAGACGCGCCAGGGCCGGCTGCACGAGGTCCACCGGGGTCTCCAGGTCGAGGACCCCGAGGCGGCCGAGCACGGGCCGGAACCCCTGGGGCGCCTGCTCCGGATCACGCAGCAGGGCGAGCGCCAGCGCGCCGTCGGTGCCCACCGGCCCTCCGCGGAAGAGGACCTCGGGCTCTCCGACGAGGTCCCGCCACTCCTCGAAGACCGCGGCCACCAGCAGCGGCGACGGACGGTTGAGCACGACACCCAGAGCGCCGTCGTCGTCGACGTCGAGGACCAGCACGACGGTCTCGGAGAAGTTGGGGTCGCCCATCGCCGGCTGGGCGACCAGCAGAGCACCGGGGACCACCGCGGTGACGTCGTTCGCTCCAGGGGTGCGAGAAGCCATGCCTCCATCATGACCGAAGCTCGCGCACCGCGGCAGCCCGGAGCCAGAGAAATAGCCATGAGGGCGAAGGCTGGACGGCGAACGCAGGTGCGCAGAAATGGAGACAGCCCCGGCTCCGGTGCGGGAGGGAGGGAGGGAGACGCGGCAGGGAAACCGCGGTGCACCGGATCGGGGCTGCCTGATCGGGGGACGGCGTGGGCCGTCAGGCGGCGAGGACCGCCTTGAGCCGCTTCAGCAGCGGCGGGGGCGAGGGGCGTTGACCAGGGCGGTAGTAGCGCCGGCCCTCGGCCTCGAGGGCCGAGCCGAACTCCACCGCGGCCTCGTCGACGGGGTGGTCGGTGACGACGAACCCGGCGCGCTGCGCCAGCCACTGGTGCTGGCGCGCGCGACGACGCTCCAGGGTGACGCGGCGCTGCCCCTCGGCGCGCTCCCAGTCACCGTCGAGCACCATGCGTACGCCCGGGAGGGCACGCACCGTACGACGCCAGGCGCGCACGACGGCCGACTCGGGATCGTCCGGAGCCTCGGCCAGGGCACGCTCGACCTGCGCCGCGAGGGCCGCCTGCCAGCGGACCTGCAGCACGTCGGCCAGCGTCTGCTCGTCGCGGAACGTCTGGCCGACTCCCTCGACGTCCATCGGGAGGTGGCCGTCGAGTCGACGGTCGACCTCGGCGAGGACGTCCTGCAGCACCAGGTCGCGTCGGGGCGAGGTCCAGGTCATGGACGTCTCCTTCCGCGCGGACGGGCTGGTGATGGCCGCGGAACACCGTGCGTCCCAGCGACATACCGAGGGTACGTCACCGCTCCAGCCCCACACCAACACTCGGGGAGTGACCCCGGTTACATGTGCGGCGCCGGCGACGCGCACCCCTAGGATCGCCGGATGGACAGCCAGATCTCCGGCCGGCTCCGCACGCCTCCGTCGGCGACGAAGGAGGATCTCCTGCGCGTGGCGCGCGAGCTCTTCACCACGCGCGGCTACGCCGCCACCTCACTCGACAGCATCGTGGCCGAGGCCCACGTCACCAAGGGCGCGCTCTACCACCACTTCGACGGAAAGCCCGGCCTCTTCGCGGCGGTCCACCACCACGTGGAGAACGACGCGGTGCGGCGCATCGACGCCGTGGTCGACGTCGAGGACGACCCCTGGGTGGCCGTGAGCGCCGGCATGCAGGCCTTCCTGGAGATCGTGTGCGAGCCCAGCTACCGGCGGATCATCCTCGAGGAGGGGCCCGTGGTCCTCGGCCTGTCCGGGGTGCGCCCCGACGAACGCTCCGCCTTCACCACCGTCTCCCGGCTGGTCCGGGCGACCCTGACCGCGGGCGAGTGGCAGCTGCCCGAGGAGCTGCTCGAGACCTTCAGCCGGATCATGTTCGGGGCCATGAACTCGGCCGGCGCCGCCGTGGCGAACAGCCGGGAGGAGGAGCTGGAGAGGGCAAGGGTCGAGACCTCGCTCCGGCTGCTGATCGGGGCGCTGCGCCAGATCAGCAGCCAGCACCCGTCCCTCGACGCGGCCGTCGCCACCCTGACCTCCCTGACCTCCCAGCCCTGACCGCGACGCGCAGCTCGACGCCAGGAGACGCACGAAGCCCCCGGCGCGCAGGCGCGACCGGGGGCTTCGTACGACGTCGGTACGTCAGGGCTTGATGGTGACGCTGCCCTCCTGGGGCAGCAGCTCGACGAAGGTACGACCAGCCGGGACCTTCAGCTCGGCACCGTCGGCCTCGAGCTTCAGCTGGCCGTTGGCACCGTCCTTGGTCCAGGTGGCGTTGATGACCTTGCCCCCGTGGAAGAGCTGGGCCTTGCCCTTGCCCTTGAACTTGCTGTCGTAGACCCGGTTGTTGGCCAGGTCCTCGTAGCCGGCGTACTCCGCCTTCACCCGCAGCACCAGGACGGTGCTGGCGGGGAACTCGTCGCCCTGCCCGGCAAGGCTGTTCTGGATGGCGTAGGTGCCGTTGGCGAAGCTCCACGACGTCGTGTGGTTGCCGAAGTCGACGTCGAAGGCCTTGGCGGGCTTGCCTTCCGGCAGGTCCTCGGGCGTGCCGAA
The DNA here is from genome assembly GCF_006007965.1 of Nocardioides jishulii. Taxonomy (NCBI): domain Bacteria; kingdom Bacillati; phylum Actinomycetota; class Actinomycetes; order Propionibacteriales; family Nocardioidaceae; genus Nocardioides; species Nocardioides jishulii. The sequence goes on along the minus strand of NZ_CP040748.1, from coordinate 891,541 downwards.
GACGAAGTAGTCATCGGGGCGGACGTCGTCGACCTTCTTGGACTTGCCGAGCACCTTGAGGTCGGCCATGACGCTGTAGGTCGACGAGCGGGAGGGGTCGCGACGGAAGCCCTCGGCCTGCTCCTCGATGAAGCTGACGCCAGCGCGACCGAGGCGGTCCTTGGTCATCGGCGCGGCGCCGGAGGTGACCAGGATCCCGTCGACCGGGGAGACGATGTCGATGTCGGTGCCGCGCATCGAGCGGACCGGGCCGACCTCCTTGGGCAGGTCGCTGTAGAAGAAGGCGGCGAGGCGGGTCATCCGGCCCTCGACCATCTCCTCGAAGACCAGGTCGGCCTTGCCGAGACCCACCTGCGGACTGGCGCTGGAGGTGTTGTCGATCTTGGCGACGAGCACCGGGTGGTTGCGCGCGGCGCTCTCGCCCTCCGGCAGCTCCTCCCCGGTCAGCGGCCAGGTGTCCGGCACAGCCGGCTCGGTGGTGGGCTCGGCCTTCGGCTCCTCCTTCTCGTCCCCTCCGCAACCGGTGAGGAGAAGGGCCGCAGAGAGCAGGGCGGCGGTGAGGCCAAGGGAACGTGAACGCACGTGTGTGACTCCGATCGTGAAGCGTGGTGAGCACCAGTGTGCTGCCCGTCGCTCCCCCTGCGGGGGAGAACGCGCCCACTGGTGACCCTCGACAAATATGACAGGCGCCCCTCGACCACAGGTGACAGTGGTCGCCCGACAGCCCGGGGCCAGGTCTCGAGGACAGGTCAGCTGACGAGCTTGGCGCCGCCGTCGACCAGCAGCGTCTGGCCGGTGACGTACGACGCCTCGTCGCTGCAGAGGAAGGCGACGGCGGCGGCGATGTCCTCGGGGTGGCCGACGCGGCGCACGGGGTTGTTCTGGGCGTTGAGCTCGCGGAACTCCTCCACGCCCAGGCCCAGGCGGGCGGCGGTGGCGTCGGTCATCTCGGTGGCGATGAAGCCCGGTGCGACCGCGTTGACGTTGACGCCGAAGGGGCCGAGCTCGATCGCGAGGGTGCGGGTGAACCCCTGCACGCCCATCTTGGCAGCGGCGTAGTTGGCCTGGCCCCGGTTGCCGTAGGCGGAGACCGAGGAGAGGTTCACGACCTTGCCGTACTTCTGCTCGACGAAGTGCTTCTGCGCCGCCTTGGTCATGAGGAAGGCGCCCTTGAGGTGCACGTTCATGACCAGGTCCCAGTCGGCCTCGGTCATCTTGAAGAGGAGGTTGTCCCGGGTGATGCCGGCGTTGTTGACGAGGATGTGCACCCCGCCGAGCTCGGCGACGATGCGCTCGAAGGCGGCCTCCACGGCGGCGGCGTCGGAGACGTCGCACCCGACGCCGATCGCCTCACCGTCGATGCGGCCCGCCGCCTCGGCCGCGGCCGACTCGTCGAGGTCGATCAACGCGACCTTGGCACCCTCGGCCGCGAACCGCTGGGCGGTTCCGAAGCCGATGCCCCGAGCGGCTCCGGTGATGACAGCGACACGTCCGTCGAAACGACCCATCTGCTTCCTCCTGTGTGTGGCCGGGGCCTCTCCTCGGCGCCGCCGGACACTCTAGGGCCGTCGTCCACGCCACGCCCGGATGTCGGGCGTCGCGTCAAGCAGACCACCATCACCGCGGAGGCAGCCGTACGCAGGAGGGGACGTGGGAGGTCAGTGGCAGACGTCGTCCACGCAGGCGGGCGAGCTCAGCAGCTCACGCAGACCCTGGCCCCCGGCACCGGCCACCGCGTCGAAGTGGTGCGCGTCGGAGGTCCCGTAGGTCCACCGGAAGCCATGACGAGCGAGCAGGCGTACGACCGCGTGACCCTGGCCGCGCCAGGCCACCTTCGGGTGGGACCTCGACGCCCACCACCTGTTCGGGTGGATGCCGTCGCGGGCGTGGTACGGGTTCTCCCACGGGTTGAGGTCGAGGGAACGCCCGTACGAGTGCGGCGAGCGCACGCGCGGGCTGCCGACCACCCCTCGGCAGTTGAAGACCGAGGTGTTGTCGGCCGCCATGGAACGGTAGTCATCGGCGCCGCCGAGCTTCTTCGACCAGCCGAAGCGGTCGACGCGGCGCATCTGGCGCACCGGGATGCGTCGCTCGTGCATCTCGCGGAAGGCCCCGGCGAAGTTGGCGGTGACCGACTTCGCCACCACCACCTCCCCGCGGTAGCGGTAGCCGTCGAATCCCCAGAAGTTGGTCTGGACGAGTCGCAGGCCCGAGCGACCGACGGGGCAGCCCTTGCGCCAGGAGCGACCCACCATCGAGCGCCACACCCCGTCGGGGATCGTGCGGACCACCACGTTGGCGCCCTTCCCGACCGCCCGCCGGGGCCTGGGCAGGGTGACTCGCGGACGGGGAGCGCCCTGGGGCAGCGCCACAGGCCGGCCGGGAGGACGGTTGACCGTGCGCGAGACGCCGGAGGTGTCCGCGGCCACCCAGGCCTGCTGCTCACCCACGGCTCGCCACCGCGTGTCCCACCGAGGCGTTCGCTGCAGCGTCGCCACTCCCTTGGCGTCGGTGCGCACGCGCGCCACCGTCCTCCACTTCTTCGCGTACGTCTTCCCACGGCGCTGCTTGGCCTGGACCTTGACCCATCCGGAGACGGCTTCGGCGTTGGCCGCCTTCCACCCGAGCCTCAGGATGATCCGGCCCTCGTCCACGACGCTCTTCGGCGCCCGCAGCGTGACGGTGCTCCCCCACCGGCGCAGCGTGGGCGTGTGCTCGGTGACCACCGCGGGGCGAGTGGCATCGCCCGGCAGGGTGGCGCGCAGACGGTTGCGGGCCGGGTCGCGGGCCAGGGTCACCGCGGCGATGGCCCGGCCGGCCTCGTCGGTCGTCACCGTGGTGACCCGGTGCCAGGTCGTCCCGTTCCAGCGCTCAAGGGTCAGCGACTCGGGAGCACCAGGGGCCGGGGTGAGGGCAAGCGTCACGGTGGACGCTTCTCCCGACCTGGCCGGCGTGCTGGTGACGCCGAGCGCGACGGCGGGCCCGAGCTTCCCAGGACTGGCTTCGGCTGCGTACGCCGGGAAGGGCAGGAGGGCCAGGACGGTACCGAGAATGACGACCAGGACATGACGCACGTCACGATGGTACCCATTTCATCCATTTGTCACCCGTTGCGGCCACTGTTCGTCCTCGCGGTTGGGAATCGCTGGCTACCCTCGACTGGCACGGGTGCCCGTGCGAACCCCGCCTTGTCACCTCTCAGGAGCACTCACCCGTGGGCTCACTTGCCTCGTTCTCCCTGCGCAACCGCGCCTTCGTCGCCCTTGCCACAGTCATCGTCGCCATCTTCGGCGGCGTGGCCCTCGGCTCGCTCAAGCTCGAGCTGATCCCCAACCTCCAGTTCCCGCTCGTCGGCGTGGTGGCTCCCTACGCGGGCGCCTCCCCCGAGGCGGTGGAGCAGGAGGTCACCGTGCCCATCGAGGAGGCGGTCGCCGGGGTCGACGGACTCGACTCGGTCAGCTCGACCTCCTCCTCGGGCGCGGCCACCGTGCTGGTCAGCCTCGACTACGGCACCGACCTCGACCGTGCCGTGCAGCAGGTCGAGAGCGCCATGGTCGGGCTGCGGACCCTGCCGGAATCGGTGGACCCCGTCGTCTTCGCCGGTGACATCTCCCAGGTGCCGATCGTGCAGCTCTCGATCACCTCTGACCGCTCGCCCAGCGAGCTGGCCGACGAGCTCGAGCAGGTGGCCGTCCCCGAGTTCAGCGACATCGAGGGCGTGCGCGAGGTCCAGCTCAGCGGAGCACCGACCAACCGGGTCGAGATCACCCTCAAGCCGCAGGCCGCGGCCGAGGGCGTGACCGGCCAGCAGGTCTCCGACGCGCTCAAGGCGGCGCAGATGGTGCCCGCCGGCAGCCTCGACGACGGCGACCGGGCACTCTCGGTCCAGGTCGGCACGACGCCCACCTCGCTGGCCGAGCTCAAGCAGGTGCCGGTCAAGGTCGGCGAGGGGACGCGTCCCCTCGGCACGTTGGCGCAGGTCAAGGTCGGTCAGGCCGCGCCCACCTCGTACGCCCGCACCAACGGTGACCCCAGTCTCTCGCTGGCCGTCACCAAGACCCCCGACGGCAACACCGTCGACATCTCCCACGCCGTCAACGAGCTGATCCCCGAGCTCGAGGAGAAGATGGGCGACGGCACCGAGTTCTCGGTCGCCTTCGACCAGGCCCCCTTCATCGAGAAGTCCGTCGAGGACCTCACCACCGAGGGCGGGCTCGGCCTGATCTTCGCGATCTTCGTGATCCTGGTCTTCCTGCACTCACTGCGCTCCACCATCGTCACCGCGATCTCGATCCCGCTGTCGCTGCTGGTCACCCTCATCGGCCTGTGGGTCGGCGGCTACAGCCTCAACATCTTGACCTTGGGTGCGCTGACGGTCGCGATCGGCCGCGTGGTCGACGACTCCATCGTGGTGATCGAGAACATCAAGCGCCACCTCGCCTACGGAGAGGGCAAGATCCAGGCGATCGTCACGGCGGTCCGCGAGGTCGCCGGAGCGATCACCTCCTCCACCATCGCGACGGCGGCGGTCTTCCTGCCGATCGGCGTGGTCGGCGGTCAGGTCGGAGAGCTCTTCCGTCCGTTCGCGATCACCGTCTCGCTGGCGCTTCTCGCCTCCCTCCTCGTGGCCCTGACGATCATCCCGGTCCTCGCCTACTGGTTCCTCAAGGAGCCGCAGCCGGCGGATGAGGCCGAGGCTGCCGAGCTGCGCGCCAAGGCCGAGGAGAGCGACGACCGCACCTGGCTGCGTCGCGCCTACGACCCCGTCCTGCGCTGGTCGCTGCGCAAGCCGTGGCTCGTGGTCACGATGGCCTTCGTGATCCTGCTGGGCACCGTGGGCCTCGCCTTCACGCCCTACCTGAAGACGAACTTCCTCGGCGACACCGGCCAGAACACCCTCTCGATCAACCAGGAGCTCGAGGCCGGTGCGAGCCTGGCCCGCCAGGACGCCGCGGCCCGCGAGGTCGAGAAGATCGTCGACGGGGTCGACGGCGTCGAGACCGTCCTCACCACCGTCGGCGGCGACCCGCTCATGGCCGCCTTCACGGGCGGCTCGGGCACCTCCTTCTCGGTGACCCTCAGCGACGACGCCGATGCCACCGAGGTCACCGACGAGCTGCGTACGAAGCTGGAGGACGCCGACGGCGACATCCAGGTCGGCGGCGGTCAGGGCGGCGGCTTCTCCTCCGCCATCGACGTCGTGGTCACCGCCACCGAGCAGCAGAACCTGCTCGAGGCGGCCGACCAGGTCCAGTCGGCGCTCGAGAAGGTCGACGGCATCGGCGAGCTCACCTCGGACGCCTCCCCCGCCCAGCCCATCCTCTCGGTCGCGGCGCGTCCGCAGGCCCAGGCGGCCGGCCTCACCTCGCCGGTGATCGGCGGACTCCTCGCCCAGACGCTCTTCCAGCCGCCGGTGGGCCGGGTGTCGATCGACAACGAGCAGATGGACGTCGTCCTGCTGGCCGGCCCGAAGCCCACCTCGGTGAAGCAGCTCGAGCAGCTGCCCGTCGGCCCGGGCGGCACGCTCGGCCAGGTGGCCGAGGTCGAGGAGCGCAAGGTCGCTGCGTCGATCACCCGTCAGGACGGTGACCGCACGGTCACCATCTCGGCCGACCCGTCGTCGGACGACCTGCGCACCCTGACCGCCGACATCACCACGGTGCTCGACGACCTCGACCTGCCCGAGGGCACGGACGTGACGATCGGCGGCGTGGCCGAGGACCAGGCCGAGGCGTTCGCCCAGCTCGGGCTGGCGCTCGTGGTGGCCATCGCGATCGTCTACATGGTCATGGTCGGCACCTTCAACTCGCTGGTGCAGCCGCTGATCCTGCTCGTCTCGGTGCCGTTCGCCGCGACCGGTGCCCTCCTCCTCCTGGTGGTGACGGGCGTGCCCCTGGGCGTCGCCTCGCTCATCGGAGCGCTGATGCTGATCGGCGTGGTGGTCACCAACGCCATCGTGCTGATCGACCTGGTCAACCAGCGGCGCAACGCTGGCGACGGGATCGTCGAGGCCCTGACGGAGGGCGGCGGCAAGCGACTGCGGCCCATCGTGATGACCGCCCTCGCCACGATCCTGGCCCTGACCCCGATGGGTCTGGGGGTGACCGGCGGCAGCGCCTTCATCTCCCAGCCCCTGGCCATCGTGGTGATCGGCGGACTGCTCTCCTCGACCGTGCTGACGCTGGTCCTGGTGCCGGTGCTCTACCTGCTGGTGGAGCGTCGCCGCGAGCGCAGGGCCGAGCGACGCAGCAAGAAGCAGGCAGCGAAGCAGGCGGAGGCGGCCACCGCCTGACGCGGACGTACGTCGGCGCCCGTCCCCACTCGGGGCGGGCGCCGTCGTCATTTCCTCCCGGCGCCCGCCTGGGGAGTGGGCGACCGGGTCGTCAGCAGTGGCGGGTCAGCGACGGGTGATGGTGCGGCTGCAGGACTTCTTGGTGCCGACCTTCTTCACGGTCACCTTGAAGACGTCCTTGCCTGCGGTGTTGCGGCGGGTGCGCTCAACCTCGACGTCTCCCTCGCGGTCGGCACGCCGGACCTTGTTGTAGAAGACCTTGCCGTCGTGGCGCAGGACCACCCGCCACTTGCTGCCGGGCTTGGCACGATCGATGTCGACCCCGACCTCGAAGCGACCACCCTCCTTCTCCACGTCGAACTCGACGTCAGCCCCCGCGCAGCGGAACTCGCGGTCAGCCGCATGGGCAGGGGCCAGGGCCAGGGTGCCGAGTCCGGTGGCGAGCAGTGCCGTGGCGCCGAGGGCGGCGGCTGAGGTGCGGAGCGTGAACATGGGGGGTCCTCTCGTCGTGCGGATGGGAGTCCCGGCGAGCGTGGTGCCGTGTCCTTGGTGTCGTCGCCGGGGCCTGCCCCCGAGCATGGGCAGCCCCCATGAGGTGGCCGTGAGACGACCATGAGCTCTTTCTTAGACGGGGCTCAGCTGCCCTGGCCGTGACTGCTCTCGCTGACGTCACGGGACTCGTCCTCGCCGCCGGCCGGAGGCCTCTCCTCCCAGGTCACCGCCACCTTCTCGAAGCCCTTGTGGCGCTGCATCCGGGCGTAGGAGGCGTACGCCCGGCGGTCGGCCGCCGTGAGCTCGACGTTGTCGGTGAAGGGGGTCAGCAACGCGCGCGGCCACAGTCGGCGCGCGAGCACCACGTTGATCTCGGTCGCCAGCACCGCCATCACGGCGCCGATCCACAGGAAGCCGATCAGACCCAGGACGAGTCCGAACGTCTGGGCCATCGTGCTCGTGTCCACCAGCACCCGGGAGACGTAGCCGGCACCCAGGAGCTGGAGCCCCTGCCACATCAGCGCCAGCGTGAAGCCGCCGGGCGCCGCCCGCCGGAACGAGTGTTGCCCCGTGGCCGCGAAGCGGAAGAGCAGCGTGAGGAACGCCCCGACCAGCAGGACGGTGATCGGCGGCACCAGGCTGCGTACCAGGCCGGGCAGGGTGTCCGCCGCGAAGTCGGTGGTGCTGACGACGGTGGCGAGCACCGAGACGGTCAGCACCGCCAACCCTGCGGTCAGCAGCAGGAGCAGCGTCTTGACGCGTGCGTACACCGGGTTCGGGCGACTGTTGCGCGGCACGGACCAGGCCACGTGCTGGGTGTTCTGCAACGCCTGACCGAGGCCGAGGCAGCCGTAGAGGGCGACGAGCGCGCCGACCGCGACGCCGGTCACGGAGCCCTGGAGCCCCTCGGGGCGGCCCAGCTCGTCACCGATGATCGGGAACTGGGCGAACACCGAGCTGAGGATGGCTTCCTGCCAGGCGGGCTCCCCGCGGAGCACCAGGCCGAGGATCGACGTCCCGAGGAGCATCAGCGGGAAGATCGAGACGAACGCGTAGTAGGTCAGCGCCGCGGCGAGGTAGGGGCCCTGGTCGTCGAAGTACTTGTAGACGACGGCGAGCGGGAACCCCACGACGGCATGGCGTCGCTGGAAGTCGTCCACCGCCCCGACTGCGTCCACCTCTGGAGGTTAGCGGGACCGGGGCGGCGAACAGGTCAGGCGACGGTGAGCGTGACCTCGATGTTGCCGCGCGTCGCGTTGGAGTAGGGGCACACCTGGTGCGCCTTCTCGACGAGCTTCTCGGCCACCTCACGGGTGGCCTTCGGCAGGGTGACCTCGAGCCCGACGGCGAGCATGAACCCGCCCTCGCCGTTGTCGCCGATCGAGACGTCGGCGACGACCTCGGACTCGCTGGTGTCGGCGTTCTCCGACTTGGCGACGGACTTGAGGGCGGAGTGGAAGCAGGCGGCGTAGCCGGCGGCGAAGAGCTGCTCGGGGTTGGTCGCTCCCCCCGACCCACCCATCTCCTTGGGGGTGCGGACGTCGGCCACGAGCAGGCCGTCGGTCGTCTCGACGTGGCCGTTGCGGCCTTCTCCGGTGGACACGGCAGTGGCGGTGTAAAGAGGCTTCATGTGTCGACCCTAGGACCCGGCACCACCCGACGGAAGGGCTCAGGCCCCTCCTCGGGGGCCCGGGCCAGCCCACGCCGGGCGCACGTGTCAGCCCACGCACCGGTGGGTACGGTGGCTGGCGTGACCCTGGAGACCTCTGCCTTCTCCGACCTCTTCCTCTGGCTCCGCCGCGAGGGACTGGAGATCGTGCTGTGGATGACCGGGTCGGTCCTCGTCGCGCGCCAGGTGACGTGGGCGGCGAACCGGTGGACCACGCGGATCGAGCACAACGAGCCGGACGACGACAACCTCGTACGCTCCGAGGACGCCAAGCGCCGTCACGCCCTGGTCCAGCTGCTCTCGTGGGTGACCGTGGTGGTCATCTACGTGGTGGCCGGGCTGATGATCATCCAGCGGTTCGGGGTCTCCCTGAGTGCCATCGTGCCGGCGGCCACCGTCGCGGGTGTCGCCCTCGGCTTCGGCGCGCAGCGGATCGTCCAGGACCTGCTGGCCGGCTTCTTCCTCTTCGCCGAGCGCCAGTACGGCTACGGCGACCTCATCCGCCTGGAGGCGATGGGCGTGGGCAACCCGGTGATCGGCACGGTGGAGGAGGTCAGCCTCCGCACCACGACGGTGCGTACGCCCGCGGGCGAGGTCGTGATCACCCCCAACGGACAGATCGTGCAGACCACCAACCTCTCGCGCGGCTGGGCGCGGGCCGTGATCGACGTGCCCGTCCCGGCCGCCGTCGACGTCAACCACGTCAGCGACATCCTGCGTGACGTGGGCAAGGCGGCCTACGAGGACGAGACGTTGCGCTCGTTGCTGCTCGACGTGCCGGCCGTGATGGGAGTGGAGTCGATCGACCTCGACCAGTTCCACGTGCGGGTGGTGGCCCGGACCCTGCCCGGCAAGCAGTTCGTCGTCGGCCGCACCCTGCGCGCGAAGATCACCCGTCAGCTGATGGCCAAGGGCATCCGCACCTCGGCACAGCTGGCGACCGGCGAGCCGACGGGGGCGCCGCAATGAGCCGCCGTGAGTCCTGGTCCGCCCGCGGGCTGCCGCGCCCCTCGAGCGTGGTGCTCGGCCTCGTCTTCGTTGCGGCGCTGGTCACCTACCTGCTGTTGAACCCGCCGGAGGAGGAGTCGAACGAGCCCGTGGACCGGCCGCGCGAGAGCGCTCCGACCGACCCCGAGGAGACCCGGGAGCCGTCTCCCACCGGGGAGCCGAGCAGCCCGGAACCGTCGACGGAACGCCCGGAGCCGACGGAGACCCAGGCGCCCCGGCCTTCGGAGGAGCCGTCGCCAACCCCGTCACCGAGCCCGTCACCCGGGACGAGCACGCCCAGCCCGACCGCGACCCCGGCCCCACAGGACGGCCAGGCGCCGGAGGACGAGCCGACGCCGGGAGATCCACAGGATCCTTGAGTCGGGCTCCGGGCGAGGTCGACGCCTCAGTCGACGGCGGCCAAGGCTCCGCGGCGGTCCCGGCGCCACTGGCGCCCGGCGTCGTCGCGGAAGACGACCTCGACCGCCACGTCGCCGCTGCTGCGCTGGGCCCCCTGCCAGCGCTGCCACGACTCACGGCCGTCGGCCGTGAGCGCCACCTTGGCGGCCTCGTCGCCGGTCGGAGGCAGCGTCCGGATCCAGCCCACGCACTTCGGGCGACGGCGGCCCAGGGCCACGTACGCCTGGACGTCGTGCACCGGGCGGGACGAGCGGTTCACCACGCGCACCTCCGGCACGTCGACCTCTGCCCAAGCCTCGACGGCTGGCACGTCCAGCCCGTCTGCAGAGCCTGCACCTGAGGAGAGGGGGCGGTTCCTGCGGACGAACAGCCCGCCGATGAGCGCCGCGAGGACGAACAGTGACACCACAACCGCAACCATCAACGTGACTCCCGGGAGATGACGAAGGACAACCCTTTGCCTCATCGGCCCCGAGCCGAGCACTGCGAAGGTTTTCCGGGTCAAACTTAGCCGAACGCCATGATGCCGGTCACATGCCGAGACGGCCGTGTCGGCGAAGAGATCGTTCGCGGTCGACCACTTCGGGCGCGACGGCGCCTCCGCGAGTCCGTGGTCCCCGCGCCGACGCGCCACGACGAAGACCCCGCCGAGGCGGGGTCTTCGTCGTGATGAACAAGAGGGCTGTGGTGAATGGTGCTGGTGGAGCTGCGGGGAATCGAACCCCGGTCCTCGAGCGCCGATCCAGGTCTTCTACGGGTGTAGTCGGTGTTGACGCTTTTCTCGGCCCCGGTGCTTGCACAGACACATCACCGACGGGCTCAGTCAGGAAAAAGTCCCACCCACCCCTCCTGACAGAGAGTGAGCAGCAAGTCCTCTAGATGAGGCCTGGATCCGGGACGAGGACGGATGCCCGGTCAGACCCTTCGATCACTGCTCAGGCAGCGAGAGCGAAGTCGTTGCGCTTAACGTTGGCAACTATAAGGTTCCAGCGATCGTTAACGAGATAACGCTGGCTTCTCGACCCGCTTCCCCTGGAACTAACGTCCCAAGTCGAAACCGATCAGCCCCTCTTGAGTTTTCAAACACTGCTGTCGCAGTCTACTGGGCCCAGCAACCGGGCGCGAACCGTTATTCCACGCGCACCCAGTCGGGGCGTACGCCGGTCAGCCCGAGAGCCTTCAGCCCAAGAGCTTCAGCGCAGGGCCATCGCGCCCGAGGTCGTGGCGGCGAACGGCAGGTCGGCGTCCAGCTTGATCTGGGCGTCGAGCTGCTCGGCGACGTCGGCCGGCCAGTCGGAGGTCTTGCGCGTCTCGAGGTCGATGTGGAGGAAGATCTCCTCCATCACGAAGCTCACCCGCTGGTGGGTCTCGTCGACCAGGTAGACGAGGGCGTGCACGGCGCGGTCCGAGCGGCCCAGCAGGCGCACGCGCACCGAGAGGGAGTCGCCCGTACGCAGCTCGTGCAGGTAGGTCATGTGGTGCTCAGCGGTGAAGACCGCCTGACCAGCGATGTTCGGCCACTGCATCGGGATGCCGAGACCGACGAGCGACTCGTCGAGGCCCTCGGACGCAATGCCCACGTAGTGACGGATGTTCAGATGTCCGTTGATGTCCTCGAAGCCCTGGGGCACGACCTGCTCACAGTAGGCAGGAAGGGCGGAGAGCTCGTCATAAGTCGGTGCAACCACGTCTTGCATTCTGACACGACGCGTTCCTGCACTCGTCAGCAGACCACCTTCTGGGGTCGCGGGAGCCCGCGAGTCAGCGTGCGAACAGGCGTACGCCGTTGTCCCAGCAGACCGCTCGCAGCCACTCCTCCCCCAGCCCCAGCGCCTCCAGCGACTCGAGCTGGTGCACGTAGGGATAGGGGATGTTCGGAAAGTCCGAACCGAGCAGCACCTTGGCCCCCAGGTCGGCCAGGCGCGGCAGCAGGTCGGCCGGGAAGACGCCACCCATGTCGCTGAAGAAGTCGGTGAAGGCCATCGTCGTGTCGAGGTGCACGCGCTCGTGGGTCTCGGCCAGCTCCATGAACTCCCGGTACTCCGGCGCCCCCATGTGCGCGACCACCAGCGCCAGCCGCGGGTGGCGGCGCAGCAGCTCGGCCACCGGTCCGGGGCCGGTGAACTCGTTGGGCACCGGCCCGCTGCCGGCGTGCAGCACCACCGGCGTACCGGCCTCGGCCACCACGCCCCACGCCTCGTCGAGCAACGGGTCCGTGACGTGGAAGGCACCCACCTGCACGTGCACCTTGAAGAGCTCCAACCCGCCAGCGATCCGCTCCGCGACGTACGCCGCCGCTCCCGGCTCGGGATAGAAGGTGCCGCAGTGCAGGGCCTCGGGCTCCCGCGCAGCGAAGCCGGCGGCCCAGTCGTTGAGGAACTCGGCCATCCCCGGCCGGTGGGCGTAGGGCAGGGCGCTGAAGTGGCGTACGCCGAAGTCACGCAGCACCTGGGCGAGCACGGCGTCGGTGTCGCGGTAGCGCAACGGCCAGGGCCGCCCGATCAGCGGACCGGCCTGGTCGAACTGGGCCCTGACCTTCGCGATCACCCGCGGCGGCAGGAAGTGCGTGTGGACGTCGAAGAGCCCCGGCAGACCCAGGCGTTCGGTCCACCGGCGGACGTCCGCGGCGTCCGGGTGGAGCGCGGAGGGCTCAGGCACCACTCGGGGCACCACTCGGGGCACCACTCAGTCCTTGAGGCCCTTGAGGCGGCGCTGGACCGCCTGCTCCTTCTCACGGTTGGCCTGTCGCTCGGCCAACGCGTGGCGCTTGTCGAACGACTTCTTGCCCTTCGCGAGGGCGATCTCGACCTTCGCGCGGCCGTCCTTGAAGTAGAGCGACAGCGGGACGAGCGTGTAGCCCTTGTCGGCCACCTTGCGCTCGATCCGCTCGATCTCGTGGCGGTTGAGCAGGAGCTTGCGCTTGCGACGGGCAGCGTGGTTGGTCCACGTGCCCTGCGAGTACTCGGGGATGTGCACCTGCAGCAACCACGCCTCGCCGTTGTCGATCTCGGCGAAACCGTCGACCAACGAGGCACGCCCTTGGCGCAGCGACTTGACCTCGGTCCCCTGCAGCACGATGCCCGCCTCCCACGTCGTCTCGATGTGGTAGTCGTGGCGCGCCTTGCGGTTCTGCGCGATCAGCTTCGTGCCCTGCTCCTTGGCCATTGGGTCATCCTCTCAACCGAGGGCAAGGGCTTTGCGCCGGGGCCGAGTACGAGGTCACAGCCAGCGACGCGGGTCGACCGTGCGGCCGTTGACCATCACCGTGAAGTGCAGGTGGCAGCCCGTGGACCATCCGGTCGAGCCGACGTAGCCGATGACCTGACCGCGGCTGACCCGCTGACCGGTGCGCACGACGTACTTCGTGGCGTGGTTGTAGACGCTGGCGACGCCGACCCCGGAGAGGATCCCGTGGTCGAGGACGAGCCGGTTGCCGTAGACGGAGCTGTAGTACGACGACGCGATGCGACCGCTGGCCGTGGCGTACAGCGGCGAGCCGCACGAAGCGGCCCAGTCCTGGCCGTCGTGCATGCCCCAGTAGCCGTAGATCGGGTGCTGGCGGTAGCCGTAGGGCGAGGAGAGCCGCGCGTTGCGCACGGGCCAGGACAGCACGCCGCCGGTCTGACCCGGCTTCGACTTGCTCCCCTTGCGGGCGGCCCGCTGGCGCAGCATGCGAGCGATCCGGTCCTCCTCCCGGCGGAGCTGGGCCAGCGCACGCTCGTCGGCGGCCTTCGCCCGGGCGGCGGACTGCTGCGCGGAGCGGCGCTCGGCGACCCGCTTGGCGACGGCGTTGCGGGCGGTGGTCGCCTCGGACCTGAGGACCTCCATGGCGTCGAGGTGCTTCGCAGCGGCCTCGCGCTTGGCCTGGACGTCGTTCTTGGCCTCCTCGACCTGGGCCTCGTTGACGTCGAGCAGGACCTTCGTGGCCAGCAGCTCCTGGTAGGAGTGGGCCTCGCGGTCGACGATGGCGTCGCGCATCTCGGTCTGGCGGGTCAGGTCAGCGGGGGTCTGGGCACCCATCAGCCTCGCGAAGGCGATGAGGGCGGGGTCACCCTGCTGGTAGAAGTCGGTGATCGTGGCAGCCACGGCGCCCTGCTGGACCGTCATCTTCTGCTGGCCCTCGGCGAGCGCCTTGCGCGCACGCTCCAGCTCGGCCACGGCTTCCTCGAGCTCGCGCTGCATCTCGGCGTCCCGCTTCTCGGCGGCAGTGACCTTCGCCACCGCGGCAGCCAGCGCCATCTGTGCACCAGCCAACTCGTTGCGGGCGGCGGTCAGGCGCGCTGACGCCTTCTGCATGGCGGCGCTCGAGGAGTGCAGGTCGGTCTGGGCGCTCTGGATCTGCTGCTTGGTGCGCTTCTGCTTCTTCTTGAGGTCGTCCGCACTCGCGCTCGGGGCCGCCAGGGCGGCCGCCGTGAGGGCGGTGACGAGCAGGGCAGCGAGGACGCGACGGATAGGGCGTCGGTCGTGCGGGCGCACGACGGCTCGGGAAATCAGGTGGTTCTTGCGCACGAAGGTGGCCTTCGACTGTTCGGGGAAGAGAACTCACCGACCGTAACCGAGCGGGATCACACTTTCAGGTATTTGCGCGTCAGCACGAGTGTCGGGAGCACGGTGAGCACCGGACCGAGGATCGCAATGGCCGCCACGGCCACGCCGTACTCACTGCCACCGATCCACGGCATGAACTTCAACGTGTCGCCCGCGCGCTCGTGGATGCCGAACCACATGAACGCCCCCAGGGCCCCGGCTGCCAGGCCGACTCCGACCAGGGCGGTGACCAGCGCCTCCAGGAGGAAGGGCAGGGCGATGTAGGCGGTGGACGCACCGACCAGTCGCATGATGCCGATCTCCTTGCGGCGGGCAAAGGCAGCCAGGCGGATCGTGTTGCCGACCAGGAGCAGCGCTGCCACCACCAGGAAGCCGGCGATGCCGAGAGCACCCCACTGCAGGGCGTTGATGGAGCCGTAGATCGGCTTGAGGGTCTCGCGCATGTCACGGATGCCGGAGACGCCGTCGAGCCCGGTCACCGCGGACGTGATGCCCTCGTACTCGTTGGGGTCCTTCAGCTCGATCCAGACCGACTCGGGCATGTCCTCGGCGGTGGCGGCGGGGTTCGGGCCCTCGAAGCGCTCGGGACCGACCAGCTCCTTGACCTTCTCGAACGCCTCCTCCTTCGACTCCAGGTGGTAGTCGGCGACCTCGGGGTTCTCCTTGACGACCTCGACCACGGCGTCACGCTGGGCGTCGGTGACCTCACCGGTGCACGCGGCGTTGGAGTCGTTGGCCTTGCACAGCCAGACCGTGATCTGGAGCTGCGAGCCCCAGTGGTCGGCCGCCTTGTTGGCCTGCTGGTTGAGCAGGACGCCCAAGCCCACCAGGGTCAGCGAGACGAAGAGCGTCAGCACCACGGCGACGTGCATGGACAGGTTGCGGCGCAGTCCTTGGCCGAGCTCGGAGAAGACGTAACGCAGCTGCATGGATGGAACCTCTCGTGTGCCCACGCGGGTGGGCGAGCAATCAGGTCGGGCGGTGGGGCAGGTCGGGTCGTGCGGGTCAGCTCTGGGTGCCGTAGACACCCTGGGCCTGGTCGCGGACCGTACGTCCGTGCTCCAGCTCGATGACGCGCTTGCGCATCTGGTCGACGATGCCGGCGTCGTGGGTGGCCATCACCACGGTGGTGCCGGTCCGGTTGATCCGGTCCAGGAGCTTCATGATGCCGACGGACGTGGTCGGGTCGAGGTTGCCGGTGGGCTCGTCGGCGATGAGGATCATCGGCCGGTTGACGAACGCCCGCGCGACGGCGACGCGCTGCTGCTCACCGCCGGAGAGCTCGTCGGGCATGCGGTCGGCCTTGCCCTCCAGCCCGACCAGCTCGAGGGTCTCGGGGACCAGCTTGTTGATGTCCTGGCGCGAGCGGCCGGTGACCTGCATCGCGAAGGCGACGTTCTCGCTGACCGTCTTGTTGGGAAGCAGGCGGAAGTCCTGGAAGACGGCGCCGATGTCGCGACGCAGCTTCGGGACCTTCCAGTTGGCGAGCCGGTTGATCTCCTTGCCGGCGACGTAGACACGCCCGGACGTGGGGCGGTACTCGCGCAGCACCAGGCGCAGGAACGTCGACTTGCCCGAGCCGGAGGAGCCGACGAGGAAGACGAACTCGCCCTTCTCGATCTCGACCGACACCTGGTCGAGGGCAGGTTGGGGGTGGCCCGGGTAGGACTTGGTGACCTTCTCGAAACGAATCACGTGCATCGACACTAGCCGAGCGGTGGGAACTCGCCGGGACGTTCGCCGCGCGTCGGGCCGGGTGTACGAGCGAGGACACGACAGCAGCACGGCCGTTCCACTGCGGTGAACGTTGAACCGTGTCTAAACTTCTCCGGTGCATCCCCCTACACGTCGCCTCCTCGTCGTCCCCCTCGCCCTCCTTCTCGGGCTCGGCACCGCAGCGTTCCGGACCGACCAGCCCTCCCCTGCGCCACGTCCGGCCGCCTCGGACTCGCCTGGGCCCGCCCAGGCTCCCCTGCTGGACGCCCCGGCACAGGGCCGCGAGGCGGTGCAGGAGCTCGGCCCCGACCTCGCCGAGGCAGCTGCCCGCAACGGAGTGACGGCGCGGCAGCTGCGCACGTCGCTGCGCAGCGACGACACCCTGTGGCTCGACCAGAGCGGCATGCTCTACGCCAAGGAGGACTTCGGCGGGCACCTTGGCGACCACCCCAGCCACGACCACAGCGCCCAGCGCGGCGAGGTGGGCGCTGTCGGGGCGACGACGACCGGCGACGGACTCGGCCCGGTGGCACCCCTGTCGGAGACCTTCACCCTGAGCAGCCGCCCGGGGGCCGCACGCACCATCTACCTCGACGTCGACGGCCACGACCTCACCGACAGCGCGTGGGCCTCGACCTACCCCGGATCCTCGGGCTTCCACCGGGGGTGGGACCCGGCCGGGGACGGACCCGACTTCTCCGACCCCGAGAGGGTCCTGCTGCAGCAGGTCTGGCAGCGCGTCGCCGAGGACTTCGCCGTCTTCGACGTCAACGTCACCCTCCGGGACCCCGGCGCAGAAGCCCTCCACCGCTCGAGCACCGCTGACCAGGAGTTCGGCGCACGAGCCCTGCTCAGCGACAGCCCTGCCCTGGCCGTGGCGGCGACCGGCAGCAGCTCGCCCGGCGGGACCGTCGGGCTGGCGTACGTCGGCACCTTCAACTCGACCGGCTCGCGCTACCAGAACACCCCCGCGCTCGTCTTCACCGGGAAGCTGCCCGGAGCCTCCGCAGACACCCTCGCCTGGACCGTCTCCCACGAGGTGGGGCACAACGTCGGACTGCACCACTCGTTCGACCAGAGGAGCACCGCCTACGCCGCCCAGGGAGCTGACTCCAGCGACCTCCACTTCCGCCTGATGGACTACGGCACCCCCCGGCCGGCGAGCTTCTGGGCCGAGAGCGAGCGCGACCTGGCCGCCACCCAGCACGGCCTCCCGCTGCTCCGGGACGAGCCGGGCACCGACCTCGCCTCTGCCCGACCGCTGTCGGAGGGAGGCCACGACACCGGCGTCGTCACCTCCGGCGAGGACGCGGACTTCTACCGGCTGGAGGGCTGCACCGACCTGACCGCGCGGGCCCTCACCAGTGGCGTCACGCCCAACCTCGACCTCTCCCTGGCACTGCTCGACGCCGACGGGACCGTCGTCGCCGAGGACAACCCGACCACGACCACCGGTACGCCTGACCGCAACGCCGGTGTCGACGCGTCCCTCACCCACGCCCTGGACGGCACCACCCACTACCTCCGCGTGCGCAGCGACGGCGTCCGCCGTGACGGCGGCGCCTCGTGGACCTACTCCCCCTCCTACGCCGTCGGGCCCTACACCCTCGACGTGGTGGGTTGTGACGTCGAGACGACCGCGCCCGGCGCCCCAACGGCACTGAGCGCCTTCACCACGCCGTCCGGCAGCACCACCGTGGCCTGGGAGCCCCCGCAGGTCAGCGGCGGTGCTCCCGTCACCGCCTACCTCGTCTCCGTCGACAACCGGCCCGAGGTGCGCCTCGGCGCGCAGGCCAGGACGTACGCCCTGAAGACCGCCCCGGACACCCCGGTCACCGTGACCGTGCGGGCCGTCAACACCGCCGGGACCTCTGCGGCCAGCTCGACGCGCTCGATCGTCGTCCCCCGCATGCCGCTCCACGTCGCGATGACCAGGGTGAGCGACACGGCCGCGAAGCTGCGGGTCGTGCTGTCGCCCGACACCGAGGCGACAGGGGTCCAGACGAAGGTGGAGTTCCTCAGGGACGGCCGCTGGTACAGCTTCCAGCCGATCGCGCTGGGAGCCAACATCGCCTTCCCGACCTCCAGCTTCCCGGAGGGGAGCCAGGCACGGGTCACCCTGCTCAACGCCGCCGGCACGGGCGCCACGAAGTCCTTCACCGTGCGCTACACCCCGGTGGCCCCGTCCAGCCCGACCGCCGTGGCCACGACAGTCGACGGCGCCGCGGTCGACCTGACGTGGGGCTCGCCCGCCGACGACGGCGGCCTGCTCGCGGCGTACGAGGTGCGCGTCGGCGACGCGGCATGGGTTCCGCTCACCGCCTCCACGTTCAGCCACCGGTTCGCCGGACTGCCTGCGGGGACGCACACCGTCGCCGTCCGGGCACGGCACGCGGCGGGCACGAGCCCGGATGCGACGGCCACGGTCACCGTGGAGCCCCCGACGCCGACGCCGACGCCCACGCCCACGCCCACACCCACGCCGACACCGACGCCGACTCCCACGCCGGACCCGACTCCCACACCCACGCCGGACCCGACGCCCACGCCCACGCCGGACCCGACGCCGACTCCCACACCCACGCCGACACCGACGCCGACTCCCACGCCGGACCCGACTCCCACTCCCACGCCGACGCCGACTCCCACGCCGACGCCGACACCGACTCCCACGCCGGACCCGACTCCCACTCCCACGCCAACGCCGACTCCCACGCCGGACCCGACTCCCACACCGACGCCGACGCCGACGCCGACGCCCACGCCGACACCGGAGACGAAGACCGCCCCCGGTGCACCGACCCACGTCTCGGCCGCGCGGGGCCGCAAGGGCGGGAAGAGGACGGTCGTCGTGCGCTGGCGCGCGCCGCGGGCAAGCGGCAGCGACGTGGTGAACGGCTACCGCATCGTCCTGCGCAAGGTGAACGCCCGCGGCAAGGTGATCGGTAAGCCGCGCACCGTCGTGGTCACCGGACGGGCCCTCACCCGGGAGGTCCGCCTGGGCACCGGACGCTGGAAGGTCCGCGTCCAGGCCCGCAACAGCGCCGGATGGTCCGCCCTCTCCGGATGGACCAGGCCCGTCAAGCCACGCTGACCCCACCGGGGAACACCCGGCAACGCAAGAGCCGCTGGGCGCCGAGGCGCCCAGCGGCTCTTGTCGTCGGCGGTCCGTGTCGTCAGGACCGGACCGCCGGAGGTCAGTTGGCCTCGGCCTTCTCGGCGCCGCGGCGCCACCGGATGCCGGCCTCGAGGAACGGGTCCAGGTCACCGTCGAAGACAGCCTGGGGGTTGCCGGCCTCGTAACCGGTGCGCAGGTCCTTGACGATCTGGTACGGGTTGAGCACGTAGTTGCGCATCTGGTCGCCCCACGACGCCTGCACGTCGCCGCGCATCTCGTCGAGGTGGGCCTTCTCCTCGGCCTTCTTCAGCGCCAGGAGCTTGGCCTTGAGGACGACCATCGCGGAGGCCTTGTTCTGCAGCTGCGACTTCTCGTTCTGGCAGCTGACCACGGTGCCGGTGGGGATGTGGGTCAGGCGCACGGCGGAGTCGGTGGTGTTGACCGACTGGCCACCGGGACCACCGGAGCGGTAGACGTCGACGCGGATCTCCTCGTCGGGGATGTCGATCTCGTCGGTCTGCTCCAGCACCGGGACGACCTCGACCGCGGCGAAGCTGGTCTGACGACGGCCCTGGTTGTCGAAGGGGCTGATGCGCACGAGGCGGTGGGTGCCGGCCTCGACCGAGAGGGTGCCGTAGGCGTAGGGCGCCTTGACCGCAAAGGTCGTCGACTTGATGCCGGCCTCCTCCGCGTACGAGGTCTCGTAGATCTCGACCGGGTAGCCGTGCTGCTCGGCCCAGCGCACGTACATGCGCTGCAGGGTCTGCGCGAAGTCGGCGGCGTCGACGCCACCGGCGCCGGCACGGATGCTGATCAGGGCCTCGCGGGCGTCGTACTCACCGGAGAGCAGGGTGCGGACCTCGAGCGTCTCGACCGACTTCTTGATCCGGTCGAGCTCGGCCTGGGCATCGGCGAGCGACTCGGCGTCGGCCTCGTCGGTGGCGAGCTCGACCATGATCTCGAGGTCGTCGATGCGTCCCTCGAGGCCGGTGAAGCGCTCGAGCTCACCGTTGAGCTGGGAGAGGCGGCCGGTCACCCGCTGGGCGTTCGCCTGGTCGTCCCACAGGTCGGGTGAACCGACCTGGTCCTCGAGCTCGGCGATCTCGATGCGCATCGCGTCCAGGTCGAGGACCTGGCCGATGGTCTTCATCGTCGCCCGGAGTTGCTTGATCTCTACGTCGAAGTCGGTACCAGCCACGCCGGCCAGCCTACGGCCCGCACCACCAGCAGTCGAACCAGCCGTCCAGCGTGGCCGGGCGCGTCGCCACGCTCAGCGACGCCCGAAGACCTGGGCGGCGTACCAATGACCGTCCGAGTCCTTGCGGGCGACGACGACACCGAGCCGGAACTGCTTGCGCAGGATGTTCCGTCGGTGCCCCTTCGACTTCATCCAGCCCTTGTTGACCGCGGCCTTGCCCGTGGGAAAGCCCATGGCGACGTTTTCACCGACCCATGACATCTTGCACTTGCGCGCGATGACGTTGAGGTCCTGGTGCCAGATGTCGCCCTTGCGGGCCATCTTGGTGGCCTGGATGCGGGCGTACTTGCGCAAGCACTTGTTGCCCTTGAGCTTCACCCGGTCGTGCTTCGCCCGGGCCGCGTTGGTGGCCTTCTCCGCGGCGGTTCCGTAGCGCTGCGCGGCCGTGGCCGCCTGCGCCGGGGCCGGGGTCGCGATGAGCACCAGCACGAGTGTGGTGAGGAGGGCTACGACCATGGGGGCGATTCGCTTCACGTGGGGTCTCCGAGACGGATGGCGGAAAGGCAAGTCGTCGACCCTACGCACTCCTCTGCGCGAGCGCGACCCCTCGCACTAGAGTCCGCCCCCATGAGCGACGCCTCCCCCCACTCGGGTCACCAGCCCGCCAGCCCCGCCCCCTCCTCCCTCCCGCTCAGCGGGATTCGGGTGCTCGAGCTCGGCAACTTCATCGCCGCCCCGACCGCGACCCGGATGCTCGCCGACTTCGGCGCAGAGGTGATCAAGGTCGAGCGCCCGCGCACCGGCGACGAGCTGCGCAACTGGCGCCTCTTCGCCGGCGAGACCTCGATGCTCTACCGCACCCTCAACCGCAACAAGCTCTCCGTGGAGCTCGACCTGCGCTCCGAGGCCGGCCTGCGCGCGGCCAAGGAGCTGATCACCACCTGCGACGTGCTGGTGGAGAACTTCCGCCCCGGCACGCTCGACCGGTGGGGACTCGACGCGGCCACGCTCGAGGAGCTCAACCCCGAGCTCGTGGTGGCCCGGATCTCCGCCTTCGGCCAGACCGGGCCGATGGCCGCCCGCCCGGGCTTCGCGGCCGTCGCGGAGGCGTACGGCGGGCTGCGCGAGCTGGTCGGCGAGGCCGACCGTCCGCCGTCGCGCGTCGGTGTCTCCATCGGCGACTCGATCGCGGGCCTCTACGCCGCCTTCGGGATCGTCATGCAGCTCCACCAGCGCGAGCGGGCCCGTGGCGCCGGAGGCACGGGCCCCTCGCCGGCGCAGCAGCACGTCGACGTGGCGCTGCACGAGGCGATCTTCTCGATGATGGAGTCGCTGGTGCCGGACGTCTCCGCCTACGGCGTGACGCGCGTGCGCACCGGCGGGCGGATGGAGGGGATCGCCCCGTCCAACGCCTACCCCTGCGCCGACGGCGACGTGGTGATCTCCGGCAACGCCGACAACCTCTTCCCGCGGTTCATGCGCGCCATCGGTCGCGACGACCTGGCCGAGGACCCCGCCCTGGTCAACAACAAGGGCCGCTGGGACCGCCGCGACGAGCTCGACGACGCGATCGGCGCCTGGACGAAGGGGCGTACGCGCGAGGAGGCGCTCGAAGTCCTCGAGGAGGCAGGCGTCCCGGCCGGACCGATCATGACGGCCTCCGACATCATGGTCGACGAGCAGTTCCTGGCCCGCGACATGGTGCAGACGCTGCCCGTCCAGGTCGACGGCGACGTCCGGGACGTCGCCTTCCCCGGCGTCGTGCCCGTCCTCGGTGAGCGCTCGATCTCGGTGCGCCACGTCGGACCCGACCTCGGCGAGCACAACGCGTACGTCCTCGGCGAGCTCTTGGGCTGGTCGCCCGAGGCGGTGGCCGAGGCGACCGGGCGCTGACCCCGCGCACGCCTGCCGACTGCCCCCGACGGACGGCACGAATGGGACGAAGACCATTTGTGGTGAAAGTCGACCGAGATACTGTGCTTTAATTCGTCCGCTGCCCCACAGCACTGCCATGCCCCCGTCAGCAGGAGCACCGGACGATGTCGTCGACCCATGCCACCGCACCACGTGCCGCGGCACCCGAGCGCCCACCCGCGCAGGGTGAGCGTCGGCGTACGCCCGCCAAATCGCGCCGCCGGGCCGGCCTGCGCCGCGCCGCCCTGCACCTCACCTCGTTCTCGGTCCTGATGCTCATCTGGTGGGCGGTCACGAGCGCCGGGCTCGTCCGCCCGCTCTACCTGCCCGGCCCCGGCGCGGTGTGGGAGGCCTTCGTGCGGGCCAACACCGACCACCCGATCACCGAGGGGTCGGACCGCATGGTGCGCGGCGCGCAGAACCACTACCTGTGGGAGCACCTGCTCGCCAGCCTGCGGCGCATCGCGATCGGCGTCGGGCTCGCCATCGCCATCGGCATCCCGGCCGGCCTGCTCATGGCCACCACCTGGCTGGGCACCCTGCTGGAGCCCTACCTCCACTTCCTGCGCTCGCTGCCGCCGCTGGCCTACATCGGCCTGCTGATGGTCTGGTTCGGCATCGGCGACACCTCCAAGATCTGGCTCCTGCTGCTCGCGGCCTTCCCGCCGATCGCGATGGCGACCATCTCCGGCGTCCGCAGCGTCAAGGAGGACCAGGTCAACGCGGTGCGCTCGCTCGGCGCGAGCCGACGCCAGGCGCTGACCTCCGTGGTCCTGCCCGCGACGCTGCCCGAGGTGCTCACCGGCATCCGCGTCGCCACGGGCTTCGCCTGGACCACCGTCGTGGCGGCGGAGATCGCCAACGGCATCCCGGGCATCGGTGGCCTGGCCTACCTGTCGGGCCAGAAGCTCCAGAGCCCGCTCGTGATCGCCTGCATCATCGTCATCGGTGTCGCGGCGATCCTCATCGACCTCGGGTTGAAGTCACTCGAAAAGGTCCTTGTCCCCTGGCGGGGCAAGGCGTGAGCGCGCCTCGGCGCGTGAAGGGAGCACCACCAGCATGAAGACACGCATCGCCCCCCGCCTCAGCAGGGGCGCCACCGCGCTCCTCGCCGCCACGCTCGCCCTGGGCCTGGCCGCGTGCGGCAGCGACGACGACAAGAAGGAAGGGGCGTCGGCCGCCGTGGCCGAGTGCCCGTGGGAGGCCGACGAGTCCGTGACCGCCAAGGCCCGCATCGCCTGGCAGGCCATCCCCAACGCCGACGTCGTCGTGAAGGACCTCGGCCTCCTGGAGGCCTGCCTCCCCAACGCCGAGATCACCTGGGTGCAGGCGTCCTCCGGCGGCCAGGTGATCGAGTGGTACGGCGGTGACCAGGTCGACCTCGGCCTGATGGGCTCCTCCCCCGCGGCACGCTCCGCCTCGTCTCCGACCGTCGACGACGTCGACATCCAGACCATCTGGGTCCACGACGTCATCGGTGATGCCGAGTCACTCATCGTCAAGGACGAGGCCATCGAGGAGGTCGCCGACCTGGAGGGACGCACCATCGGCGTGCCGTTCGCCTCCACCGCCCACTACTCCCTGCTGCAGGCGATCTCGGAGGCCGGCCTCGACGCCACCAAGGACGTCAAGGTCATCAACCTCGAGCCCGACAACATGCCCGCCGCGTGGCAGGGCGACGAGATCGACGGCGTCTGGGTCTGGGACCCGGTCCAGTCGCAGCTGCTCTCCGACGGCGGCACCCGGATCCTCTCGTCCAAGGACACCGCGGAGAAGGGCTGGCCGACCTTCGACGTCGGCACCGTCACGACCGCGTTCGCGACCGAGAACCCGGAGTTCCTCGCCACGTGGGCGCAGGCGCAGGACCACGCCGTACGCCTGATCAAGGACGACCCGGCCACCGCGGCCGAGTCGGTGGGCGTCGTGCTGGGCATCGACCCGGGCGAGGCCGAGAAGCAGTTCGCCGGCCTGGTCTTCCTCACCGCCGAGGAGCAGGCAGGTCCGGACTACCTGGGCGGCAAGCTCGCCTCCGACCTCTTCACCGCGGCGGGCTTCCTGCTCGAGCAGGGCGAGATCGAGAAGGTCTCACCGAAGGCCGACTACGTCTCGCGGGTCAACGCCGAGCCCGCCTCCTCCGTGGCCAATGGCTGAGAACCACACCGCGCGCGTCGAGCTCGCCGGCGTGCGGCACCACTTCACCGTGGGTGGTGCCGCCGTCGGCGCGCTCGAGCGGGTCGACCTGACCCTCGAGCCGGGCGAGTTCGTCACGCTCGCGGGTCCGTCCGGCTGCGGAAAGACGACGTTGCTGCGCCTCGTGGCCGGCTTCATGGCGCCGAGCGAAGGGTCGGTCTCCGTGGGCGACCGGCCCGTCCGGGGCCCCGGCGCCGAGCGCGGCGTCGTCTTCCAGCAGCCCACGCTCTTCCCCTGGCTCAGCGTGCGCCGCAACGTCGAGCTCGGGCCCAAGCTGCGCGGCGTCGGCAAGGCAGCGCGCCGCGAGGTCGCCGACCGTTACCTCGAGCTCGTCGGGCTGGAGGCCTTCGGCGACCACCGCCCGTACGAGCTCTCCGGCGGCATGCAGCAGCGCTGCCAGATCGCGCGGGTGCTGGCCAACGAGTCCGACATCGTGCTGATGGACGAGCCGTTCGGGGCCCTGGACGCACTGACCCGTGAGCGGCTGCAGAACGAGCTGCTGGAGATCTGGCGCGCCACCGGCCGCACGATCCTCTTCATCACCCACAGCGTCGACGAGGCGGTCTTCCTCGGCTCGCGCGTGCTGGTGATGAGCCCCCGTCCGGGGCGCATCGTGCTCGACCGCAGCGCGGTCTTCACCCAGGGCGGAGCGGCGGACGGCGTCAAGGTGGCACCGGAGGAGATCCGGGCACTTCCCGCCTACCGGGAGCTGCTCGAGGAGGTGCGGGCAGCGATCCATCTGCCCGCCACCGCCTGAGTTCGTGGCCTCGGCGGCTACCGTCGGGGGCGTGGCCAGAGCAGAGGGTGTCCCGGCGTTCACGATGAACCAGCTCGCCGCCTTCGTGGCCGTCGCCGAGGCAGGCACGATCAGCGGCGCCGCCGAGCGGCTGCACCTCTCCCCCTCGGCGCTCTCCGCCTCCGTCACCGACCTGGAGCGCCACCTGCAGACCCAGCTCCTGCACCGTCGCAAGGCCAAGGGCGTCAGCCTCACCGCCAGCGGCGAGCTGGTGCTGCCCCGGGCTCGCTACCTGCTGCACCAGGCCTCCGAGCTGGAGGCCGATGCCCGAGGTGACGAACGCGGAGTCTCCGGGCTGGTGCGGCTGGGCTGCTACCCCTCGTTGGCGCCGACCGTGCTGCCGCAGCTCGTCTCCGACTTCGCGCGACGCCACCCCGAGGCGCACCTGGAGGTGCACGAGCTCACCCAGGACCAGCTGACCTCGCGCCTCGAGGCCGGCGACCTCGACCTCGCCATCATGTACGACCTGGACCTCGCACCGTCGTGGCGCACGGCCACCCTGGCCCACCTGCGTCCGCGGGTCGTGCTGCCCGCCACGCACCGGCTCGCCGAGGACGCCGGGCCCGTCGACCTCTCCCACCTGCGCAAGGACCCGATGGTCCTGCTCGACGCCCCGCCGAGCGGCAGCCACGCCCACGACTGCTGTGCCAGGGCGGGCTTCACTCCTCGGGTGGCCTACCGGGCGCGGACCTACGAGACCGCTCGCTCCTTCGTCGGCCGCGGACTGGGGTGGACGCTCCTGCTCCAGCGACCCAGCAGCGACACGACGTACGAGGGCCACCCCGTGGTCGTGAAGGAGATCGTCGCGCCGGTGCTGCCCGAGGTCGCCGTCGACCTGGTCTGGCACCCGGGATCGCTGCTCAGCCGGGCGACGCGCACCTTCATCACCGAGGCGCTCAACAAGCCCGCGCAGGAGAAGCGGCCAGTACCACCGAAATTCTGAGGTTGCTGGTCGACATCCTCTGCTTTTCAAACATTGTGACGTGGCCGACTCTGGTCCCACGGCCCCGGCCGAGACCCCCAGAGGAGACCCACCCATGACGACCACAGTCGCTCCCCCCGCCCACGCCGGCAGCCCGGCCGGCGGCGAGGGCACCCCCGGCCACCGCGCCGCCCCCACCGGCGCTGGCCGCGCCGTGGCCAGCAGCTTCGTCGGCACCGCCATCGAGTGGTATGACTTCTTCATCTACGGCACCGCCGCGGCGCTCGTCCTCGGCCCCCAATTCTTCCCCAGCGACAACGAGCTGGCCGGCACCCTGGCCGCGTTCGCCACGCTGGCCGTCGGCTTCGTGGCCCGCCCCTTCGGTGGCGCGATCATGGGCCACTTCGGCGACCGGACCGGCCGCAAGTCGATGCTGGTCTTCTCGCTCCTGCTCATGGGCGCGGCCACCGTCGGCATCGGCCTGCTGCCCACCTACGACACCATCGGCGTCTGGGCCCCGATCCTGCTCGTCCTGCTCCGCTTCGTGCAGGGCATCGGCGTGGGCGGCGAGTGGGGCGGCGCCGTGCTGATGGCCACCGAGCACGCCCCCAAGGGCAAGGCCGGCCTCTACGGAGCCGCTCCCCAGATGGGCGTCCCCGCCGGCGTCATCCTCGCCAACGTCGTCTTCCTCATCTGCAGCCAGCTGATGAGCAACGAGGCCTTCCTCGAGTGGGGCTGGCGCATCCCGTTCCTGCTCTCGGCCACCCTGGTCGCGGTCGCCATGTGGATCCGCCTGGGCGTCATGGAGTCTCCCGCCTTCGCTGCCGTCGAGGAGCAGGACGCCCTCGCGAAGATGCCGCTGATGGAGGTCATCACCAAGAACTGGCGCTCCGTGCTGCTGGCCGGCGGCACCTTCATCGCCACCAACGGCATCGCCTACGTCTTCATGGTCTACGTGCTCAACTACGGCACCACCGAGCTCGGCTTCTCCCGCGGCACGATGCTGGCCCTGCTGATCGCTGCCTGCCCGCTGTGGATGCTGGGCATGGGCGTCTCGGCCTACCGCTCCGACATCGTCGGACGGCGTCGCGTCTACGTCACCGGCGCCGTGGCCCTGCTGGTCTGCGCCACGGTCTTCTTCGCCCTGATCGACACCGCCTCGATCCCCGTGATGCTGGCGGCCATGCTCGGCCTGGCCTACGTGCTCGGCTACACCGTCGGCCCGCAGTCGGCCCTCTTCGCCGAGCTCTTCCCCGCGCACATCCGCTACAGCGGCGCGACCCTGGGCTACCAGGTCGGCGCCATCCTCGGTGGCGGCATCGCCCCCTTCGTGGCCACGGCCCTCTACGCCCACTACGAGACCTCGGCCGCGATCACCGTCTACTTCGTGGGCCTGTGCCTGGTCAGCCTGACCTGCACGGTGGTGCTGCTGCGCCGTCCCCGTCTGGACCTGGCCGACACCACCCCCACCGCCACCCCCGCCGCGACCGAGGAGGTGCGCTGAGATGACGACGTACGCCCCCCTGCCCGACTCCCCCTACTTCCAGCCGACGGAGCACCCGGCGACGCCGCTGGAAGGCCTGACCTCCAGCACCCTCCCGGTCGTCGTGGCCGGCGCCGGCCCCGTGGGCATGGCGGTCGCACTCGGTCTGGCCCAGCGCGGCATCGAGGTCGTGGTGCTCGAGGCGGCGACCAAGGTCTCCTTCGGCAGCCGCGCCATCTGCATCAGCCGCCACAGCCTGGAGGTCGCCGACCGCCTGGGCTTCGGTGAAGCGATCACCGACCTCGCCCTGGAGTGGGAGGGCGGCCGCAGCTTCTACCGCGACCGCGAGGTCATGCGCTTCGCCATGCCCAACGAGGCCCACACCGTGCGCGGCCCGATGGTCAACGTCTCCCAGTCGGAGTTCGAGCAGGTCATGGTCGAGGCGATCGTGGCGAACCCCCGGATCCAGCTCTGCTGGGGCGCGGCGGTCGCTGGCGTCACCCAGCTCGGCGACGGCACGGTCGAGGTGCAGGTCACCTCCTCCACCGGCGACACCACGCTGCGTACGCAGTGGCTCGTCGCCGCCGACGGTGGGCGCAGCGCGGTGCGTGACGCCCTCGGCCTGCGGCTGCAGGGACAGTCCTACGAGGGCCGCTACGTGATCGCCGACATCCACTGGCAGTCCGACCTGCCCGCCGAGCGGATGGTCTGGTTCGACCCGCCGAGCAACCCCGGCTCGACGGTGATCATGCACCAGCAGCCGCACGACATCTGGCGCATCGACTACCAGCTCGCCCCCGACGACGACGCCGAGGAGGAGACCCGCGAGGAGCGCATCCGGGAGCGGATCGCCGCCCACCTCGCCTGGCTCGGCGACGAGCGGCCGTGGCGCCTGGAGTGGCACGGCTTCTACAAGGCGCGCGCGCTGGCGCTGGACAGCTTCCTCCACGACCGCGTGGTCTTCACCGGCGACGCCGCCCACCTGGTGCCGATCTTCGGCGTCCGCGGCCTCAACTCCGGCATGGAGGACGCCGAGACGCTGGTCTGGATGCTCGCCTCGGTCATCCACGGCACCGCCGACGCCGCGCTCCTGGCGACCTACTCCCACGAGCGTCACGACGCGTGGGAGCAGAACATCGCCAACGCGGGCAAGTCGACGCTCGTCATGACGCCGGGCAGCTACGGCCACCGTACGACCCGCGACGCGGTGCTCGCCCTGGCGACCGAGCGCGGCGAGTTCAGCCACCTGATCAACCCGCGTCAGTCGAGTGCCACCCACGCGCGGACCTCGCCGCTCACGGTGCCGCTCGTCGCGCCCGCCTCCGGGCTCCAGCCCGGCGACCCGGTGCAGGACCGCCGGGTCCGCCTGCGCGACGGCAAGCAGAGCTCGCTCAACGACGTACGCAGCACCGGTTTCGGGCTGTACGGGTTCGGCCTCGACGCCGAGTCGCTCGCCGCCGCCCGCGAGCTGCGTACCGCCCTGTCGGTCCAGCGTGAGTGGGAGTACGTCACCCTCGTGCTCGACTCGGCCCCCACCACGCTCGGCGCCGCAACGACGGCAGAGGTCGTCCTCGACGACGCCGCCGCCGAGGTCGCCCACGCCTGGGGCGCCCGCCCCGGGGAGCTCTTCGTGGTCCGCCCCGACGGACTGCTGCTCGCCCGCGGTCAGGCCACCGACCTGCACCCCGTGCTCGACGCGCTGGCCACGGGCCAGACGGCCCACCTCTCGACGGCTGAGCCCTCGACGGCTGACCGGGCCGGTGCCACAGTGGTCGCGGAGGCAGCCTGCGAGCAGGCTCCGGAGCAGGACCCGGCCGAGGCCGCCCGCGAGGCGATCTGGCTGGCCCTCTCCGACGGCCTGAACTCCGTGGCCGCCGACGACCGCGACGGATTCCTGACCCGACTGGCGCTGCTGCTGGGCAACAGCGTCGGAGAGTCCGGATTCGCCGAGGCCGTGGCCGTGGCGCACTCGGTCCGCTGACCCCACCAGAGAATCGACGAAAGAAGAGTTCGATGGCTTTCTACCGCTCCGCCGGCACCATCCCGCCGAAGCGCCACACCCAGCACCGCTCCCCCGAAGGCACCCTCTACTTCGAGGAGCTGATGGGCGAGGAGGGCTTCTCCTCCGACTCCTCACTGCTCTACCACGTCCACATCCCCTCGGCCGTGGCCGCCGTGCGCGAGTGGGAGATCGGCGACCTGTCGCTGACCCCCAACCACCCGCTGCGTCCGATCCACCTCTCGACCCACGCGCTCTTCCCGGACGCCGACGGCGAGGGCACGTCGACCGAGGGCGTGGACGCGGTCACCGGGCGCCGTCTGCTGCTCGGGAACGCCGACGTACGCCTCTCCTACGTGGTGGCGACCGAGACGAGCACCTACTACCGCAACGCGATCGGCGACGAGTGCCTCTACTTCGAGGACGGCGAGGCGGTCGTCGAGACCGTCTTCGGCGACATCACCGCCGGCCAGGGCGACTACGTGATCGTGCCGCGCGCGACGACGTTCCGGGTGGTCCCGAAGGGCTCGGCGCGGATCTACGTGATCGAGGCCAACTCCCACATCGGTCCCCCGAAGCGCTTCCTGTCGAAGTACGGCCAGCTCCTCGAGCACGCGCCCTACTGCGAGCGTGACCTGCGCGGCCCGTCGGCGCCGCGCGTGGTCGAGGGCGAGAACATCGACGTCTTCATCAAGCACCGTGGCCCCGGTCCGTCGGGCATCGCGGGGTCGGTGCACACCCTGCCCCACCACCCCTTCGACGTGGTGGGCTGGGACGGCTGCCTCTACCCCTACGCCTTCAACATCTCCGACTACGAGCCGATCACCGGCCGGGTGCACCAGCCACCGCCGGCGCACCAGGTCTTCGAGGGCCACAACTTCGTGATCTGCAACTTCGTGCCGCGCAAGGTCGACTACCACCCGTTGGCCATCCCGGTGCCCTACTACCACTCCAACGTGGACTCCGACGAGGTCATGTTCTACGTGGGTGGCGACTACGAGGCGCGCAAGGGATCGGGCATCGGGCAGGGCTCGATCAGCCTGCACCCGGGCGGCCACCCGCACGGGCCGCAGCCCGGGGCGTACGAGCGCTCGATCGGCGCGGAGTTCTTCGACGAGCTCGCGGTCATGGTCGACACGTTCCGTCCGCTCGACCTCGGTGAGGCCGGCCGGGAGACCGACGACGGGGTCTACACGTACTCGTGGTCGGGGGGTCCCCAGTGACGCCCAGCTCCAGTCACGGCACCGAGACCGACGTACGCGGCCTGCTCACCGGCCTCTGCGACGACGCGGCGATCTTTCCGCCCGGCAACCTCGCGCTGGAGCAGGCGGTGCCGGCCCACCGTGACCACCTCGCCAGCGAGCACGCCGGCCTGGTCGGGCCGTTCATCGTCTCCGCCGCCGCCCTCCCGCGGCTCGCCGACCTGGTGGAGCCCCACGAGCGGTTCGAGGTCGCCGTGACCGTGCCTGCGCCCACCCAGGTGGCCGAGGTCCTCGCTGCGGCCGACGCCATCCCAGGCGTCCTGGTCGTCGCCCTCGAGGTCGTGGTGCCCGCGGACGTCGACCCCGAGGAGGTCGTCCCGGTGCTGACCGAGGCACTGGCTGGTCGAGACGACATCGAGCTCTTCGTCGAGCTGCCCCGCGACGAGCGCCGCCCGGCGCTCGTCGCGGCGCTGGCCGGCACTTCCTACCGGGCCAAGCTGCGCACGGGCGGGGTCCGCGCGGACCTCTACCCCGACGAGCGCGAGCTCGCCGAGGCCGTGCGGCTGCTCGTGGAGGCGGGGGTGCCCTTCAAGGCCACCGCTGGACTGCACCACGCGCTGCGCAACACCGACCCGGCCACCGGCTTCGAGCAGCACGGATTCCTCAACCTTCTGGCCGCGGTCGACGCCGCCCAGCGCGGCGCCGACACCGACGCCGTGGTGGCGACCCTCGCCGAGCGTGACCCCGGAGCGGTGACCGCCCGCGTACGCGACGCGGCCGCCCGCAGCGAGGAGGTCCGGGCCGCCTTCCGCAGCTTCGGCACCTGCTCGATCCTCGAGCCCCGCGACGAGATGGCCGACCTCGGCCTCCCCACGCTCGACCTGGCGCCGGTCACGGCACCGGCCCCGACCACCGAAGGACAGCACGCATGACCACCCTGCCCATCATCGAGGACTCGCTCTTCGGCCTCGACAACCTTCCCTACGGCGTCTACAGCGTCGACGGCTCCGCCCCCCGCGTCGCGGTCCGCCTCCACGACCACGTCATCGACCTGGGGCTGCTGCTCGGCACCGAGGGCGACAACGACGTCTTCGCCGCGCCGACGCTCAACCCGTTCATGGCCCAGGGGCACGCGCGCTGGGTGGAGGTGCGCGCGGCGATCCGCGAGGCGCTGCGCGGCGAGGTGCCCCAGGATGCCCTGCACCGGCTCGACGACGTGACGCTGCACCTCCCGGTCGAGGTGTCCGACTACGTCGACTTCTACGCCTCCGAGCACCACGCCTCCAACCTCGGCCGGCTCTTCCGCCCCGACAACCCCGACCCGTTGATGCCGAACTGGAAGCACCTGCCCGTGGGCTACCACGGCCGCTCGGCCTCCATCGTGGTCTCCGGCACCGGCATCGTCCGGCCTCAGGGCCAGCGCAAGGGCCCTGCGGACGAGAAGCCCGTCTTCGGCCCCTCCACCCGCCTCGACATCGAGGCCGAGCTCGGCTTCATCGTCGGCACCGGCAACGCGATGGGCTCCTCGATCGCGGCGGAGGACGCGGAGCAGCACATCTTCGGCGTCGTGCTCTTCAACGACTGGTCCGCCCGCGACATCCAGGCCTGGGAGTACGTGCCGCTGGGTCCCAACCTCGGCAAGTCGTTCGCCTCGACGATCTCGCCCTGGGTGGTCCCGCTGCTCGCCCTGCAGGAGGCGAAGGTCAGCGTCCCCGACCAGGAGCCCGAGGTGCTGCCGTACCTCCAGATGCGCCAGCCCTGGGGCCTCGACGTCGACCTCGAGGTGGTCTGGAACGGCGAGACCGTGACCCGGCCGCCGTACGCCGCGATGTACTGGTCGCCGGCCCAGATGCTCGCCCACACCACGGTCAACGGCGCTCCCACCCGCACCGGTGACGTCTACGCGTCCGGCACCATCTCCGGCCCGGAGAAGAACCAGCGCGGTGCCTTCATCGAGCTCACCTGGGGCGGCAAGGAGCCGGTCCAGGTCAACGGCGAGGAGCGGACGTTCCTGGAGGACGGCGACCAGGTCACCCTCACTGCCACCGCCCCGGGCGCCAACGGCGGCCGCATCGGCTTCGGCGAGTGCACGGGACGCATCCTCCCCGCGCGCTGAGCCCTACCTGAGCCCAGCACCACCCCTTCCGGACGGTCGGTCCGCGCTGCCCACGCAGCGCAGGCCGACCGTTCTTGCGTCTTCGAGCCTCAGCTGCGGGAGGGCAACGTCCGCAGGAGGTAGCGCTCCGCGGCGACCGACTGCTCGGCCAGGTCCCACATGGTCGACGTCAGCCCGTCGGAGGCGGGCACCTCGAAGGGACCTCGTTCCCCGTCGCTGCTCAGCAGCTCGACGGCACCCACCAGCGCCGCCCGATCGAGCGAGGCGGTGTCGGCGATCGTCGTGAGGTCGCGCAGCCCTTCGCGCAACCGGTCGAGCTCGGCGAGCTGGCGGTCGTCGAGCTTGTCGTGGTCGGGCACGAGCTCGCCCTGCTTCTGGGTCGCGTCACGGTGCAGCGCGACGACCTCGGGCGTGGTGGGACTCGCGCCGTCCGCAGCCGCCCGCAACGCCTCCGCCGTCGCCTCGGTGGCCGACTGGATGCGCTGACGCAACGCTGCCGGGCGGAAGGCCGGCACCACCACGAAGCCCAGCACCAGCCCCACCACCACGGCGCAGGCCGTGAGGGCGGTGTACTGCACCAGCAGTTCGGTGGCATCGAGGTCGCGGGTCACCGAGTTGAAGCCCACGCTCACCATGACCATGAAGGCGCCGCCCAGCGCGGGCCGGGTCACGACGTACCACAGCCCCAGGGCCAGGGAGAGGGCCGAGATCGGCATCAGCCAGCTCGACGGTGCGGCCAGCAGGATCACCGCCACCGCGGCCGCCCCGACGACCACCCCGACGACCTTCGTGCGCGCCTTGGCCAGCGTGTCGCGCCAGCTGGCCTGCAGGATGCTGAACGTCGCCATCAGCACCGTGACCACCAGGGGGTCCGAGGGGTCGAGGGGCGCCGTGACCAGGAGCATCACCAGAAGCCCGAACGCCGTACGCACGGCGTGGCGCATCCGCACCGAGCGCAACCGGGCCGAGGGGTGCATCACTGCGTCGCGCAGCGCCCGGCGGGTGCCGCGGTCCAGCACCACAGCCGTGGTGTCTCGCTCCCGCACGGCCTTCTCGACGGTGTCCAGGGAAGCGGAAGCCTCCCGGAGCGCCGCCGGAGCGTCGGGCGGCACGGGGGCCACCGGTACGTCGGGGGTGGCGTCCGACGGCGGGCGCTTGGCACGGACCTGGTCAGCCAGGGCGGCACAGCGGGCCCGGAGCGCCGTCATCGTCGGCTCCGCGCTGGGGGTGGCCGCGTCCAGCTGCGCCCGCCGCAGCGCCACCCGGAACCGCGACCCCTCTCCCAGGACGGTCGCCAACCATCGTGGCCGTCCGTCGCTGAGCCACGCGTCGAACGCGGCCACGGTCGCCTCCGTGTCCTCCGCCTCGAGCGCCTGGGCCACCTGCTCACGCGTGGGCTTGGAGGCGTCGGCGATGCCGAAGAGCACCCGTACGAGGAGGGCGACCACGACGCCCGAGACGGCGGCGGCCACGACCTGCTGGTCGTCCGCGGTCCCGTGGGTGGCGTAGGCATAGGCGTAGAGGGTGGTCATCCCCAGCCCGAGCCCGGTGTTGGCGAAGCGTGGGCCCAGCCCCGGGAGCAGTGCCGCCACGAAGCCCAGCAGCACGACCAGGCCGATCGCGGCGGGGCGCGAGTCCTGGGCGAGCAGCCGGGGAGCCACCGCCGCGACGACCAGCAAGGGCGCCAGCACGGCCGCCACCCGCAGGTCGGCACGCAGCGACCCGCCCATGAGGGCGACGAGGGAGAAGAGACCGACCAGGCCACCGATGATCCCGGCGGGACCGCTGCCGAAGTGATCGGCCACCATCACCGAGGGCACCACCACGACCAGCCCGAGGATCAGCAGCACCGGGCTTCCGCCGGGCCGGGAGCGCCGGTGCTCCGGCTTCTCGCGCCTCTTCCTGGCGGAGCCACCGCGCTCCGCAGCCGACGTCGGCGCGCTCGCTTCACTCATGGCCACTCCCGAGGACGACGTCAGCGGTCCGTCCACCGTACGCCCGGAGCGCGCCCCCTGCGAGGGGCCGGGCCCGCAGGCATGACTTCGCGCGATCGGGGGAACGCCGAAGAGACCACTTCGTCCGCGCCCCGGGCGGCAGCGCCTGCAGCGTCGCCACGGCAGGAACCCACCAGTAAGGAGCCCCCCCATGACGGAGAAGCGCACCAGCAAGTCGGCCAAGATCCTCTACCGACCGTGGGGCCTGGTCGCCTCCATGCTCGGTGGCGTCATCGCCGCCCAGATCTTCCAGCGCGTCTGGTCGGCCGTCGACCCTGCCTCCGAGGACCCGCCCACGCCGCTGCAGTCCGAGTACCATCTCCCGAAGATCATCATGGCCGCCGCGGTGCAGGGCGCGATCTTCACGGTCGTCCGAGCCCTCATCAACCGTGGCGGCGCCCGTGTCTTCGAGCGCTGGACAGGTGAGTGGCCGGGCGACTGATCCCGCGCAGCGACAGGCCCTGCACGCCAGCGACAGAGGAGAGCGCCCATGACGCCCAGCCCCACGAGCAGTGCCGACGCCGTCGTGGTGGGGGCTGGACCCAACGGGCTGGTCGCCGCCAACGCCCTGGCCGACGCCGGATGGGACGTCGTGCTCGTGGAGGCCAACGACACCGTCGGGGGCGCGGTGCGCACGGCCGAGGTCACCGCCCCGGGCTTCCGCAACGACCTCTTCAGCGCCTTCTACCCGCTCGCGGCTGCCTCACCGGTCATCCAGGACCTGCACCTCGAGCGCCACGGCCTCGCCTGGGAACAGGCGCCCCGCGTGGTCACACACGTCTTTCCCGACGGCAGCGCCACCCCCATCGAGCGGACGCCCGAGGCGACCGCGGCCGTGCTCGAGGAGCAGGCGCCCGGAGACGGGGACGCCTGGCTCGAGATGGTCGAGCAGTGGCAGGAGGTGCGCGACCCGCTGCTGGACGCACTCTTCACGCCGATCCCTCCGGTCAAGGCCGGCACGACGCTCGCCCGCCGCCTCGGCACCGACGGCCTGCTGGAGTTCACCCGGCTGGCGCTGCTGCCCGTGACCCGCCTCGGGGAGGAGCGGTTCGTCGGCGAGGGCCCACGGGCCCTGCTGACCGGCAACGCCATGCACTCCGACCTGCCGCCCGACGCCGCCGGCAGCGGACTCTTCGGCTGGCTGCTGTGCATGCTCGGCCAGGACGTCGGCTTCCCCACCCCCCGCGGCGGTGCGCAGTCGCTCGCCGACGCGATGGAACGACGTTTCACCGCGGCCGGGGGGACGGTGCGTACGGGCGCTCGCGTCGAGGCCGTGGAGGTGAGCGGGGGCCGGGCGGTCGGCGTACGCCTGACCAGCGGTGAGCGGATCGGGGCACGCAGGGCCGTGCTCGCCGACGTCGACGCCCCGACGCTCTTCAACCGTCTCGTGGGCGACGAGCACCTGCCCGAGGCGTACGTCCGGGCCCTTTCCCGCTTCCAGTGGGACCACCCCACCCTCAAGCTCAACTGGGCGCTGGACGGGCCGATCCCGTGGCGCTCCCCGGAAGCGGTCGGCGCCGGCACCGTGCACCTCGGCGTCGGGCGCCACGGCTTCATCGACCACAGCGCGGCCATGGCGACCGGACGCGTCTCGCGCGAGCCCTTCGTGCTGCTCGGGCAGATGACGACGGCCGACCCCTCCCGCTCCCCCGCCGGCACCGAGAGCGTGTGGGCCTACAGCCACCTCTCCCACAGCCTCGCCCGCGACGAGGTGGGTCTGGAGGCGACGGCAGAGGGGATGCGCCGCGTCATCGAGGAGGCCGCGCCCGGCTTCGCCGAGCGGGTGATCGCCGAGCACGTGCAGCGGCCGGCTGACCTGCAGGCCGCCAACAGCAACCTGGTCGACGGTGCGATCAACGCCGGCACCGCCCACCTGCACCAGCAGCTGGTCTTCCGGCCGGCCAACGGCCTGGGCCGCCCCGAGACCCCGGTCGTCGGCCTCTTCCTGGCTGGTGCGTCGGCACACCCGGGCGGTGGCGTGCACGGTGCCTGCGGGTGGAACGCGGCGCGGGCAGCGCTCGGCGCCGAGAAGGCTGTACGCCGCCGGCTGCTGCGCACGGCCTGGTCGCGGCTGCTGCCCTCCTGACCTCTCCCTGACCAACGCCGGGCCAGCGAACGCGCTGTCGCTCAGTGGCCCTTGAAGCGTCCCTCGACGAGCAGGCCGAGGCGACGCAGCGTCTCGCGGTTGCGGGGACCGATGACCAGCTGTCGCGCCGGCTTGGGGATCAGGGATCCCGGTCCCTCGACGGCGTCCTCACGGATGTGGATGCGCGAGTGGCGCTCGTCCACCTCCTCGACCTCGAGGATCACCTCGGCCGCACCCACGGGCCAGCCGTGGGTCTTGAGGCGCATGAGGTGGGGCGGGTCGACCTCGAGCACCTCGGTCTTGTCGTCGAGGAGGAACGGCCAGTTGCCCACGGAGTGGTGCAGCCGGGAACCGACGGCGGGCCAGTCGGGGTCGACGTCACGCATCCGGGCCGCGCCCACCACCCACATCGGGAAGAACCAGCCGTCGGCGAGCACGTCCCACACCGCCGAGGCGGGGGCTTCGACGTCGCGACTGATCCGGACGGCTGACTCGTCACTGGCGCTCATGTGCTTCTCCTCGTTGGGTGGGTGCATCAGGTTCAGGCGCCCGCACGGGTCGGGCGGTCCCGCGGCCGGCGAGGGCGAGCGCGCGCTGCTCGACCACCTCGATGCGGTCGGCGGCGATGAGCAGCAGCCAGTGGGGTGCGCGGGCCTCGCTGTAGCGGGCGTACGCCAGTCGGCGCACGCGACCCGAGAGCCCCCGCAGCGGGGCGGCGGTGCCGAAGACCGGGGTGAGTCGGGCGTGCTCGATGGAGCGCTCGCGCCGCTCGAGCTCGGGCTGCTGCTCGGGCAGGCGCCAGTGGGCGTGGGCGGGGACGCCGTCGCTCAGCTCGCGTGGCACTGACGGGCGGACCGCCGGGTCGAGGTCGGCGCCCCACCCGGGGATGCGGGCGCGCAGCTCGTCGGGCGAGAAGCGCTGGGGGCGCGCGGCGGAGACGTAGGGCGTCTGGTCCTGGTCAGGCATGGTCCCTCCTCAGGCGTTGGGGACGAGGACGGGTTTGATGCACCCGTCGAGCTTGGACGAGAAGAGGTGGTAGCCCTCGGCGACGTGCTCGAGGGGGATGCGGTGCGTGATGATGTCGCTCGGCGTGAGGTGGCCGTTGCGGATGTGCTCGAAGAGCCGCGGCCACTGCCGCTTCACCGGACACTGGTTCATCCGCAGCGTGAGCCCCTTGTTGACCGCGTCGCCGAACTTCACGGCGCTGAACACCGGGCCGTACGCCCCCACCACCGAGACGGTGCCTCCCTTGCGGACCGCGTCGATCGCCCAGTTGAGCGCGATCGGCGACCCACCCTGGAGCTTGAGCTTGGTGGAGGTGAAGTGCTGCCAGCGGTTGCCGTCGGCCTCCGCACCCACCGCGTCGATGACCACGTCGGCACCGAGGTGGTCGGTGATCTTCTTCAGGTGGACGACGACGTCCTTGACCTGCTTGAAGTGGACGGTCTCGGCGAAGGCGAACTGCTCGGCCATCGCGAGGCGCTCCTCCACCTGGTCGACGACGATGACGCGACCGGCCCCCATCAGCCACGCGGAACGGGCCGCGAAGAGACCCACCGGCCCGGCGCCGAAGACCACCACGACGTCGCCGAGGCCGATGTCGCCGAGCTGGGCACCGAAGTAGCCCGTCGGCAGTGCGTCGGTGCACATCAGGGCGTCGTCGTCGCTCATCCACTCGGGGATGAGGGTGGGCCCCACGTCGGCGAAGGGGACGCGGACGTACTCGGCCTGGCCGCCGTCATAGCCACCGGCGGTGTGGGAGTAGCCGTAGATGCCGCCGACCGCCGTCGCGTTGGGGTTGACGTTGTGGCAGTTGGAGTAGAGGCCCTTGGCGCAGAAGTAGCAGGTGCCGCAGAAGACGTTGAAGGGCACCATCACCCGGTCGCCGGGCTGCAGGTGCTCCACCGACGGGCCGACCTCGTCGACGACCCCGATGAACTCGTGGCCGAAGGTCGTCCCGACCCGGGTGTCCGGCATCATCCCGTGGTAGAGGTGCAGGTCGGAGCCGCAGATGGCAGCCCGCTCGACCCGCACGATCGCGTCGTTGGGGTGCTCGACGGCGGGGCGGTCCTTCTCCTCCACGGCGATCTTGTAGGGACCGCGGTAGACCATGGCCTTCACTCGTAGCTCCTCACCTGAGGGCGGCTCGGCGCCGCGCGGGTGTGCGTGGGGCTCCCGTACCCATCTGGGCGCCCTTCACACCGGGCCAGTCACCGCGAGCCAGTCACACCGGGTCGATGGAGACCGTCTGCCCGCGCTCGACGGGCTGGATCCCCTCCGCGAGACCTTCGCGGCGTGCCAGGGCGAGGAAGTCCGACAGCGGCGAGCGGAAGACGCCGTAGTCGTCGTGGTGCACCGGCACGGTCCGCTCAGAGCTCACGCGGCGCAGGAAGTCGACTCCCTGGGCGGCGTCCATGGTGACCGTGTGCAGCAGCACCCGCGTGCCGCCGAGGTGGACCACCGCGGTGTCGATCTGGGGGTGGATCCGTGCGATCTCGTCGAGATGGCTGCCGGTCAGGGTGTCACCGCTGAGGTAGACGCGCTGACGTACCGCGCCGCCCACGCTGTGCTCGAGGAGCGAGCCCATCACGGGCGGCAGCAGGGCGCCCATCACGCCGCGGGCATGGATGCCGGGCAGGGACTCGACGGTGAGCGTCTCGTCGCCCTTGGTCAACGTGTGGCGCTGCCAGGTGCCGAGGCCCCGGGCGTCGAACCCCCACTTCCGCAGCTTGCGCGCGGCCGGAGGAGTGGTGAGCACGGGTGGGGTGCGGTCGAGCTCGCGACGGGCGATCCGGTCGAAGTGGTCCCCGTGCAGGTGCGAGAGCACGACGGCGTCGAGCGGTGGCAGGGCGGCGGGTTGGAGGGCGGGTTCGGTCAGCCGCCGCGACCACAGCCCCTTGCCGAGGTAGGCGCGCTGGCCCCGGTGCAGGAAGTTGGGGTCGGTGAGCAGCGTGAAGGAGCCGAGCCGCAGGACCGTGGTCGCCGTGCCGATGAAGGTGATGGTGTCGCCGCCGCTCACACCGGCCCCGGCGGGGTCTTGTCCGGAGCGCCCCCGACGAAGCGGATCCGGCCCGTGCCAGGCGTACGCCGTGTCTCGACGGTCTCACCCTCGCGCAGGACGCCGATCCGCTCGACGCGGGCGGCCACCTCGCCCAGCCGGGCGCTGGCGCCCCGGCACACGCCCGCGAGGCGGGAGCTGCGCAGGCTGACCTCGTCGAGCACGTCACGACTGCGGTCGAGCACCGTCAGCGGCACCGCCGCCAGCACGTTGCCGGGTGGGCGGCGCGAGACGACCGGGTGCGGACGGCTGGGGGCGGTGCGCCGCAGCACCTCCCACCCCACGCCGATCATGCGCAGCTGGGCGGGGCTCAGCGTCTCCTCCAGCCGCGGAAGGATCCGGTCCTCCTCGTCACGTACGTCCTCGCGCAGCACCTCGGCGAGCCGGGCGAGCAGCGCCTGGTGGTCCTCGTCGAGGTCGTCAGGGTGGTGCAGGGTCTCAAGGCGGCGCCAGAGCTCGTTGACCTCCTGGTGCTCCTGCTCCACCCCTGAGGTCAGCGCCTCCCCGAAGGGGACGGTGCGGCGCACCACGGGCCACAGCAACGACTCCTCGGCGAAGGCGTGCGGGAAGACGAGGCGGGCGATCTGGCCGAGCGTACGAGAGCGCGCCGTGGCGTCGGGGGCGGACGCGAGCTCGTCGAGCAGCTCCTCGAGTCGTTCGTGGTCGCGCTTCTGGAGGGCCACGATGCTGAAGCGGCCTCCGGGCGTGGTCTCTGCCGGCGTCGTCATGGCTGATGCCTCCCCCACCGGGTGGAGGTTCACACCTGGTCGTCGTCGGCGTCAGGGTCTGCCGCACCGGCGGGCGCCGAGGCTGGACCTGAGTCCTGGTCGTCATGCCCCTCGTCGTCGGCGGCTGCACCCGAGGGCGTCGAGCCGGGATCGGTGTCCTGGTCACCGGTGACCGCGCCCATCTGCGCGCTGGTCTCGGCGGGGCTGTCGTCGACGAGGCTCTCGTCGCTGGCGTGGCCCGGGGTCTCGCTCATGGTGCTCTCCTCGTGTCGTCGGAA
Source organism: Nocardioides jishulii (assembly GCF_006007965.1). NCBI lineage: Bacteria > Bacillati > Actinomycetota > Actinomycetes > Propionibacteriales > Nocardioidaceae > Nocardioides > Nocardioides jishulii. The sequence continues at coordinate 850,335 of NZ_CP040748.1, read as the reverse complement.
GAAGTGCTGTACCCCATCGCGGCCGTGGTGATGCAGCACCGACGATCTGAGTAGGGCGACTCTGGTTGCCGCCGTGCCGCGCTGGGGAGGATCGTCCGCATGCGAGGGGACACGTCATGGGGCAGGCAGCAGCTACGTCGCTGGATCACGGTCGCCGCCATCGGGGCGAGTCTCGCGCTGCTCGTCAGCGTGGGCGAGGAGGCGGACGCCGCGGGTGACCTGGAGTACGCCGTGGTGGCTGAGTAGTTCCTTCCCAGGAGATCGCACGGTCAGCTCAGCCGGCTTCGCCGCCGATAGTGTCGCCGCATGACCCAAGAACCGAGCAGGTCGGAACCAGAGAAGCGCGAGCCGACGCTGAGGCAGCAGTACGAGCTCGGGTCGGCCATCAATTCCGCCTGGCTCTCGCTCAGGGCAACTTCCGAACACCTCGACGGGCTCGACGACGCCTGGGAGCGGTTTCTCGTGGTCCCGAAGTGGCGGGACTGGGTAATCGAGCACATCGGCGTGCCGGAGGGGCCTTTCCTCCTGCTCGAGGTGCGCGACGAGCCTGCGCGTTCGCGGCTGCGCAAGACTCCGCGAGGCGTCACCATGTGCGTGCCGATCAGCGAAGTGGTCGACGCCGAACGCGCCGGCGAGATGGTGGCCTACTTCGTGGGCTGCATCTACGACATCTACGAAAAGTGGGCCACCGCCGCCGAGCTCGGGCCGCTGCCTGCCCAGCCCTGCTGAGTGTGTCCCTGTCGCAGAGGTCGTGAGTCTTGGCACCGTACCGGGGATGTCGACCCATGCTGCATGCGCGGGGCCTTTCGTGCCGGATTGGCCTGGCGACCGGTCGCCGCCATGGTTCGCTGTAATCCCGCGAGCCCTCGCGACATGACATAGGTGTGAAAGAGATGACGAGCGACGATCGGGTGGGCGCGGTGTTCGAGTCGCACGCTGCCCGACTGTTCGCCTACGCCCGCAGGTACGGCCCGCCTGAGCTTGCCGAGGACCTGGTGTCCGAGGCCTTCGTGGTCGCCGTTCGCCGACAACACGATTTCCCCGACGACGCCGGCGAGGCGTACGCCTGGCTCGTCGGCACCGTGCGCAAGATCGCGGCCAACCAACGCCGCCGCGACGCCAGCTACGACAGGTACTGGCGCGAGGCGGTCCGCACCTACTGGTGCGCGGACACATCGGATTCGCCCGAGACCATCTTCGCCGAACGCGACGCATGCCTGTCCGCCCTCGCCCACCTCTCGGAGTCCGACCGCGACCTGCTCCTACTCGTCGCCTGGGACGGACTCACGCCGGAACAGGCAGGCGCCGCCCTCGGCATCTCACGTCGCACGCTCGCCGTACGCCTGCACCGCGCGCGGCAGCGCCTCACCCTTCACCTCGTCCCCGTGCCCGTCGCCGGGGCCCGCCACCGCATCGGAGTGACACCATGACCGACCTCCTCGATCGGCTCGAAGCAGCCCGCCCGACCCAGGCCGCTCTGGACTCCCGCCTCCCAGCCGACGTACTCGAGCGCATCAAGGCTGACGTCGCTCGCGAAACGACCCCACGAGCGCGTCCGCCCCACAGACGTCGTCGCGTCCTCGCGGCGGTCGCAGCCACCATCGCTGGCGTCGTGATCGTCCCCGTTCTCGCGGGGTCGGACGGGAGCGCCGCCCGCGCTGACCTGACCGAGCTCGCGATGGTCGCCGCCAACTCCGATGGGCCCGCAATCACTCCCGGGACCTTCCTGCACGTGAAGACCGAGGCCCTCCAGCGCAACAGCCGCCTCTTCGGCGACGGGCGCACGCTCGACACCCACCGCGAACAGTGGGTGCGGTGGGACGGCGTCGTCTGGGTCATCGACACCCGACCCTCAGCCGGTTGGACGGACTACATGGTGCTCCCCAAGAACGATGGGCACAGCCCCGAGCTTGCTGCGGAGCTGCCCGACAGCGCATCCGACCTCCGCGCCCACCTCGACCGCACCGTGTCAGGCTCCAACTCGCACGAGGAAGCCATCTTCGTCGCCATCACCGACTGGGTGTACTCCAACCTGCTACCGCCGAAGACCCTCGCCGCCGCGCTCGAGGTGCTCGCCGATGTCGACGGCGTCGAGACCAAGGACGTCACCGTCCGCGGGCGCGAGGCCATCGAGGTCAGCTTCAACCGCTACTGGTTCGACCTCATCTCCACCGAGAGCATGGTGATCGACCGCGAGACCGCACGCACCATCTCCGAGTACGACTCCGACCTCGGGGGGACCTACGAACTTGAGACCACCCTGGTCGAGGTGGTCGAGGAGATCCCCGCCGACGTGCTCCGCGACTTCGCGGCCCACAAGGACGACGGCCGGGTGTACAACGACGGGCACGCGCCACCGGCCGACGAGAGGTGAACCACCCAAGGCTGACTCAGCGCTGCACCGTCACCGCGGCCCGGCCTCTCGCCACGATCACCGGGTCGTCCTCGACCCCGGGCACCGCGAGCGGCAGGTCCAGTGGCGCACGCAGCGTCACGGTGACGACTCCGGCGGCAGCATCGACGTCGACACCGTGGGTCAGACCCGGATAGGTGTCGTACGCCCCGACCGCGGCGAGGTGCTCCCCCACCGCGGCGTGCACCTGCTCCGCGCTCTGCGACAGGCGTCCCTCGGGGATGCCGTCGGTGTAGGCGCTCACCGACCCCAGGTCGGCACCCTGGAGGGCGGCGCCGTCGGCGATGGTCGTCAGCCCCTGCCGCTGGAGGTAGGCAGCCGAAGCATCAACGACTACCGCGACCAGGACGAGCAGGACGGCGGCGAAACCGATGATCATCGGGGTCACCGAGCCCCGCTCGTCGCGGCGGGCCCTGTTCCTCTTGCCGCTCACGGGGCGCCCTCGACGTACTGCCCGATCGGCACCCGGTGCCGTGCCTGCAGGTCGAAGTCCGTCCGCCCCCGGCGGAAGATCTCCGGCACCATCGGCAAGGTGACACCGGAGCTGATCGTCACGGTGACCACGGACGTACCAGCCAGGCACCGGCCGGCGCCGAGGCTGCAGTCGACCTCGACGTCGAGTGGCATGTCGGGACCGCCCTGGTCCTTGAGGGTCTGTCGCGCCGCCTCGGTCGCACGGGCACGGGCGGTGGCCTCGTCGGGGGCGAGGACGTACGCCCGTCCCGCCGCCCGCGCGGCCGCGCTCACGGCGAAGGCGCCGCGCTGGACCTCGAAGACCGAGAGGATGACCCACACCAGCGGGACGATGAGCAGGATCCCGAGCCAGATGAACTCGACGATCCCGCTGCCGCTTTCGTCGCGACGTCTCACGGCACCGCTCCCGTGGGATCGGGTTCGATCACCGCGTTGCCGGAGACCGTGAACGACACCGCCGGCCCGCCGAGGCCGAGCGCTGGCACCGCCACGTCGATCTCGACGCGGTAGGCAGGTGCCCCCGCGAACTCGCTCACCTCGATGCGGGTCGCCTTCACGAACCGCTGGGCCACGGCTCCGTCCCACTGGTCACGCGTGCGGGCCAACCCGTCCTCGGGGGTGGACTCCCACGCCGCCGCGTGACGAGCACCCTCGGAGGCGGCGAGCGCGACCGTGTTGCGCACGTGCAGCACGAGGGCCAGCTGCATGACGCCCAGCACGAGCGGCACCAGGAGCACCATCACGAGCACGAAGTCGACGACGGCCGACCCGTGCTCGCCACGCTCCCGGAACCGCGCCACGTCAGTTGGTGACCTTGCCGAGCGCCGCGCGCAGCATCGACTCGAGCTCGGGACCGATGAAGAGCTGGAGTCCGGCGACCAGGCCGACGGTCATCACGGTGATCATCACCCAGCCCGGGACGTCACCGCGCTCGTCGCGGCGGTCGTGGAGGCCGAGAAGGTGGGCGGTGACGCGCACCGCGAGGTCAACGCGGTGGACGTGGTCGAGACGCGGGATCTGCATGGTTCCTCCGAGATGGTGTGGGTGGTGCGACGTGTGGGCGGATGGTGAGAGAGATGGGTTGAGTCAGGGCGTGGTGATCCGCAGGCCGACCAGCCCCGGATAGAGGGCGAAGAGGATGACGATCGGCAGCACCAGGAAGACGACGGGCACGAGCATGAAGACCTCGCGCCGCGCGGCCGACTCGATGAGCGCTCGGCGCCCGGCCTCGCGTACGTCGCCCGCCTGTGCGTGCAGCACGTCGGCGAGCGGGGTGCCGCGCTCGAGGGCGATGGAAAGACCTTGCGAGAACTGGGCCACCATCGGGACGCCCGTGGTGCGCGAGAGTCGGTCGAAGGCCACCACGACCGGTTCGCCGGTGCGGATCTCGGCCAGCACCCGGCCCAGGTCCTGCGACAGCTCACCGGTGCTGCGCGCCACGACCCGGTCCAGGGCCGCGACCGGCCCCTCGCCCGAGGCCACGGCCAGGGCCAGCAGCTCGGCCAGCACCGGGAACTCCGCCAGGATCGCCCGGTCCCGCGTCGTCGCCTGGCTGCTCAGGCGCTGGTCCCGGGCGATGACTCCACCGACGAAGGCGCACCCGCAGAGCAGGAGCGCGGGGACGACCCGGGTGTCACCGCCGAGCGCTGCCACCACCCGCCAAGCGGCGATCATGGCGAACGCCACCAGCCCCCAGATGACCTGCTCGACCCGGAACTCCTGGACCGTCGTCTCCAGTCCGGCGCGCTGCAGACGACGCTGGACCGACACACCTCCGCCGAGCACGCCGTCGACGGCATCGGCCGCCCGGCGCAGCGCGGGCGCCAGCAAGCCCGACGCCGCGGCCAGGGGTGAGGCCGTGGGGAGGTCAGGTGACGGCGCAACCAGACGGCGGACGGGACCGGCGGCGTGGTCCAGGCGCGGCAGGTCCTGGACCCAGGGCAGCACGCGCAGGTCGAGCGACGTACGCCGGATCGCCACGACCCGGGCAACGACGAGGAGCAGGCCCACGCCGCCCAGGGCGCCGACGAGAGCCCCGGCCGTCGCGGGCGTCATGCCAGGATCCTTCGCTCGACCGGAAGACGACCGATGCGGGTCATCAGGGAGTACGCCGCGAGGCAGGCCGCAGCACCCACGCCGAGCACCAGCACCCCGGTGGCGGACGAGTAGCGGGTGATCACGTCGGACTGGAAGGACATGATCAACAGCACGACCCAGGGCGCGGAGACCGCGAGCCTGGCCCCGTTGACCGTCCACGCCTGACGAGCCTCCAGCTCGGAGCGGGTCCGGGCCTCCTCGCGCAGGTAGTGCGAGAGGTTGCGCAGGAGCCGACCGAGGTCTCCCCCTCCGACCTCCCGCGCCACCCGCAGGCCTTCGACCATGCGGTCGCCCACCGGGTCGGCCAGACGTTCCTTCAGCCGGTCGAGCGACTCCCCGAAGCGACCGCTGACGTGGTAGTCGATGCCGAACTGGGTGAACGCGTCACGCAGCGGCACCGGGCCGTTGCGGGACAGGCTGATCAGTGCGTCGGGCAGGGAGAGACCGGCGCGGACGGCCGAGGCCAGGTTGTCGACGGCCTCGGGCCAGACCTGCGCGAACTCCTGCTGTCGCACCCGCGCCCGGCGCTGGACGGCAGCCGTGGGGGCGGCGGAGGCGATGAGGCCGAAGACCAGGGCGACCGGGAGCGTCTGCGAGACCACCTGCACCACCAGGAAGGCCACCGCGCCCAGGGCGATGGAGAGCCCGGTGAGGCTGCTGACCGACACACTGCCCATCCCGGCGCGCGCCAGCAAGGAAGCAGCCCGACCGGGGGTGTCGTCCGTACGCGCGGCACGCGGCAGCGCGAAGGACGCCCAGACCAACAGGGCGCCCAGCCCGAAGCCGAGACCGACGAGCGCCCCCATCAGCCGACCCCCGCCGGCCTGCGCCCGGCGTGGGCGCCGTTGAGCAGAGCGTGCACGTCGACCCCGATGCGCCGGTAGCGCTCGGGACGAGGCGGGACCCCGCCGACCCAGACCAGCCCTTCGTCGCGTCGTTCGAAGATCGGCTCGACCTCGATGACGTCGTCCTCGACGCGCCCCGGCACGGCCACGACCTCGGACACCAGACGCTTGCCGTGGACGTCCAGGGTGAGGTGCACGACGAGGTCCACGGCGTTCGCCACCGTCGGCACCACGAACTTGGCGGAGATGTTCTCCCCGGCGAGCAGCGGCAGCATGCACATCTTGGTGAGCGCCTCGCGGGCGCTGTTGGCGTGGAGCGTGCACATGCCCGGCAACCCGGAGTTGAGGGCGAGCAGCAGGTCGAGGCACTCCTCCGCACGGACCTCCCCCACCAGCACCCGCGAGGGACGCATGCGCAGCGCCTCCTTGACCAGCTCTCGCAGCTTGATCTCGCCCGTGCCCTCCAACCCGGACTGCCGGGTCTGCATCGGCACCCAGTCGGGGTGGGGGAACTTCAGCTCGAAGACCTCCTCGGCGCTGATCACCCGCTCGCCACCGGGGATCGCCGCCGCGAGGCAGTTCAGGAGCGTCGTCTTGCCGGCCTGCGTGCCGCCAGCGACCAGGACGTTGAGACCGGCACGGACCGAGGCGCTCAGGAACGCGGCGGCCTCCGGCGTCAGGCTGCCCAGCTCGACCAGCTCCGAGAGCCGCGCGGCCTGCAGGCGGAACTTGCGGATGTTGACGGCCGAGAAGCCACGGCTGATCCCCTCGAGCACGACGTGCAACCTGTGCCCGCCCGGCAGCATCGCGTCGACGAAGGGACGGCTCAGGTCCAGCCGTCGCCCGCTCGACTTGAGCATGCGCTCCACCAGCTCGTCGACCTGCGCCTTGTCGAGCAACACGTCGGTCAGCTCGTGGCGGCCGTGCCGGGCGACGAAGACCCGACTGGGGTCGTTGATCCAGATCTCCTCGACGTCCGGGTCGTCCAGCAACGCCTGCAACGGGCCGAAGCCGGCCACCCCTGCGACCAGCTCCTCGACCACCGCCACCGGGTCCTCGACCGGGACGCCCGCGCCGCTCAGCGAGCGGTCGTCGTGGTCGCGTACGACCTGGCGGGCGAGGCGGCGTACGACGTCGGACTCGCGCTGCGGGTCGACACCCTCACGGCGTACGGCGTCACGCAACGCCGCGTCGAGGGCGCCGATGGCGCCGCGCGACGTGACCGGGGTCGTGGTCATGGAGGGTCCTGTCCCGAGAGGTCCTGGAGGGCCCTCGGGACGCTAACGAAGACGCACCCTGCCCGCGTCCGCCGAACGGCGTATCTGTGGACAACTCGCACCACAGGGCGCGAGTTACCCACTATTGGGTGGCCGACCTCAGGTCCGGCCGAACTCCACGGCCTCCTGGTAGGCCGCGACCGCCGCGAGCTGCGACTTCACGTTGAGCTTCTGACGGATGGCACGGACCTGGCTGCGCACGGTGCCCTCGCTGACGCCGCCGGCGTCGGCGATCGTGGTGATCGACTGCCCTTCGTTGAGCATCCCCAGGACCTGCCACTCACGGGGCGACAACCCCGCGATGCGCTTGATCAGGTCACGACGGGCGGGGCCCAGCCGCTCCCACGCCTCGAGCGCCCTGGCCCGCACCTCGGGGTCCATGCCCGGGGCGCCGCGGGCGACGGCGCGTACGGCGCTGGCAAGCCTCTCCAGCCCCTCGGTCATCGAGACGATGCCCTGGCAGCCCGCGGCGAGCAGACCGCCCCACCGGGGCGGGTTGGAGGAGCCGGTGACCAGGACCCACCGCAGCGGGATCGTCTCGATCACCGACATCACGCCACGCCACTGCGCAACGTCGTCGATCTCGGCGACCACGATGCCGACCTTGGCCCCGGCGGAGCTGATCGCGCGGCGGGTCTCGAGCAGCTCGACCCGCGAGCGCGGGTAGGGGAAGTCGGTGACCTCCAGGCTGTGCGCCTCCAGGGCGAGCACGATCGTCTCGCCGACGATCTTTCCCTCCGCGAGCACAGCGACGCGTGGGCTTTCCCCCTGCACGGGAGACCCGTCCTGCACCATGACTCACGCCCCTCGTCGTGTCCGTGGGCTCCGCCGCCACGGGTGGCCACCTGCACAAGATTGGCATCCCGTCGTCGGACGCGCGTGGGTGTCGGGATAACTCGTGTCGCCCCGGAACACATTTACCCAGAATTGGTCATCTTGTGGATGAGACCAGCGCAAGCCACCGCACGCTCCCCCGTACTGTCCACGCGGGGACTCCCGCGTGCCACCCGCGTTCCACGGCACAACTGGGGGGAGGACTGGGGTGGTGACGGGCGCTTGCTCCGATCCGACCGGGCGTGAGTTCGCCCCCACATTTGGGGGCTTCAGCACTAGCATGAGGGCGCTGACGCTCTGCCACACACCACGAACGGCAGGTTCTGTGGCATCGAAAACCGACAGACGTCAGCTGGATGCAGGAGGACATGGGGCATGAGGGGCGCATCACGCGTGTGTGTGATCGAGGATCACACGCTCTTCGCGGAGTCACTGCAGATCGCTCTGGAGCTCAAGGGGCACGAGGTACGAAGGGTCCCGCTGCCCGACGACCTCCACAGCGCGACCACCCTGTTGCCGGCGGTGATGAAGCACCAGCCGCACGTGCTCCTCCTCGACCTCGACCTCGGCAACGCCGACGGCAGCCGGCTCATCGAGCCCGTCGCCCGCGCTGGCACCGCCGTCGTGGTGCTGACCGGCTCCAACGACCGTGCCCGGTGGGGACAGTGCATCCGCCTCGGGGCGCGCAAGGTCATGGAGAAGACGGCACCGCTCAACGAGATCCTGGCGACCATCCGGCTCATCGGCGAGGGCCGCCCGGTCATGACGCTGGAGGAGCGCGAGGACCTCGTACGCCACTGGCAGGAGGAGCGCGCCCAGGTCGCCGACCTGCTCGACAGGCTCAACCGCCTCACCGCCCGCGAGGCCGAGGTGCTGGGCCAGCTGATGAACGGCCGCCAGGTGCGTCAGATCGCGGAGGCCTCCGTCGTCTCCGAGGCCACCGTGCGCACACAGGTGAAGTCGATCCTCGCCAAGCTGGAGGTCAGCTCGCAGATCGGCGCCGTGGGCTTGGCCCACAACGCTGGCTGGAACCCGCCCCACTCCAAGAACTGACCGCACAGGTGCCGCCGCCCGTGCCCTCGTCCTCGCCCCTCCGCGCCGAGGTCACCGCGAAGAACCTGAAGATCCTGCTGGTCTGCTCGTCCGGCGGCCACCTCACCCAGCTCATCAGCCTGGCGCCGTGGTGGTCGGAGCACGAGCGCCACTGGGTCACCTTCGACACCGAGGACGCGGTCAGCAAGCTCGAGGGGGAGCGCGTGACCTTCGCCCACTCCCCCACGACCCGCAACGTCGTCAACCTCCTCCGCAACGCACGGCTCGCCCTGCATCTGCTGCGACGCGAGTCTCCCGACGTGATCGTCTCGACCGGCGCGGGGGCAGCGGTCCCCTTCTTCTGGCTGCGTCGCTTCGCCGGTCCGCAGGCGCGCACCGTCTACCTCGAGGTGATCGACCGCGTCGACTCACCCACCCTGACGGGCCGGCTCTGCCGCCCGGTCACCGACCTCTTCTGCGTGCAGTGGCCCGAGCAGCAGCGCTTCTACCGGGGCTCCGTGCTGCTGGGGAAGGTGTGGTGACCGTGGCCGAGTCACCCGGGCAGCACGCCCAGGTCGCCGTGCTCCTCGGCACCGACCACCACCCCTACGACCGTCTCGTCGAGTGGGCCGCCACGCTCGCCGCGGAAGACGGCCAGCGCTGGTTCGTGCAGCACGGCTTCACCCGCTGGCCCGACGTCGCGTCCGCCGACCTCCCGGCCAACCTCACCGGGACCCGCATGCTCGGGGTCCGCGAGCTCGACGACCTGCTTGCCCACGCCGACGTCGTGATCACCCACGGCGGCCCGAGCCTGATCCAAGAGGCTCGCACCTCCCGGCACGTCCCGATCGTGGCTCCCCGCGACCCCGCCCTCGGTGAGCACGTCGACGGGCACCAGATCGACTTCACCGCCCGGCTGGCCGCCGACGGCACGATCCGCCTCGTACGCTCCCTCGACGACCTGCGTCTCGCGGTCGCCGCCACCCGCCACGAAGGGCGTCCGACCACCGCCGACGCAGTGACCCCCGACGAGACCGTCGAGCGGTTCGCCACCCTGGTCGAGGGGGCCCTGAGCGCCCCTCGCGTCGGACTGCTGGCCCGTCTGGCGCTCGCCGGGCGGAGGGTCAGTCCACCCCCAGCAGGTCGCCCCGCTCGGCGACCCGGGCCAGAACCTCCTCGGCAGTGAACTGGTCGAGCGAGAGCGGGTCCTCGGCCACCCCCGCGACCTCGTCCCAGGTCAGCGGCGTGGCCACCGTCGGTCGCTCACGCCCGCGCAGGGAGTAGGGCGCCACCGTCGTCTTGGACGCGGCGTTCTGCGACCAGTCCAGGAAGACCTTCCCCCCGCGCCGCGACTTCGTCATCGTCGCGGTGACCAGGTGGCCGTGGGAGGACTGGAGCTCCTCGGCGACCTCCTTCGCGAAGACCGTCACCAGGTCGCTGTCGGGCACCACGTCGTCGATCGTGACGCCCTCGAGCCCGGCGTACAGGTGCAACCCCTTCGAGCCGCTCGTCACCGGCGTGCACTCCAGACCCCGCTCGCTCAGCGCCTCCCGCACCAGCAGCGCCACCTGGGCGCACTCGTGCAGCGTCGCGGGCTCGCCGGGGTCGAGGTCGATGACCAGCCGGTCAGGCGGCAGCGGCTGGTCGTCGTCGTCCACCCGCCACTGGTGCACGTGGAGCTCCAGGGCCGCCAGGTTGGCCAACCACGTCAGGGTGGCGACGTCGTCGACGACCGGGAAGCGGATGACACCACTGCCCTGACCGCTGCGCGAGCCGGTGGTGGGGACCTCGGCCGTCCGCACCCACGCGGGCGTTCCGGGGGGCACGTTCTTCTCGAAGAAGCTGGAGTCGCCGACGCCGTGCGGCCACCTGATCCGGGTGACGCACCGCCCGGCCAGGTGCGGCAGCATCACCGGGGCAATGGCCGCGTAGTAGTGCAGCACCTCGCCCTTGGTCGTGCCCGTGCCGGGATAGAGCACCTTGTCGAGGTTGTTGATGGTGAGCCGGCGGCCCTCGACCTCGACCTGCACCTCGGACTTCTCGAACTTCTCCGCCTTCTCAGGCATCGTCCGCCTCCCTCGACTGGGTGAGCAGGTCGGCCGGCGTCAGGTCGACGCGCACGCCGCGGAAGGACGGCTGTCGCAGGCGGCCGTTGGCCGAGAAGCCCAACGACTCCACGTCGACCACGACCTCGGGACGTACCCAGTGCGTGCCCAGCGCGTCGGCGCGCGGCAGCTCCTCGTCGAACGGGGAGGCGTCGGCGGCACGGGCCACCAGCAGCTCCTTGAGGGCGACGCCGGTCCGTCCGGTGATGCCCGACCCGACCCGACCGCGGTAGCGGAAGCCGTCCGCGGTCGGCTCCCCCACCAGCACCGCCCCGATCCGCGCCGGCGACCCGGTCTCGTGGCGCCACCCTCCGACCACCCAGGACGTCCGCGAGCGATGGGCGAACTTGAGCCAGCTGCGGCTGCGTACGCCCTCCTCGTAGCGCGAGGCCAGCCGCTTGGAGACGATGCCCTCCAGCTCCTGCGCACGGGTGGCCTCCAGCAACATCTGCCCGTCGTCGTACGTCGGGGGCACCTGCACCTGGTCGTCGCCCAGGTGCAGGGAGTCGAGCAGCTCGCGCCGCTCCGACAGGGGCAGTCCGCGCAGGTCCTGCTCCCCCAAGCGGAGCAGGTCGAAGACCAGCAGCGTCACCGGCACCACCTCGGCCCGCATCCGGGCGCCGCGGCCGCTGCGCTGGAGCCGGGTCGCCAGCGCGCCGAAGTCGGGGCGGCCGTCGGTGAAGGCGACCACCTCGCCGTCGAGCACGAGGTCGGGGAGCGCGAGCGTGCTGAGCTCGGGGAAGGTCGACGTCACGTCGTTGCCGTTGCGACTCGTGAGCCGCGCGCGGCCCCCGGTGACCTCGACGATCACGCGCATCCCGTCCCACTTCACCTCGTGGACCCAGTCGGGCCCGGTGGGCACGTGGTCTCCACGGGTGGCGAGCATCGGACGCATGTCGACCATCTTCCCCGATGGGCAGAGTGGGTGATACTGGCCTTCTCACACTGTCGAGGGGAACGCCTGGACGACGCCGGGCGAACGGAGGATCGTCATGCGCGCCATCTGGAAGGGCTCGGTCTCGTTCGGCCTGGTCAACGTGCCGGTGAAGCTCTACTCGGCCACCGAGTCGCACGACGTCTCCTTCCGCCAGGTGCACGAGGCCGACGGCGGACGGATCAAGTACCAGCGCGTCTGCTCGATCGACGGCGAGGAGGTCCCCTACTCGGAGATCGCCAAGGGCTACGAGACCGAGGACGGCGAGATGGTCGTGCTCACCGACGACGACTTCAAGGAGCTCCCCCTCACCTCGTCGCGCGAGATCTCGGTGGAGAAGTTCGTGCCCAGCGACCAGATCGACCCCATGCTCTTCGAGAAGTCGTACTACCTCGAGCCCGACGCCAGCGGCGCCAAGGCGTACGCCCTGCTCCGCGAGGCACTGCTCGAGTCGGACCGGATGGCCGTGGTCACCGTCGCGCTGCGCCAGCGCAGCTCGGTGGCCGTGCTGCGCGTGCGGCCCAGCGACAGCGGCGACGTGATCGTGCTCCAGACGATGATGTGGCCCGACGAGATCCGGGTGCCCGACTTCTCGGTGGAGATCGACGAGGTCAAGGACTCCGAGGTGAAGATGGCCCGGATGCTCGTGGAGACCCTGGCCGGCGACTTCGACGCGTCCGAGTTCGAGGACGACTACGCCGACGCCGTCGAGGCCCTGGTGAAGGCCAAGATCGAGGGCGGCGAGGTGAAGCGCACCGAGACCAGCACGAAGAGCTCCGGCGAGGTGGTCGACCTGCTCGCTGCGCTGCAGAAGTCGGTCGCCGCCGCCAAGCAGGCGCGCGGCGAGGAGGCTCCGGCCGAGGTGGAGGAGGCTGCGTCGGAGGCCGAGGCCGCCGAGAAGCCGAGGAAGGCGACGGGCTCGTCCGCGAAGAAGACCGCCGCGAGGAAGACCGCCTCGAAGACCACCGCGGCCAAGACCACGGCCAAGAAGACCGCCAAGAAGGCGGCAGCGAAGAAGACCACCGCGAAGAAGCAGGTCAAGAAGGCCAGCTGAGGCCGTCCACGCTGGGCTGCCCTGGCTGGGCCGCTACGCCGGCCTGTCGTCCCGCCTCTCCCGGTGGTCAGCTGTTGTCGAGCAGGCTCCGCACCACGCGCAGCCCCACCGACATCCGGGCCAGGTCGGCCTCGCCGTCACCGACGATCTCCTCGAGCGTGTCGGCCGCCGTGGCCACCCGCTCCCCACGCTGGTCCGCCCACGCCTCGACGAGCTCCTCGGCCGGTGCCCCGGGATCGTGACCGCCGACGGCCAGCACCTCGCTCGTCAGGCGGGCGTGCACCGAGTAGAGGTCGTCACGCAGCGCTGCGCGGGCCATGGCCTGCCAGCGGTCCACCCGCGGCAACGCCACCACGGCGCGCACCAGCACCGGCAGCGCCAGGCGCTCGCCCAGGGCGAAGTGGACGCGCGCCACCGCCTCGGGGTCCAGCTCCTCGCGGCGCGCGGTCTCCACGACGCCGAGGAGGGCGTACGCCGAGGGCAGCACCGCCACCCGGGTCGCCAGCGCCGGATCGACGCCCTGCGCCGTCAGCGTCGCGCGGCGCTCCTCGAAGGCGTGGCGCTCCCGGCCGTCGAGGAGGCCGGGGAGCGCCGCCATCAGCCGCTGCACCGGAACGCTCAGACCGTCGACGAGCCCTTCGCTGTCGATCGGCGGGTCGTAGTGACCGACCAGCCAGCGGGAGGCGCGCTCGACGAGCGTGCGCATCTCGATCCGCATCCGGGTCTGGGCCGAGGCAGGCAACCGGTTGTCGAGGGCGGCGACCTCGAACCCCAGGGCTTCGGAGCCGAAGATCTCGCGCGCGACGAAGTTGGCCCTCGTGAGCTCGGCGGCCGACTGGCCGGTCTCGGAGGCCAGCCGCATCCAGTAGGTCAGTCCGGCACCGTTGACGAGGTCGTTGACCACCTGCGTGGTGACGATCTCCCGGCGCAGCGGGTGCTCCATCATCTGCGCGCGGTAGTCCTGACGCATCGCGGACGGGAAGTAGCCGATCAGGTCGCTGCGCAGGTAGGGATCGTCGGGCAGGTCGGAGGCCAGCAGCTCGTCGGCCAGCACGATCTTGGTCCACGACAGCAGCACCGCCAGCTCGGGACCGCTCAGCCCCTCGCCCGCCTCGAGTCGGCGCTTGACCTCCTTGGTGGAGGGGAGCCCTTCCAGCTCGCGGTTGAGCACCCCACGCGCCGTCAACGTCCTCATCCAGTCCTCGTGCACGTGCAGCATCTGCGGCGCGGTGGAGGCGGCGTTGGAGAGCGCGAGGTTCTGCATGTAGTTGTCCCGCAGGACCAGCTCGCCGACCTCGTCGGTCATCGAGGCGAGCAGGGTGTTGCGGTGCTCGGCGTCCAGGGCACCCGTGGCGACGACCCGGTCGAGCAGGATCTTGATGTTGACCTCGTGGTCGGAGGTGTCGACGCCGGCGGAGTTGTCGATGAAGTCGGTGTTGATCGCGCCGCCCGCCTCACGGGCGTACTCGACGCGGCCGGCCTGGGTGAAGCCCAGGTTGCCGCCCTCGCCGACGCAGGCGGCCCGCAGGTCACGCCCGTCGACGCGCAGCGCGTCGTTGCTCTTGTCGCCGACGTCGGCGTGCGTCTCGGTCGACGCCTTCACGTAGGTGCCGACACCCCCGTTCCACAACAGGTCGACGGGCGCGGTGAGCACGGCACGGATGAGGTCGGTCGGCGTCAGGGAGGTGACCGCCGCGTCGAGGCCCAGCACCTCACGCATCTGCTCGGTGACCCGGATCGACTTCGCCGACCGGCTGAAGACGCCTCCACCCTCGGAGATCAGCGACCGGTCGTAGTCCTGCCAGCTGGAGCGCGGGAGGTCGAAGAGGCGCTGGCGCTCGGCGTACGACGCTTCCGGGTCGGGGTGCGGGTCGATGAAGACGTCGCGGTGGTCGAAGGCGGCCACCAGCCGCGTCGTCGGGGAACGGAGCATGCCGTTGCCGAAGACGTCACCGGACATGTCCCCGATGCCGACGCAGGTGAACTCCTGCGTCTGGCAGTCGATGCCGCGTTCGCGGAAGTGGCGCTGCACCGAGACCCACGCACCACGCGCGGTGATGCCCATCGCCTTGTGGTCGTAGCCGACCGAGCCGCCCGAGGCGAACGCGTCCCCCAGCCAGAAGCCCCGCTCGATGGCCAGGGCGTTGGCGATGTCGGAGAAGCTCGCGGTGCCCTTGTCGGCGGCGACCACGAGGTAGTAGTCGTCGCCGTCGTGGCGCACCACCCCCTCGGCTGGTACGACCTCGCCGTCGAGGAGGTTGTCGGTGACGTCGAGCAGGCCGCGGATGAACGTGCGGTAGCTCGCCTTCCCCTCCTCCAGCCAGGGGCCTCCCGGTCGGACATGTCGGGGCAGCTGCTTCGCGAAGAACCCACCCTTGGCGCCGACCGGCACGATGACGGTGTTCTTCACCATCTGCGCCTTGACCAGGCCCAGCACCTCGGTACGGAAGTCGTCGCGTCGGTCCGACCAGCGCAGGCCGCCGCGGGCGACCGAGCCGAAGCGCAGGTGCACGCCTTCGACGCGGGGCGAGTGCACGAAGATCTCGAAGGCCGGGCGCGGCTCCGGCAGCCCGGGGATCTGCCCGGGGTCGAGCTTGAGCGAGAGGTACGAACGCCGCTCGCCGTGCTCGTCGGTGCGGAAGGCGTTGGTGCGCAGGGTCGCGGACAGGTGGGCGAGGTAGGAGCGCATGATGCGGTCGTGGTCCAGGCTGACCACGGCGTCCAGGGCCTCGCTGAGCCGCTCGCGCACCTCGGCCTCACGCTGGTCGCGCTCCTCGGCCGTCCAGTCGTACGCCGGGTCGAAGCGGACCTCGAAGAGCTCCACCAGCATCCGGGTGATGTCGACGTTGGCCCGCAGCGCGGCGGTGATCGACGCCTGGCCGAAGGGGCTGTTGCCCTGGCGCATGTACTTCGCGTAGGCACGCAGCCACCCGACCTGACGCCAGGTCAGCCCCGCGTCCAGCACCAGGGCGTTGAGTCCGTCGACCTCGTTGTCGCCGCGCCAGGTCGCCCGCAGCGCGTCGACGACCAGGTCGGGGTCGGAGTGGGGCAACGGACCCGAGTGGCGCAGGTCGAACTCGTAGACGTAGGTCGGTGTTCCGAGCCCCTCCAGCCGGTACGGCCGCTCGTCGACGACCTCCACCCCGAGCGAGGAGATCAGCGGCAGCACGCGCGAGAGCGAGATCGCCTCCCCCACCCGGTAGACCTTCAGCCGGGCGCGCTCGGTGCTGGTGTCGCCCCCGGTCTCCTCGGTCAGGGCGAGGTCGAAGCCGTTGGGTCGCGACTCGGTGGCGGCGTCCGCCAGGGCGCGCAACCGCTCCATGTCGGCCACGGCGGTCTTCGCGGTGAAGCGCTCCTTGTAGCCCTCCGGGAACGACTCGGCCCACGTACGCAGCTCGCGGGGGTCCTGCAGGGGGCCGCTGGCCTCGGCGACGAAGTCGTCGCGCCACGACCGCGACGCCTGGACCAGCTTCTCCTCGATGACGACCGGGTCGAACGGCCCGATCTGCTGCCCGCGCGGGGGGTGCAGGACGAAGTGGACCCGAGCCGTCGGCGACTCGTCGACGCGGGCGGAGAACTCGACGTCGTCGCCTCCCAGCTCGGCGCGCAGGATGTCGGCGAACCGCTCCCGCACGACGGTGCTGTAGCGGTCGCGCGGCAGGTGCACGAGGATCGAGACGAAGCGCCCGAACGGGTCGCGGCGACCGAAGGCCGCCAACCGGCGCCGCTGGCCGGCGTACAGCAGGCTCCGCACCACCGGCACGAGGTCGTCGACGTCGGTGTGGAAGAGCTCGTCGCGCGGATAGTTCTCCAGGATGTCGATGACCTCCTTGCCCGCGTGGGAGTGGGCGTCGAAGCCGACGGCCGCGAGGACGGCCTCGGCCCGCTCGCGCAGGACCGGGATCCGCAGGATCGACTCGGTGTAGGCCCCCGACGACAGCAGTCCCAGGAACCGGTGCTCCCCGGCGACGGAGCCGTCCTCGGCGAAGAGGCGTACGCCCACGTAGTCGAGGTAGGCACGGCGGTGGACCGTGGCCCGCGAGTTCGCCTTGGTGAGCACCAGGGGCGTACGCATGCGCGCGGCGCGCTCGCCCGCCTCGCTGAGCGCGGGAGGCTCGACGGAGAGGTCGGGGTCGTCGCGCAGGATGCCCAGTCCCGAACCGGGCACGGCCCGCAGGTAGAGCTCGTCCCCGGAGTCGCCCTGCCGGGTCTCCAGCCTGTACTCGCGGCACCCCAGGAACGTGAAGTGGTCGTCGGCCAGCCACTCCAGCAGGTCGCGGGCCGGGCCGATCGCCTCGCGCGCGACGTCGGCGGGGGCGTCGGCGAGTCCGTCGGCCAGCGCTCGGGCGGTGGCGCGCATCCGAGGCCAGTCCTCGACGGCCTCGCGCACGTCGCGCAGCACCCGCTCGAGGCCCTCGACCAGCGCGGCGCCGTCGTCCTCGTCGGCCACCCGGTCGACCTCGACCCGGATCCAGGACTCGGTGCGCACCCCCTCGTCGTCGGGCGCCGAGTCGTCGATCGGGGCGAGCTCGAGCAGGTGGCCGACCGCGTCGCGGCGCACCGACCACCGGGGGTGCACCACGAGGTGGATCGGGCGTCGTTGGCGGGTCAGCTCCATCGTCACCGAGTCGACCAGGAAGGGCATGTCGTCGGTGACCACCTCGACGGCCGTGCGGTCCCCGAAGTCACCCAGCCGCACCTTGGCGCGGCCCTCCGGACGCACCAGGGCCAGGTCGTGGTGGCTGAGCACCACCTCGACCAGCCGGTCCTCGCGAGCGAGGACGTCTTCGGGCGGGACGTGGCGGAAGTACGCCGACACCATCGCTCCGTCAGCAAGAGCCCCTCGCCCGGCCTTGTCGGCCGCCTGCGAGAGCGCTGCTGTCTTGTCTGCCTCCGTGCTGGTGCTGGACACGCCCCCGACCCTAGGTGGGGACCTTGGACGCGGCAACACCTCGGGCCGACGACCCGTCATGATGGCCCCATGAGCAAGCGACTCCAGCACGAGCTGACCTACGACGCCCCGCCGGCCGAGGTGGCCGCGATGCTGCGGGACCCCGCCTTCCGGGTGAAGGTCTGCGAGCGCCAGCGGGTCATCAGCCACGACGTCACCGTCGCGGCCGAGGGCGACGCTGCCGACGTCCAGGTCGAGCGTGTCCAGGCCGTGACCGGGGTGCCGTCGGTGGCCACCAAGGTCGTCGGTGACGAGATCACCATCGTCCACCGCGAGAACTGGCGCGACCTCACGTCCGGCGACTACACGGTCGGGATCCCGGGGAAGCCCGGCCAGATCAGCGGCACCGTCTCCCTGCGCGAGGACGGCGCCCGCACGATCGAGACCGTGGACCTGACGGTGACCGTCTCGATCCCGCTCGTCGGCGGCAAGCTCGAAGGCGTCGTCGTCGACCTGCTCAAGGCAGCGCTGCGCACCGAGCACGAGGTCGGCGTCACCTACCTCGCCGGCTGAGCCTGCGCGTCAGAGCAGGTGGGTGAGCTCCTCGGGGGCGAACCACGCCAGGTCGTCGTCGGGGTCCGCGTCCGGGGTGCGGTCCTCGGTGTCGAGGTGCACCGAGGCGACGTCGTCGCGCGTCACCGGGGCGTCCGCCGAGGCCACCTCGGCGACCACGACCACGCGCCGACGTCCCGGCTCACCGGTGACGTCGTAGAGCGCGGTGGAGGCATCGGCGGCGGTCATCAGGGCCGAGTACTCCTCGTCCTCCGAGTCCCCCGCGGCGATGACGGGCTCGGCGCCCTCGCTCACCCGGCGCTCCTGCCAGCCGTCGCCGGTCACGAGGGCCGCCAGGCCGGCGCGGGTGGTGGGCAGGTAGACCCGGACGCTCACTTCTTCTCCGTCTTCTTCGTGCCGGACGAGGTGTCCCGGGGCGCTGCCGCCTTCTTCTGCGTCTTCTGCTGCGTCTTCTTCTGCGGCTTCTGGGCGACCTTCTTGCGACCGCGCGGCGCCCGGGGGCGTACGTCCGTGGCGGTGTCCTTGAGCTCCTCCAACGTCTCGAGCACGCACTGGCCCAGGATGTCGGCGTCGGGCACCAGGTTGCGGTCGGCAGTGATGCCGTAGAAGACCTGGCCGTCGTAGGAGGTCACCCCGATGGAGAGCGCGTGGCCCGGCAGCAGGGGGTGGATCGGATAGGTCTCCAGCATCTGCGCGCCAGCCGCGTAGAGGGGGAACTGCGGGCCCGGCACGTTGGTCACCGACACGTGGAAGCCGCGCCGCAGCTCGCGGGCCGCCACCCGGGAGCCCAGGGCGTGGAAGGTCGTCGGGGCGAAGCCCGCGATCCCGGTCAGACGCTGGGCACCGACCGCGCGGCCCGTCTCACGGTGGCCGTTGAAGCTGTAGCTCACCTGGAGCAGGCGGACCACCGGACTGACCTCGCCGACCGGCAGGTTGACCTCGTGACCGATGACCTGGGTGCCGAGCGAGGTGGCCTCGAGCTCGTCGTCGATGACCGACATCGGCACGATCGCCTTGAGCTTCCTGATCCCGTAGAGGGCCTCGTCGCGCGTCATCAGCCACCCGCGCAGGGCGCCGGTGACGGTGGCGAGGACCACGTCGTTGACGGTGGTCTGGTGCGCCCGGCGGATCGTGCGGTAGTCGGCCAGGTCGGTGGCCACCGTGACGATGCGCCGCTGCTGCGACAGCTCGCCGTTGACCGGCGAGACCACCGCGGGGCGGCGCGCGGAGAGGACGCCGGCCACCTGCCCGACGCGCGTCACCACGGACTCGGCACGCCGAGTGACGGCGCCCGCGCCGCTGCGTACGGTCTGGACGAGGGTGCGGGGGGACTCAAGGTTGTCAGTGATGGCGCCGAGGATCAACGACGTCGGCGTGGGCGTACGCCGGGGGCGCCACTCCTCGTCGAGGCCGAGGGGCCCCTGGTCGGGGTCGACGTCCAGGACCACCTGACCGATGTCGACGGTCTCGACGCCGTCCACGAGGATCTGGTGGGACTTCGACAGGATCGCGATCCGGCCCTTCTCGAGCCCCTCGATCACGTAGACCTCCCACAGCGGGCGGCTGCGGTCGAGCGGGCGGGAGACGATGCGCGCGGTCAGCTCGCGCAGCTGGTCCATGGTGCCCGGACGCGGCAGGGCCGAGCGACGCACGTGGTAGGTCAGGTCGAACTCGGTGTCGTCGACCCACACCGGGTTCGCGAGCTGGCCGGGCACGTACTGGAGCCGTTGGCGGTAGCGCGGCACGTAGGAGATGCGGTCCTCGACCAGCGCCAGGGCCCGGGCGTGGTCGAACCCGCTCCCGCCCTCGAAGACCTCGAGGGTCGCGTTGTGCATGGGGGTCGTGGGCGAATCCGTGGCCAGAAAGGCCAGGTCTCGCGGCCGCAGCCGCTCCTTCATGTCTGCCCTTCCGTCCATGCGCTTGCCTTTCATGGGATTCTGGCAGAAAGATCCCGACCGGAGGAGCAACGCCCAGATGTCTGCCCGCGTGGCTGGAGCCCGAACCACCACTCGTCCCGCCACTCGAACGGCCGCGCGACTCAGCGCCCTGGCCCTGGTCGCGGCCCTGTCCCTGGCCGGCTGTGCGGACGACGGGGACGACGGGGACTCCAGCGACTCCCCCTCCCCCGAACCGATCGCCATCACGATCACCGACGACGAGGTCTCCCCCCTGGGTGAGCGTGTCGAGGTCTCCGCCGGGGAGCCGTTCACGGTCACGATCAAGGCCGACCGTGCCGGCGAGCTGCACGTGCACACCAACCCCGAGCAGGAGTGGGAGTTCTCGGAGGGCACGACCGAGTTCGAGGCCACCCTGGAGCAGCCGGGGGTCGCCGAGGTGGAGCTCCACGACCCTGACGTGGTCGTCCTCCAGCTCGAAGTCCGCTGACGTGGACGGTACGTACTCCGCCCACGGCCTGGGCGGCGCGAAGGACCTACCCATTCCCGCGGAGTTCGCGGTCGTGGGGGCCGTCGCCGCGCTCATCATCTCCTTCATCGTCCTCGCCGTCGCGTGGCGCAGCCCTCGCTTCGAGTCGATGGACCGCTCGCTCCCCCTGCCCCGACTCCAGTCGGTGGTCGACTCACCGGTCTTCCGCGCGGTGCTGGGCGTCGTCGGCCTCCTGGTCGTGGCCTACCTCGGGCTGGCGCTGGTCGCGGGCCAGGACCTGGAGACCAATCCCGCCTTCGGCATGGTCTACGTCCTGCTGTGGGTGGGCATCGTCCCGGCCAGCCTCCTGCTCGGTCCGGTGTGGAAGGCGTTCAGCCCCTTCCGCGCGATCAACCGCGTCCTCTCGACCGTGCTGCGCACCGACCCCGAGACCGGGCTGTACGCCTTCCCCGCCCAGCTCGGGGTGTGGCTCGCGGCCGTCGGCCTCTACGCCTTCGTCTGGCTCGAGCTCGTCTCGCCGTCACAGACCGCGCTCGGCACGCTGAGGCTGTGGCTCACCGTCTACGCCGTCGTCATGGTCCTCGGCGCCCTGGTCTTCGGCAACCGCTTCCTCGCCGCCGCCGACCCCTTCGAGGTCTACTCCTCGTTGCTGGCCAAGCTGTCGGTCTGGGGTCGCCGCGACGACGGACGGCTCGTGCTCGTCTCGCCCCTGCGCAACCTCGCCTCGACCCGGCCCAGCCCGGGCCTGGCCGCGGTGATGGCGGTCCTGCTGGGCAGCACGGCGTACGACTCCTTCCGCGAGTCACCGGCGTGGGTGCAGTTCCTCCAGGGCAACGACGTCGACCAGACCCTGCTCAACAACCTGGCCCTCGCTGCCTTCGTCCTGCTCGCAGGAGCGATCCTGACCTTCGGCACGATGGCAACCGGGGTCTCCGCCGGAGTCCGACGTGTCGACCTGCCGAGGCGTTACGCCCACGCGATGATGCCGATCGTGGTGGGCTACATGACCGCCCACTACTTCTCCTACCTGGTCGTGCTCGGCCAGACCACGGTGATCCAGATGAGTGACCCGCTCTCCCGTGGCGACGACTGGTTCGGCACCGGTGGCTGGGCGGTCGACCACTCGATCGCCTACCAGGCCACGGCGCTGGCCGTGATGAAGGTGGTCGCGGTCGTCACCGGTCACGTGCTCGGCGCGGTGGCCTCGCACGACCGGGCCATGACCCTGCTCCCGCGTCAGCACCAGGTCACGGGGCAGCTGTCGCTGCTCATGGCGATGGTCGCCTTCACGGCTGGCGGGTTGTTCCTGCTGTTCGCCTCCTGAACCGCGGCCAGCCCGCGGCCTTCGTCGTCACGCGGCAGGTCTCGGGATGCAGGGCGTCGACGAGCTCGCGTACGCCGCCTGCCAGCGCACTGCCCTCCTCCTGCGCCACGCTGCGGGCGGCGACCAGCGCGCGGTCGACGGCGGCTCGGTCGTCGGGGAGGAAGTGCAGCGACGAGACCGAGGCGAAACCCTCCACCATCGACGCCACGTCGGAGCGCGACCAGCCGAGCGAGGAACGCATCCGGTTGACCACCACCCGGACCGGCGTCTCGCCCCACGTCTCCCGCAGCTGCACCAGGCCCCGGGCCAGGCGGGCCAGACCCACCGGGTCGGCCGCGCCCACGACCACCACCTCGTCGGCCACCTCGAGCGCCTCGAGGGTCATGCCCGCGGCACCGTCGCGCAGGGCGTGCGGCCCGAGCAGCTCGGAGCCGGTGTCGACGACCACGTCGCAGGTCAGCGCCAGCTCGGTCACGATCTCGCCGAGGACGCCGTCGCGCATCTCCACCTGACGCTCGGGGCGCGGAAGACCGGTGAGGACCGCCAGGTGGTCACCCACGGCGCGCGCCGCGGAGGCCAGACGCTCGGCCTGCACCGGCGAGGGGGTGCGGGCAGCCGAGAGCAGGCCCGAGACCTGGTCCTGCACGCCCAGGTGCTGCGCGACGCTGGCGTGGGGGTCGGCGTCGACCAGCAGGGTGGCGCGGCCACGGGCGGCGAGCTCACTCGCGATGGCCGTGGCTGTGGTCGTCCTTCCCGGGGCGCCGACCGGACCCCAGACGACGATGACCCGACCAGGCTGGACGGGGCCCGTCGGGGCCTCGGCGTCCGGCTGCTCGGGCACGGTGGCCAGGGTGCCTGCGCGGGGCGCGGGCACCGTGACCTGTGCGTCGGCGAGCGCGAGCAGGGTGGCCGGCAAGGAGGTCACCTCGGTGTCGGGCACGGTGGCCAGGATGCCCGCGCGAGCCAGGCGGGACTCCGCATCCTCACGCAGGTGGGCTCCCGTCACGGCGACGACCCCGACGCCGTGACGGCGCAGGGTCTGCACCGTGGAGCCGTCCAGGCCAGGGGCGTCCGAGGAGACCACGGCCACGTCGGCCTGCTGCGTCGCGGCGCTGGCGAGCAGGTCGTCGACGTCGACGCACCGCTTGAGCACCACGATGCCTGCGCTCTCCCGCAGCCGGTCGAGCGCCTCGGACTCCCACGCGGCCCCCGAGGCGAGGACGAGGACGCACCGCACGTCAGCCCCGACCGACGATCATGAGCCGGCCGGTGCCGCTGGCCGTGAGCACCTCGGCCAGGACCGTCCCGTCGTCGGGGACGGCCAGCACCACCTGACGCTCCCCACCGGCGCCGACCAGCTCCGCCGAGACGCCGGGCGCCTCCAGCACGACGACGTCGCGCACCGCGAGACTGGCGCGGCCGCGGTCACCCGCGCTCTGCGGCGCGACCCACAGGTCGACCCGACTGCCTGCCTCGACGTCGGGCGGAAGCTGGGTGCTGGGCACCGACACCGACACCCGCGAGGTGTCCGGGTCGCTCTCGCCCAGGCCCGAGCGCGGCAGCAGCTCGCCGGCACCCACGGCGCGTACGAGGTGGCGCTGCGCCGGCAGCGTGTCGTCGACGGTGAAGTAGCGCGCGGCTCCCTCCGCGTCCTCGAAGCGCACGCGCGTGGTCACCAGGTCGGCCGGGGTGACCACGTCACCGGGCGCCATGTCGGCACGCAGCGCCCACGCGGCGACGGAGTCGTCGGCCGAGCCCACGACCTTGGCGCCCACGACGACCGAGCACACCATCAGGGCGAGCCCGGTCCACAGGCGCGCGTCACGCCAGCCCGGCGAGCTGCCGCGCACGGCCGGCTTGATCTCTGTCTGTCCGAGGCCCATCTTCACGACCCACATCTTGGCGGGTCCGACCGTTTGCGGCGGGGGTTGTCCACAGCCGCCGGATTCACCCCTTGTGGTTGCTCGATTCAGTGGCACGATGGAGTAATGAGCGCCACATCCCGATTCCTCACGTTGGCCGACGTGGCAGAGGTCCTCAACACGTCCAGCGCGCAGGTGTATGCACTCGTCCGTCGAGGCGAGCTGCCCGCGATCAAGATCGGCGGACGCGGCCAGTGGCGCGTCGAGTCGACCCAGCTCGAGTCGTTCATCGAGAAGATGTACACCGAGACCAAGGCGTTCGTGGACGACCACCCGTTCGTGGAGGCCGAGGCAGGGCGCGCCTCCGAGCTGTGACGCAGACCTGACCGCCGCGGCGCGCGGTCAGCCGACCTCGGAGCCGAGGGTGATGGTGAGGGTGCGCTCCTGGTCGTCGCGACGGACCGTGAACTCCACCTCGTCACCGGGCTGGAACGTCCGGATCCGCACGATGAGCGAGATGCCGTCGGTCACGCGCACGCCGTCGACGGCCAGGACGAGGTCGCGGTCCTCGAGCCCGGCGCTCTGGGCGGGCGAGTTGGCCAGCACCTCGTCGATCACGGCGCCCACGAGCTTGTTGTTCTTGCTCGTGTCGACCCGGGCGCCGATCACCGGGTAGCGGGCCTTGCCGGTGCGGAGGATCTGGTCGGCGGTGACCTTGACCTGCTCGATCGGGATGGCGAAGCCGACGCCGATGTTGCCCGCCTCGGCCACCACGCCGCCGGTGGTGGCGATGGCGGTGTTGACGCCGACCACACGCCCCTGCAGGTCGACCAGCGGGCCGCCGGAGTTGCCCGGGTTGATCGCGGCGTCGGTCTGCACGGCGTTGATGAAGGACGACTCGTCGTTCGACGCGCCGGTGGTGACAGGACGGTTCTTGGCGCTGACGATGCCGGCGGTCACCGTCTGGCTGAGACCCAGCGGGGCACCGAAGGCGACGACCTCGTCGCCCACCAGCAGGTCGTCGGAGGAGCCGAGGCTGGCGGGGCGCAAGCCCTTGGCCCCCTCCACCTTCAGCACAGCCAGGTCGTAGACGCTGCTGCGCCCGATGACCTCGGCGTCGTAGACACTCCCGCTGGAGTCGACGACCTCGACGGTGCCGTTCCCGGTGGCACCGGCCACGACGTGGTTGTTGGTGACCACGTGCCCGGCGCTGTCGAGCACGAAGCCCGACCCGGTGCCCGCGGCGGCGGTGCCCGTGGCGAGCACCTGCACGGTGCTGGGCAGCAGCTCGTTGGCCACTGCCGCGATGGAGTCGTTGTCCTCGCCCAACGGCGGGGCGGTGCGGGTGCTCGTGGCCCCGAGACCGAGGTTGGAGGTGTCGATCCGCTCCTGGATCCCGGCCCCGAGCACTCCCCCGAGGAGGCCGAGGACGAGCGCAGTCGCAGCCATGGCGGGCCAGGTCCACCCCGGCACGGCCGGGCGACGGGCGCGGCCGCCCACGGGGGCGGCGGGCGGGAAGCCGGTCGGGGGTCCGAACGGCCCCTGGGCAGGACCCGGCGCCCCAACGACGCCCTGCTCCGGGGCGAAGGGCGAGGTCGCCGGCGCGACGTACGGCGGGAGCGGAAGCGTGGGTTCGTCCCCGGACGACGGCGACTCAGGCGTCGTCGCCGCGACCGGCTCGTACGTCGTGGCGTCCGCCTGCTCAGGCATCGGCGCGGGGGCCTGGTCAGGCGTCGTGGCGGGGGACTCCTCGGAGCCTCCGTCCGGGCGCGGGTCAGCAGCAGGCTGCTGCTCGTACGACGGGGACGTGGGCTCGTTCGAGGCGGTGGGGTCGTGGCTCACGGGGCCATTGTGTCGTGAAGCACGTAATGGCGCACAGAGGACGTCGACGTGGCCGGCGAAGTGGGAGTCGCCGTGGGCCTGGCCGCGGGGGTGGAGACCGGGCGAACGGTCGGCGACGAGGAGGGCGGCACGATGCTGGTCGTCGGCGCGCGGCGGTCGAGTGACGGGGCGTTGGCTGGCGCCGCACCCAGGGCCACGACGCCCAGCACCGCCATGCCGATCGCACTGCCGCTCAGCGCCGCGAGGTGGCGCGCACGCAGGGCACCGGCTCCGGCGGAAGCCATCTCGGGCAGCTCGTCGGGGTAGGTCGCAGCGGTGGCCGTCAGCTCCGGGCCCACCAGGCTCTCGCGCAGGGCCGCCGAGAAGTCCCGCGACGCGCTCGGGCACGGACCGAGCTGGGAGAGCCGGGTCTTGACCCACCCCTCACGCTCGACGGCGTCACGGCAGGGGTGGCAGGAGTGGACGTGCTCCCACGCGCGCTCCTCCTCGGCCGGCGACAGGTGCCCGTCGAGCAGGGCACTCACCTTGGTGCCGAGGTGCCCGCCGATCACTGGGCACCCCTCAGCGCGGGGAGCACACCCGTGGCCGGGCCGGCGTAGCGCTGCCGTCCGTCGGTGGGCGCGCGGTGGGCCAGAGCCGTACGCAGCATGGCGCGGCCACGGTGGATGCGCGAGCGCACCGTGCCGAGCTTGGCGTCCATGATCTCGGCGATCTCCTCGTACGTCAGGCCCTCGACGTCGCAGAGCACGACGGCCGCGCGGAAGTCCGGCGGCAGCGTGGCGAGCGCCCGCTCGACGTCGTCGTCGAAGGTCTGCGCCGCCATGGCCGACTCGGGGTCGGGGTCGGAGGAGCTGAGGCGACCTGCCCGCTCGTCCGAGAGCGCGTCGAAGCGGATGCGCTGCTTGCGGCGGGCCTGGTCGAGGAAGAGGTTCGTGGTCACCCGGTGCAACCAGCCCTCGAAGGTGCCGGGCGTGTAGGTGTCGAGCTTGCGGAAGACGCGGACGAAGACCTCCTGGGTGAGGTCCTCGGCGTCGTGCCGGTTGCCGGTCAGTCGGTAGGCCAGACGGAAGACGCGCTGGGAGTGCCTGGTGACGATCTCGTCCCACGTCGGGACGCTCTCGGCCACTTCTGGCTCCATGGTCCCCTCCTGTCGAGGCGTGCGGGGCGAACGTCCGAACACGTCGATCTCCTGATCGTGCATCGAGGCTAAGCCGCTGGACTGAGAGGTACCTGTGAGGCGCTCAAGAACTTCTCCCTGACCCCAACGAACGACACCGTGCCAGTGTTCCCCGAGTTTCGAGGCTGAATCGGGGTGAGAGTCCGGAAGGATCGGATTCTTCACGCGGACCCACGCCCGACGTCCGCGGCGATCCTTTCGCGATAGAGTCCACAGGCATGTCGCCAGCGAGGCGACGAGTGCGTCCGGCCGCCTCGGCAGGCGGCCCCCACCGAGGAGGCCATCATCACCGCTCCGCTGAAGCCCGCGAGCTGGAACTACTCCGAGCAGTTCATCACCGAGGACGAGGTCCTGCTGGCCGCCCGTGCCCGGGCGGACGAGGTGGGCGTGACGCCGATCAGCTCGGGGACGGGCGCGGCCCTGCGCTTCCTCACCGCCGTGCTCGAGGCCCGTACGGTCGTCGAGATCGGCACCGGCACCGGCGTCTCCGGCCTGTGGATGCTGCGTGGCATGCGCCCCGACGGCGTCCTGACCACGGTCGACATCGAGGCCGAGCACCAGCGCCTCGCCAAGGAGACCTTCAACGAGGCCGGCATCCCGTCGCAGCGCGCCCGCACGATCAGCGGCTCTGCCCTCGACGTCCTCCCCCGACTGACCGACGGCCACTACGACCTGGTCTTCTGCGACGGCGACAAGCGGGAGTACTCCGCCTACCTCGCCGAGGCGTTGCGCCTGCTGCGCCCCGGTGGGGTGGTGGCGTTCGACAACGCCCTGTGGCACGACCGCGTGGCCGACCCCTCGCAGCGGGACCCGGAGACGTCCTCGATCCGCGAGCTCAGCCGACTGGTGGCCGAGAACGACAACCTCGTGCCGGTGCTGCTTCCGGTGGGCGACGGCCTGCTGGTCGCCAAGAAGGAGTGGGCCGGCGACGCCTGAGGCGCCGCCTTCTCACGCGTTGCCCTGCGGCCCCTGTGGCCCCTACGGCTCAGCCGCGGGGGGACGAGGCGAACCCGTCCCAGCCCTCGGCGATCGCGACGACCTCGAAGGGCTCGATGAGCACCGGGCCACTCCCGGCGATCTTCGAGACCGGTGCTTCGCCGGCGTTCGGACGGAAACCCGCCTCGAACTCGGCCCGGGCCTCGTCGCTCACGAAGACGTACGTCCCCTCGAACCACTCGCCCTCGCGCATGCGCCACGTCTTGAAGCGCAGTCCTGTCATCCCCGAGAAGCGGGCGTGGGAGGCGTCGGCGACGTAGTCACGCAGCTCCTGGGCGGCGCCGGCGGGGGCGTCGGCGAGCGACCAGCGCACGCTCAGGCCCCTCATCGAGCAGCCCTGTCGCGAGCAGCCCTGTCACGGGCGATGTCGTCGAGCGGCGCCTCGCTGCGCAGCCACTGCAGGAGCAGCCGGGCGCCGAAGCCGGTCGGGCCGGCCGTCCACTCGTGGCGGTCGGAGGCGGAGTCACCGACCGAGGCGATGTCGAGGTGCGCCCACGGGACGTCTCCGGCGAAGTGCTGGAGGAAGAGTGCGGCGGTGATCGCCCCGGCGCCACCGGCGGCGTTGTCACCGTCGGCCACCTTGGAGGCGATCTTCTCCTCGTAGTCGGCCACGAGCGGCATCCGCCAGACCGGCTCGCCGGCAGCGTCACCCGCCGCGGACACCTTGTCGGCCAGGGCCTGGTCGTTGGCGAAGAAACCACCGGTCTGGACCCCGAGCGCGACCTTCATCGCGCCGGTCAGGGTGGCCACGTCGACCAGGACGTCAGGGGCGAGCTCGGCGACGGCGTACGCCATCGCGTCGGCCAGCACGAGTCGGCCCTCGGCGTCGGTGTTGTTGACCTCCGACGTGCGTCCGCCGAAGTGGCGGATCACGTCGCCGGGCCGCATGGCGTCGCCGCCCACGGCGTTCTCCGCGATCGCGAGCAGCCCCGTGACCCGCACGGGGCACCCGACGTCGGAGAGCGCTGCCATGGTGGCGAGCACGACGGCAGCACCGGTCATGTCGCGCTTCATGTTGACCATGCCCTCGGCCGGCTTGATGCTGAGGCCGCCGGTGTCGAAGGTGATGCCCTTGCCCACCAGGACCAGGCGCGGGAGCTCCTCCGGGCTGTCGGAGACGGGCGAGTACTCCAGCTGGACGAGGCGCGGCGGCGTGGTCGAGGCGCGACCCACGGCGAGCAGGCCACCGAAGCCCTGCTCGGCCAGGTCGTCCTCGTCCCAGACCTTGACCTCGAGACCTGAGAGTCCGGCGACCTCGACGGCCTGGTCCGCCAGCCAGGCGGGGTTCTTCACGTTGGAGGGCACCGTCGCGAGCATCCGCGCGCGCCAGCCCGCCCCACCGATCGCCAACGCCGTGGCCAGGGCCGGGCGCAGCGCGTCGGCGTCGGCGACGCCGGCCAGCACGACCTGACGCACGGGGCGTTCCTTGGGGCCGGCGGAGCGCCAGTGGAATCCGAACGAGCCGAGCATGGTGCCCACCACGAAGGCCTCGAAGCCGTCGTCCTCGGCGATCGCACTGATGCTGCTGGCGACGCTGGCGCGGTCCTTGACCGCCCGGGCCAGCGCCGCGCCCGCCCGCCGGAAGTCGGTGGCCGTCTGCTGGCCGACCCCGACCAGCAGGACCAGCGCGAGCTCACCCTCCACGACCGGGACCCGGGTCACCTCCCCGGTGCGACCCGTCGCACCAGTGGTCTCCAGGACCGCGAGCAGGTCGATGCCCAACGCCTCGGCAGCCTCCTCGGCGCCGGGACCGAGCACGACCGAGGAGTCCTCGTCAGGCGCCGGAAGAACCGGCAGCGCAAGGACCTCGACGCCATTGATCTCGTGCGGCAGGTTCGCGCTGATGGCGAACTCGGGCGGCGAGACCTGGGCCGGGAGCGAGGGCATCAGGTGGGTGGCCACAGTCAGCCGACAACGTCCTTGAGGGCGTCACCGAGGGCGGCTGCCTCTTCGGCGTTGAGCTCGACAACCAGACGTCCCCCACCTTCGAGAGGTACGCGCATCACGATGCCGCGTCCTTCCTTGGTGACCTCCAAGGGTCCGTCGCCAGTCCTCGGCTTCATGGCCGCCATGAGCGTACCTCTGCTTCCTGTTGTCGCGCGGCCGTGTCGCCGCAGGGAAATGCCGTTGGCCTATTATCCCCTATCCGTCGAGTGACGGGCACCACAGGTCCGTCGCAACCTGCCCCAACGCCAGCGCGGCGCGTCCAGTCCTGCGAGACTGCGGCCCATGCACGCGCGCTCCGCGATCTTCGACGTGTACGGCGACCTGTTGCCGGACCACGGCCGCCGTACGACGGTCGCCGCCCTCGTACGCCTGCTCGCGCCCGTCGGGATCGCGGCCCCTGCGGTGCGTACCGCGGTCTCCCGGATGGTCACCCAGGGGTGGCTCGAACCCGTGACCCTGCCCAAGGGGCGGGGGTACGCCGCGACCGCCCGCGCCGAGACGCGCTACGAGCAGGCGGCCGCCCGCGTCTACCCCACGTCGACTCGCGCCTGGGACGGCACGTGGCAGCTCATCGCGGTCACTCCCCCGCCCGGACGCGGAGCGCGGGGACGGCTGGCCCGGGAGCTCGGCTGGCTCGGCCACGCCGAGCTGCGCAGCGACGTATGGGTGAGCCCGTGGCGCCACACCGAGCTCGACGACGTGCTGAGCCGCTGCGGGGCCAGCGCGGTCCGGGCGACGGTGAGCGAGTTCGGTCCCGCGGACGCACCGCTGCGTGCCTGGGACCTCGACGCCCTGGCCACGTCGTACGTGGAGTGGCTGACGCACGTCGCCGAGAAGGTGAAGAGCCACCTCTCCACCCACGAGGACGAGGACGAGGCGGCCTTCGCGGCCCGCTTCCACCTCGTGCACGAGTGGCGGATGTTCCTCTTCTCCGACCCGGGCCTGCCGGCCGAACTACTGCCCGAGGACTGGCCCGGGCACGAGGCGGCGGCCTACTTCACCGCCGAGGCCGACCGGCTGCGCGAGGGGGCCGCGCGGTTCGTGGCGCGCGCGCTCGACTGAGGCGTACGACGCCCCGCGGGTCACACCGTGCTGGTGGCGAAGGCCCACGTGAAGACCAGCACCCCGAGCAGGAGCCCGAGGTGGGCCAGCATCGACAACCCGGGGCCCTCGGCCCACTCGTCCTCGTCGACCGAGCTGGTGTGCCGGCCACGCGACGGCAGCCAACGCAGCAGGAGGCCCAGGCCGGCGAAGACGGTCACCCACCACAGCGCCAGCCCGAGGAGA
This sequence comes from Nocardioides jishulii, assembly GCF_006007965.1. Taxonomy (NCBI): domain Bacteria; kingdom Bacillati; phylum Actinomycetota; class Actinomycetes; order Propionibacteriales; family Nocardioidaceae; genus Nocardioides; species Nocardioides jishulii. The sequence goes on along the minus strand of NZ_CP040748.1, from coordinate 818,986 downwards.
CCGACGAGGTCGCCACCGAAGGGGCTCGACTCGGGGAAGACGATGAACGCCGTCCACACGACGACGGCCAGGGCGCCCACGCTCGTGTGCACGGCCAGGACGGTGCGGCTGACGGCCTTGGTGCCGTCCTCCTGCTCCTTGCCCAGGCGCACGCGGGTGAGCACCACGACGACCGCGCCGAGGAAGCTCAGGACCCAGACGATGATTTCAGGTGACACAGGCCGCAGTCTGCACCACGTGACGGTCGCGGCGCCATGCTCGGCCGCATGCTCGGCCTCATGCTCGGACGCTGCGGGCGGACCTGCTCAGCTCGGGTCCGCCCGATGGTCCGGGCCGGTCACCGGCGGCACGGCTGGCTCGCCGCGGCGGCGTCCGGGCTGCGCCGGGGCCTCGGCCTGCGCCTCCCACTGGGCGGCCACCCGGTCGAGCAGGGCGTCCACCTCGTCCATCCGGTAGCCGCGCAGGGCGAGCGTGAAACGTACGCCGCGCAGGTCGTCCGGCGACAGCGGACCGCTCGGGGGCTCCGCGCCCAGCCGCGTCTCGGTGGGCGGCAGGAAGCCGACCCGGCCAGCGGCCACCGCGGCCACCACGCCCAGCACCAGGACCATGAGGATGGCGAAGACCCACATCATCGGCTGCTCCCGTTCTCCATGTCAGCTCCGCTCAGTCCCACTGCCCGCGCCGTTCGGCGGGGCGTGCTGCGCGCTCGGCGCGCGCCTTCAGCATGAGCTCGACCGTCTCGTCGACGTCGTCGGTGAGGTGGAACAGGTCGAGGTCGCCGGAGCCGATCATGCCCCGGGCGAGCACGGTGTCCCTGATCCAGTCCACCAGGCCGCCCCAGTACTCGCTGCCGAAGAGCACGATCGGGAAGGAGGTGATCTTGCCGGTCTGCACGAGCGTGATCGCCTCGAAGAGCTCGTCAAGGGTCCCGACGCCGCCGGGCAGCACGACATAGCCCTGGGAGTACTTGATGAACATCGTCTTGCGGGCGAAGAAGTAACGGAAGTTGATGCCCTTGTCGACCCAGGGGTTGAGCCCGGCTTCGAAGGGCAGCTCGATCCCGAGGCCGACCGAGACCCCGCCCGCCTCGCTGGCGCCCTTGTTGGCGGCCTCCATGGCACCCGGCCCGCCGCCGGTGATCACCGCGAAACCTGCCTCGGCGAGCTTGCGCCCGAGCGCCTCGCCCTGCGCGAAGTCGGGGTGGTCGTTCGGCGTGCGGGCAGACCCGAAGACGGAGATGGCGGGTCCGAGGTCGGCGAGGGAACCGAATCCCTCGATGAACTCCGCCTGGATGCGCATCACACGCCATGGATCGGTGTGCACCCAGTCGGAGGGGCCACGCGAGTCGAGCAGACGCTGGTCGTGGGTGATGTAGTCCACCTGGCTGCGTCGCAGCCGCATCGGGCCACGGAACTTGTCCATCATGCGGGGGCCACCTCTCCTGAGCCGGTCAACCAGGCGCGGAGCGTGGTCTCGCAGTCCACGATCTCCTGGACCCGCACGTGCTCGTCCTGCTTGTGGGCGTAGAGCGGGTCACCGGGACCGTAGTTCACCGCGGGCACCCCCAGGGTGCTGAAACGCGCAACGTCGGTCCATCCGAACTTCGGGTTGACGGTACCGCCCACGGCGTCGACGAAGGCGCGCGCGGCGGGCCGCTCCAGGCCGGGCAGGGCTCCCGGTGCCAGGTCGGTGACCGTCAGGTCGAAGCCGTCGAAGAAGTCGCGGACGAACGCCACCGCGTCGTCCTCGGAGCGGTCGGGGGCGAAGCGGAAGTTGACCGTGACCACGCACTCGTCGGGGACCACGTTGCCGGCCACGCCACCGCTGATCGCGACGGCGTTGAGTCCCTCGTGGTACTCCAACCCGTCGATCACCGGACGTCGGGCCTCGTAGGCCCGGAGTCGATCGAGGATCTCGCCGGCGCCGTGGATCGCGTTGACCCCGCGCCAGCTGCGCGCCGAGTGGGCGCGCTCCCCGTGCGTACGCACCTCCACCCGCAGGGTGCCCTGGCACCCGGCCTCGACGCCCGCGTTGGAGGGCTCCATGAGGATGGCGAAGTCGGCGGCGAGCAGGTCGGGGTCGGTCTCGGTGAGCTTGCGCAGGCCGTTGTGGATGCTGGCGACCTCCTCGGCGTCGTAGAGGACGAGGGTCAGGTCGCGGTTGGGCTCGGGCAGGGTGGCGGCGAGCTTCAGGATGACGGCGTCGCCACCCTTCATGTCGCAGGTCCCGAGCCCGTGCAGGACGTCGCCCTCGCGCCGCGCCGGCATGTTGTCGTTGACCGGCACGGTGTCGAGGTGGCCCGCGATGATGACCCGTTCGGCGCGACCGAGGTGGGTGCGCGCGACGAGCGTGTGGCCGCGTCGCGTGACCTCGAGGTGCGGCAGCGCCCTCAGCGCGACCTCGACAGCGTCGGCGATCTCCGCCTCCTCGTGGCTGACCGAAGGGATGTTGACGAGCTGTTCGGTCAGCGTGACGACGTCAGTGGTCAGGTCGAGTGCAGCCATGGGGTCATCCAATCAGGCCACACCACGGGATCAGGCGAGCCGGGCCGCCAACCGACTCGCATTCATGTGGGCGATCGAGGCACGGAGACCATCGGGTTGACCCCCGACGCGGTCGGGAAGGCCGAGGCGTCGGCCGCCACCAGGGTGGACACCTCCCAGGCAGCACCGTCGGGGCGCGGCGCCCCGGGTTCGAACCCGTGCGCTGCCGCGGCGCTACTGCGTCAGGGCCGGGTGCAGCTGGTCGACGACGCCGCGGTGCTGCGCGACCAGCGGCACCGGATCGAGGAGGCCTACTTCGGTCGCCGCCCTGATCCCGGGGCGTGACGCCTGCGCCGGCGCCGCCGGCCCTGCCGCAGCGCACCGATCAGGTCGGGCTCGAGCGCGCCGTAGCCGGTCTCGCTCCACGCGCCGATGTCGAGTCGGTAGTAGTGCGTGGCCGACCCCTGGTCGACGAAGTCCAGGGCGTCCTCGGGCTCTCGACCCTGCGTCACCTGCGGCGCGCACGCCGCGCACGCCGGCACGTCGACCGAGCGTCGCCCGTCCTGCCAGGTGACCGTGCGCACGGTCCCCGTGTGCAGCGGGTTGAAGTAGCAGGTGAGGGGCGGGCGCCAGGCCTCACGCCCGCGCCCGCCGGCCAGCGCCGCACGGCGCGCCGAGTCGCCGCGACGCGCGAGCACCAGCGCGCCCACGACGTCCGCCGGGGAGCCGACACGGTCCAGGACCGAGCGCGCGGCGTCGTAGTGGTCGAGCGCCTGTCGCCACGTGGCCTCCCGGCCCGGCACCGGGCTCTGGGCGCCCAGGGCCTCACCGAGCGCGAGCACCTCGGCCTCGGTGACCTGGCGCCACCGCCGGTCCTCGGCCGCCCGGACCGTACGCAGCACCGCGGGCGGCAAGGTGAAGGGACGCCCTGACCGACGGCCAGCCCCACGCCAGGTGCCGGCACCACCTCTGCGCACACCGCGTCTCCAGACCCAGGCCCCGACGGCCGCCACCAGCACCACGGTCACCGTCACGATCCCGCCCCAGGGGGGCCCGTCACCGGCCTGCGTCCTCCCGAACCCCTCGTCGAGGAACGAGGACGACGGTGCGGACTCCTCGCGCAGCTCGGACCACTGCTCGTAGAGGTCCTCGCCGCTCTCGGCCAGCTCGACGGTCCGCTCCACCTGGGCCACGACGTCGTCCGGATGCTCCTGGGCGGCGATGTCCGCGGCGTAGAAGAGGTCCTCGGGGGCGTCACCGAACTCCTCGGCCACCAACCGCCCCCCGCCGCCCTCGGCCCCGAGGTAGACGGCGTCACCCCCCAGGTCGTCGTGGACCCAGGCGCTGAGGGAGGTGAAGTCGCCCTGGAACCGGTCGTCACTGAAGTCGACGTCGACCAGGACGATCCGCAGCTGCATGGAGTCGGTCTCGGCCACGAGCCGCTCCAGGCGGGCCTCGTCGCGGGCGGTGACCTGGTGGGCGCGGGCGAAGGACGGGTGGACCCAGACCCCGTCCCCGCCCATCTGCTCCACGATCTCGGCCAGGTCCTCGTCGTCGATGCGCGTCTTTCGTCCCAGCACGCTCATCCCTCCCTCGTCCGTCGGTGCTTGCGCCTGCTCCTCACGCCCCAGAACGCCGGCAGCACCGTGAGCGTCGCCAGCACGCCCCCGGCCAGCGTCCCGAGGGCCAGCTCGCCCAGGAGCGGCAGCTCCCCGTCATCGCCGGCCTCGTCGGCGTCGCTGGCTCCGTCACGGGACGCCGCGGGCCACTGCGCCACCTCCGTGGCCACGCGCAGCAGGGCCGGACCGGGCTGCCCTTCGGCACCGGACCTGAGGTACTGGTCGTCGAGGCCGATGGCCCCGGTGAGGAACGAGCCGCCCTGGAAGACCATCACGTAGTGGCCGTCCTCGCCGACCCCGTCCATCCACTGCGCCATCGCACCCGAGGGCGTGAAGCCGGAGTGCACGCTGGTGTCCCACGGCACGTAGGCCACCCGGCGTACGGGTGACTGGCCGGCCTCCTCGAGCACCTCGCGCGCCTGACGCAGCGCCTCGGGATCCACGGTGTCGACCAGGTCGGGGTGCACCGCCAACGGACTGTCCTGCTCCAGCAGGGCGCGGACGGTGTCGACCGGCGGGGGGACGTCGCGGGTCGTGGTCCGGTGCAGGCCCCCGGACGTGGCGTACGGGTCCGCCTCGGCCTGCTGCTGGACGTACGAGCCCGCGACGACGCCGACGGCGACGACCACACCGGCCGCGCTCCCGATCCACCACCCGCGCCGCTGCACGACCGACCCGCTCACGACCGGCCTCCATCCGCCAGCACGTCGCGGGCCATCAGCACGTCGCGGGCCAGCGTGTCGGTGAGGGCGCCGAAGCCGGTCCGCGCCCAGACGTCGTCACGCGTGTAGTACGGGACACGACGTCCCCACCGGGAGACCGTCAGCGTCTCGGGCTCATGGCCGTCGGCCACGTCGGCGGCACACCGACGGCAGCACGGCACCCGCACCTCCGCCTGGCCCAGCTGCCAACCGGCGGCCGACGTCGCCTCGCCGTGGCGGGGCTGGAAGAAGCAGGCGCGGTAGACCTCCCGGCGGCGGCCACGGGCCCGGGTCAGGTCGCGTTCGCCGGCATGCACCAGGACCCGGAGCCCGACGACGTCGAGCTCCGCACGCGAGCCGACGTAGCGCTCGGCTGCCTCGCGGGCGGTCAGGGCACTGGCGTGGAGCTCGGGGTCCAACGACGTGTCGCCCGCAGCGCGCTCGAGGCGGCGTACGAACGCCCCCAGGGCAGTCTCGGCAGCCGCGGCCTCGACACGGAGGTCGACACGTGGGGCGGCTCGTGGGGTGCCTCGTGGGGTGACTCGTGCGACTGGGCGTCGTGCGGGCCTCCCCTTCTCGCGGCGGCGCGCCGAGGCGGTGCGACCCGAGGTGCGACCGGAGCTGCGTCCGGCACTCGCGCCGGGCCACCCGCGCAGCGTCTGTCCCAGGAACAACGCGACCGCCGCGCCCGCGAGCACCCCCACGACGGTGGGTGCGAGGACGGAGGGCCCGGTCGTGGTCGCGGACGTGACCGGAGCGCCCGGTCGCCACCTCGCCCGCTCGTCCAGAGCCACGGCACGCTCGGCGAGCTCCTCCACGTCGGAGGGTTCCAGCGTGGGCGGGTCCTGACCGACCACGTCGTCGCGGCCTGCCACCTCGACCAGCTCTGCCGCGGCGCGCACCGTGCCCTCGGCCAGGACGACCGCAGGGACCCAGGCGTCGTCACCCGCAGCGTCCCGGAGCAGGTCCCGGTTGGCGGCGTCTGAGAGGTAGACGCGCGAGGACGAGACACCCAGCCCGAAGGCAGTGACGCTGGGACCGCCCTGGTCGCTGTGCACCACGTACAGCCCCTCGCCGCCGATGCGGCGGTGCAGCAGCGTGGCCAACGCCTCGTTGGCCGCGCCACCACGGCTCCCGGCGACGCCGTCGGGCATCTCCACCAGCGCGACGTAGACCGGGAAGGGCACCTCTCGCACCAGCTCGACCAGCCGGTCGTGGGACTCCTGCGCCTCCCCCGACCCCATCGCACGGTCGACGACCACCTGGTCGACGCGCAGGGCGTCGGCCAGGCGGTCGAGGTCACCGGAGTCGGCGGCCAGCACCTCTCAGGCCTTGGACAGCGTGAAGCGCGCCTCGTTGCCGTCGCCCACGGCGACCGCGTCGGCCACGACGGTGTCCACCGCGTACGAGGTGGCCTGCACCTCGCCGGCGATCAGCGCCTCGTGGGTGGTGACGGCCTCGCGCACCGCGTCGTCGCCGTCGAGCGTGAGCGCGATCCGGTCGGAGACCTGGAGCCCCGCGTCCTTGCGGGCCTGCTGCACGGCACGGACCACGTCGCGGGCGATGCCCTCGGCCGCAAGCTCGGGCGTCACCACGGTGTCGAGCACCACGAAGCCGCCGCCCGGGAGCATCCCCGTCACGGTGCTGCCGTCGCCGGCGCCGGCCACGGTCTCCAGGGTGTACTCACCCTCGACGAGCGCGAGCCCGCCCGAGGTCACGGTGCCGTCGGCACCGACCGACCAGTCGCCGGTCTTGGAGCCCTTGATCGCGAGCTGGACGTCCTTGCCCAGGCGCGGCCCAGCGGCGCGCGCGTTGACGGTGAGCTTCTGCTCCACGGCGTACGCCGCTGCCTCCGGTGACCCGGGCGCCACGACGCGCACGGACTTGAGGTTGAGCTCGTCGGCGACGAGGTCCTCGAACCCGGTGACGGAGGCGCCCTCGGCGACCACGGTCAGGCCGCTGAGCGGCAGGCGGTTGCGGAGGTTGGCACCCTTGCGGAGCGCCGAGCCGGCCGAGCAGATGTCGCGGACGAGGTCCATCTGGGCCACCAGCGCGTGGTCCTGCGGCAGCTCCTCGGGCGTGGGCCAGTCGGTGAGGTGCACCGAACGGCCACCGGTCAGGCCGCGCCAGATCTCCTCGCTGACCAGCGGCAGCAGCGGCGCGGCCACGCGCAGCACCGTCTCCAGCACCGTGTAGAGCGTGTCGAACGCGTCCGCGGTCTCGGGCGCCACGTCGCCGTCGGTGACGCCCTGGGCCCAGAAGCGCTCGCGCGAGCGACGGACGTACCAGTTCGTCAGCACGTCGAGGAAGGTGCGCATCGACTCGCAGGCGCCCGCGATGTCGTACGCGTCGTGCTGCGCGGTCGAGGTCGCGACGAACTCCGCCGTCTTGGCGAGCAGGTAGCGGTCCATCGGGTGCGTGGACTGCTCCGCGTCCGACCGCTTCTTCGCCTCGTAGCCAGCCGCGTTGGCGTACATCTGGAAGAAGTACCAGGTGTTCCACAGCGGGATCAGCACCTGGCGCACCGAGTCGCGGATGCCGCCCTCGGTGACGACCAGGTTGCCGCCGCGCAGGATCGGGCTCGACATCAGGAACCAGCGCATCGCGTCGGCGCCGTCGCGGTCGAAGACCTCCGAGACGTCGGGGTAGTTGCGCAGCGACTTGCTCATCTTCTGGCCGTCGGAGCCGAGCACGATGCCGTGGCTGATGCAGTTCTTGAAGGCGGGCTTGCCGAAGATGCCGGTGGCCAGGATGTGCAGCGTGTAGAACCAGCCGCGGGTCTGGCCGATGTACTCGACGATGAAGTCGCCCGGGAAGTGGCCCTTCTTGTCGGCGGTGCCGTCGAACCAGTCCGCGTTCTCGAACGGGTAGTGGTTCTGGGCGAACGACATCGAACCCGAGTCGAACCAGACGTCGAGCACGTCGGTGACGCGGCGCATGGTGCTCTTGCCGGTCGGGTCGTCCGGGTTGGGCCGGGTCAGGTCGTCGACCCAGGGGCGGTGCAGGTCGGGCTCGCCGTCGGCGTTCAGCGGCAACCGGCCGAAGTCGCGCTCGATCTCGGCGAAGGAGCCGTAGACGTCGAGGCGCGGGTACTCCGGGTTGTCCGACTTCCACACCGGCACCGGGGAGCCCCAGAAGCGGTTGCGGGTGATCGACCAGTCGCGGGCGTTCTCCAGCCACTTGCCGAACTGGCCGTGCTTGATGTGGTCGGGCACCCAGTTGATGAGCTCGTTGTTGGCGAGCATCTGGTCCTTGAAGGCGGTCACCTCGACGAACCACGACGAGACGCCCTTGTAGATCAAGGGCTCGCGGCAGCGCCAGCAGTGCGGGTAGGAGTGCTCGTAGGACTCACGACGCAGCAGGACCGTGCCGGGCGTGACCGCACCACGCTCGGACTCGCCCCGGGTGGCGGCCTTGAGGTGGTCGATGACGTGCGGGTTGGCGTCGAAGACCAGCATCCCGGCGTACTCGTCGACCGGGTGGGTGAAGGTGCCGTCCTTGCCGACCGGCATGACGGCCTCGATGCCCTCGCGGTCGGTGACCTCCTTGTCGACCTCACCGAAGGCGCCGGCGGTGTGCACGACTCCGGTTCCGTCGGTGGTGGTCACCGCGTCGTCGGCGGCGACCACGCGGAAGGCGTTCTCGTGGCCCAGGTAGTAGGAGAAGGGCGGCGTGTAGGTGCGGCCCACGAGGTCGGCACCCTTGTAGGTCGCCAGCACGGTGAAGCCGCTTTCCCCCTCAGCGGCGTCGGCGTCAGCCAGCTCGCGGGCGTACTTGCCGAGCAGGGCCTCGGCGAGCACGTAGCGCGCCTTCTCCTCGGTGCCCGGCACCGGTGCCTCGACGACCACGTAGTCGATCTCCGAGCCGACCATCACCGCGAGGTTGGAGGGCAGCGTCCACGGCGTGGTGGTCCAGACGAGGATCTTCGCGCCGTCGAGCACGGGGTCGTCGCCGCGGTCGGTCAGCGTGAAGCCGACCGTGACCGCCGGGTCCTGGCGCATCTTGTAGACGTCGTCGTCCATGCGCAGCTCGTGGTTGGAGAGCGGCGTCTCGTCCTTCCAGCAGTAGGGCAGGACGCGGAAGCCCTCGTAGATCCAGCCCTTCTCGTGCAGCTGCTTGAAGGCCCAGATGACCGACTCCATGAACTCGGGGTTCATGGTCTTGTAGTCGTTGTCGAAGTCGACCCAGCGGGCCTGGCGGGTGACGTAGGTCTGCCACTCGTCGGCGTACTTCAGCACCGAGGCGCGGCAGGCGTCGTTGAACTTGTCGATGCCCATCTCGACGATCTCGTCGGTGGTCTTGATGCCGCCCTGACGCATGGCCTCGAGCTCGGCAGGCAGGCCGTGGGTGTCCCAGCCGAAGCGGCGCTCGACGCGCTTGCCGCGCATCGTCTGGTAGCGCGGGACGATGTCCTTCACGTAGCCGGTGAGCAGGTGGCCGTAGTGCGGCAGGCCGTTGGCGAAGGGCGGGCCGTCGTAGAAGACGAACTCGTCCTCCCCGTGGGGGCCGCCGTCGCGCTGCGCCAGGGACGCCTCGAAGGTGCCGTCCGCCTTCCAGTAGGCCAGCACCGACTCCTCGATCGCGGGAAAGCGCGGGCTCGAGGGGACGTCGTTCTGGCCGGTGTGCGAGACCTTGGGGTAGGCCATGAGGGGCTCCTGCGTACGTCGGGTCGTGGGGATCTCACACGAGGACGACGGATGCCGCGGTACCACCTCGATTGCCCCGCTGGGCGCGGGACCACTCGTTCGTCGGCTGTGTCGGGCCGGACCCGTCCGGTTCTAGTGGGGCACTCCCCGGCGTGGGAGACCTGTTCTTCCGAAAGGCTCGCCGCTGATGACGGCTCAGACGCCTGTGCCCATCGTACGCACCGTCTCGCCCACGTCGCCAACTCGATCGCGTCACACCCGTTCCCGGCTCCCGCCGTTCGGCCCTCGTGCCCCTTGTCGGCGCGCAGCGGGTGTGGTGCGCTGGCGGCATGACCGAGATGTGGCTCCTCCCCCACGACGACCCCCGCACGCAGCTCTCGTTCGGCGTCGGGGAGAAGGGGACGCTCACCACCTCCCTCGAGCACCACCGGTTGACGTTGCGGCTCAAGTGCGAGGACCTGACGCCGGAGCAGATGGGGACACGGTCCGTGCCGCCCTCGGACCTCTCGCTGCTCGGGATGGTGCAGCACATGGCACGCGTGGAGCACCGCTGGTTCAGGCTGACCCTCGGCGGCGACGCGGGAGGCCAGCGTCTCTACGAGGACGGCACCGGCGGCTTCAGCGACATCTCGCCGACCGAGGAGGGGGTGGACGCCGCCTGGCTCACCTGGCGCACCGAGGTCGAGCACGCGCGCCGCGTCTGGGACGACTGGCCGGAGGCCGAGCTCATCGTCGGCTTGCCCGATGGTCAGGGCGGGACGGTCAGCGTGCGGGACATGGCGGTGCACATGGTCGAGGAGTACGCCCGCCACATGGGCCACGTCGACCTGCTGCGCGAGTGCCTCGACGGACGTACGGGGCGGTGACGCGCCGACCGGACCGTTGCCCGGGGCATTGCCGCGGCAACACCGTTGCGCCGCCAGCCTGACCGTGGTCGGGTGGTGCCCATGAGTGACATGTGGACCGACCCTGCGACCGACCCCCGCGAACAGCTCCCGCCGGCCCACGGCGAGAAGGCGACCCTCGGCCAGTACCTCGAGGCCTACCGGATGACGCTGGAGATGAAGTGTGAAGGGTTGGACGCGGCCCAGATGGCGACCCGCGCGGTCCCGCCGAGCGACCTCTCCCTCCTGGGCATGGTGCAGCACCTCGCCCGGGTCGAGCACCGCTGGTTCCGCTGCGTGCTGGGCGGCGCCCCGACGACCCCGCGCCTCTACGAGGACGGCGACGGTGGCTTCGCCGACGTGAGCCCCACCGACGAGGCGGTCGAGGCTGCTTGGGCGACGTGGCGCCGCGAGGTCGACCACGCCCGGACCCTCTGGGAAGGGCTCGAGGAGTCGCGGCTCGGCGACGAGTTCGACACCGGCGGCGGCGGGGTCACCGCCCGCGACCTGGCCGTGCACATGGTCGAGGAGTACGCCCGGCACATGGGCCACGTCGACCTGCTGCGCGAGTGCCTCGACGGGCGTACGGGGCAGTGAGCACCCGGGCTTGCGCACGTGTCTCACCGCCTGCGGTGGAACCGTAGGTCGCCCCTGGGAAGCCGCCGGTGGTCGTAGCCGGGATCATGCACGCGGTGGTGATGGTGGCTGCAGAGCAGCACCGCGTTGTGGAGATCCGTTTCTCCGCCACCCTGCCATGGCCTGAGGTGGTGGGCCTCAGACCAGGTCCCGGGGATGTCGCACCCTTCCGCACGACAGGTCCTGTCGCGCAGGATCAGCGCTCGGCGCTGGGCCTTGGTGAAGAGCCGGGAGGCCCGCCCCAGGTCGAGCACCTCGGAGTCGGAGCCCAGGACGGCTGGGATGATCCGGGCGTTGCACGCCAGACGCCGCGCGTGGGCAGCCGTGATCGCCTCGAACCCGTCACCGGGCACGCCGTTGTCCAGCGTCGCGACTCCAAGACCGTCGCGAAGCGCGTCCAGGGAGATCGTGACGGTCACGTTCGTCGCGTCACCACCGTGGATCGGCAGTCGCTTCGGGTCGAGTGTCTCCAGGAGCTGACCGAACGCTTCGGCCAGGCGCCGCGGGCGGTTCACCGCCTGCCCGAACCCACGCTCCTCACCCTCGGCCGTTCCCGCGTCGTCGGCCGAGCCACGGACCGCCCCGTCGGCCAACCGCGGGTTGGTGAACGCGTGCAGGTAGGTCGCCAACCGCGCCGCCACCGCGTCCGGGAGCACTCCGGAGATCCGGGTGAGCCCGTCACCGACCGCCCGCAAACGCAAGCGCTGCCGCAGGGCCGCCTGCCGCTCCGCGCCCTGGAGGCGTCGACGCTCTTCGTCCTCGAACCGTTCCGGGTCGACGATCTGCAGGATTCGCCGGCCCAGCACCGTCAGGTCCTTGGGGTCGTGGTCGGCAGCCAGACGTACGAGCTCGGCCTCAGCCTTCGCGATCACCTCGGCCCCGACGCGGTCAGGCAACTCCCCCACCGCGGCAGCAATCACGCGCGCCTGCGCCAAGTTCACCCGCGCCTCACGCAGCGCCGTCGCCAACACCGGCAGGTCCCGGTCCAGCGCCTCGGCAAGGCGGCCGTCGGCGACGCAGTCACTGCGGCGCAGACGCTGCGTCCGCGAGAGCCACGCAGCCACAGAGCGATCCCCTGACTCCGCCGCCACGTCACCAGCCGAGGCCATGACCCGCAACCGCAGCTCAGCCACCTGCGACTCCAGCGCCACGAGCTCACCCAGCACGTCGACCTTGTCGACGGTCGGCATGAAGACCGGGTTCACGTCGGCCACCGACTTCACCTGCTCGCGCATCAGCCCCACCACGGTCATCAACGGATGCCTGTCGCTGAGCTTCATGGCGGTCACCTCCGAGGTCGTGACGCCAACGCTATTCGAACACCCGTTCGAGTTTCATCGCCCGAATCGGGGACTCGGGTCAGGCCCTCGGCCGCGTCTCCGGCTCCACATGCTTGAGCCACGCGAGCCCGACGAACGGCAGCACCAGCGGGACGTAGCCGTAGCCGGACCCGAAGTGCGACCACACAGTGGCGTCGGCGAAGAGCTCCGGGTGGAGGGTCGTCCACAACCCCACGCCGAGCACCCCGACCAGCTCGAAGAGGCACGCGGCCAGCGCGACCCGGAACCACGTACGCCCCGGCTTGCGGAACGCGAGCGTCGCGACGAGGTAGACCAGCGCGGCCAGCACCGACAGCAGGTAGGCGACCGGTGCCACCTCGAACTGCGTGACGATCTGCGAGAAGGCCCGGGCGCCGGCAGAGACGGCGAAGACGGCGTACGCGGCGATGAGCACCTGGCCCATCGCCCGGCGGCGCGCCGGCGGCTTCGCCCGTCCGGCCCCGGCAGCGGACGGCGTGGGAGCGGCGCTCACAGCGTGAACTGGAGTCGGAGGACCAGCACGAGCATCGCGACCGCGCAGATGGCGACCACCGCCAGGTGGGGCGGCGGCGAGGCGACCGGGTTGCCTTCCTCGTCGAGGACTGCGTTGCCGTCCTCGTCGACCTCGGCGCGCGAGCCGAGCAGGATCACCGGAAGCCCGAGCGAGGCCACCATGTAGCCGACGTGGGTCACCATGTTGCCGACCTCGTGACCCTGCAGGAGCAGGATCGCGTCCAGGGCGACCACGACGGCCGTGGCCCCGTGGGCAGCCCTCATCCCCTGACGGGCGAACGGTTCGAGGGCCGGCTGCTTGAGCGCGACGAGCGCCAGGACGGCCACGAGGCCGAGGAAGGCTGCGACGGCGTAGGTGAGCGGTGGATACACGTCGTGAGGATATCGGGGCCCCCGTAGAGTGACGCCCGTGAGTCTGACTGCTGCTTGGGGCTACGCCCTCGTCACCCGTGACACGTCCAACGCCGTGCTCGATGCGTGGTTCCCGGCCCCCGCGCTGGGCATCCACGACGGCAGCCCGGCCCCCTCCGTGCTGGAGGCGATGGTTGGCTCCGACCAGGTCCGCCGCGTGCGGACCAGCGTCGAGCTCGTGACGATCGCCGACCTCTCGGCCGCCCCGACCACCACGCAGGACGTCTGGCTGCGTCTGCACCTGCTCTCGGCCCGCCTGGTCACGCCGCACTCAATCTCGCTGGACGGCATCTTCGGCCTGCTGGCCAACGTCGTGTGGACCTCGGCCGGCCCGTGCGCCGTCGACGGCTTCGAGATCACCCGGGCCCGCCTCAAGGCGGCCGGCCACCACGTCTCCGTCCACGGCGTCGACAAGTTCCCCCGCATGGTCGACTACGTCGTCCCCTCGGGCGTCCGCATCGCCGACGCCGACCGGGTCCGCCTCGGCGCCCACCTCGCCTCCGGCACCACCGTCATGCACGAGGGCTTCGTCAACTTCAACGCCGGCACGCTGGGCGCCTCGATGGTCGAGGGCCGCATCTCGGCTGGCGTCGTCGTGGGTGACGGCTCGGACATCGGCGGAGGCGCCTCGGTCATGGGCACCCTCTCGGGTGGCGGCAAGGAGGTCATCTCCATCGGTGAACGCTGCCTGCTCGGCGCCAACGCCGGCATCGGCATCTCGCTCGGCGACGACTGCGTCGTGGAGGCCGGCTGCTACGTCACCGCCGGCACCAAGGTCACCGTCACCGCAGACGGCGCGACCCGCGTGGTGAAGGCCGCCGACCTCTCCGGCGCCGACAACGTGCTCTTCCGCCGCAACTCGCTCACCGGCGCCGTCGAGGCGGTGGCCCGCACCGGTCAGGGCATCGAGCTCAACGCTGCCCTCCACGCCAACTGACGCGTGGCTCGAGCACGGCGAGCCGCCGGAGTCCTGCTGACCCTGGTCCTGGTCGCTGCCGTCGTCGCGGGCGTCTGGCTGGCCGTCGACCGCGGCGTACGCCCGTTCCTCACCCCCGAGGAGTGCGTCGCCGAGGTCGACGGTGAGCGCGTCACCGTCAGCGTCGAGCAGGCGGAGAACGCCGCCCTCATCGCGGCCGTCGCCGAGTCGCGCGGCCTGCCCGCGCGGGCCGTCACCATCGCCTTGGCGACGGCCTACCAGGAGTCGAAGATCATCAACATCGCCCACGGCGACCGCGACTCCTTGGGCCTCTTCCAGCAGCGTCCCTCGATGGGGTGGGGCAGCGAGGAGGAGGTGATGGACCCCGTCTACTCCATCAACGCCTTCTACGACGCCCTGGTGAAGGTCCACGGCTACCGCGACATGGAGGTCACCGTCGCCGCGCAGAAGGTGCAGCGCTCGGCCTTCCCCGACGCGTACGCCGACCACGAGGCCGACGCGCGGGTGCTGGCCTCGGCCCTGCGTGGCCACTCCCGGGCCGCCTTCCACTGCACGATCGACGGCAACCCCGAGACCGCGTCCGCCGACCTGAAGCCCAACGGGCTCACCGAGCGGGCCGACGTGGTGCGCGAGGAGCTCGTCTCCGTCTTCGGCCCGCAGTCCCTGGGTGGCTTCGAGCCGCGGGGCGTGAGCTCTGGCCACATGAAGGGCTCGGCGCACTACTCCGGACGCGCGGTCGACATCTTCTTCCGCCCGGTCAACGACGAGAACAAGCGCCGGGGCTGGGCCATGGCCCACTACCTCGTCGCGATGGCCGACCGGCTCGGCATCGCCACCGTCATCTTCGACGACCGGATCTGGCACTCCGGCCGACGCTCGGGCGACGGGTGGCGCGACTACCGGGTGCCGCGCACCTCCCGCGGCGACCGGCAGATCCTCGAGCACCGCGACCACGTGCACGTCGACGTGCACGCCTGACGCTCGCCGGGGCCGGACCTCCTCCGCCCGGCGGACCCCCTCGCGCACGCCCGTGACGGTTCCATTAGGTTAGCCTTACCTAATCACTCTCGGAAGGTGTTGAACCCGTGCGTACCCCCAAGGCCCTGGCCACCGTGGCCGTCACGTCCGCCCTCGCCCTGTCCCTCGCCGCTTGCGGCTCGGACGACTCCGACGCCGCCGACTCCGGCCCGACCGTCACCGTCACCGACTCGCGCGGCCAGGAGGAGGTGCCCCTGAACCCGGACAGCGTCGTGGTCTTCGACATGGGCGTCCTCGACACCCTCGACACCCTCGGCGTCGACGCGGTCACCGGTGTCGCCAAGGGTGGCGCGACCCCGTCCTACCTGGACAAGTACGCCGGCGACGACTACGTCGGCGTCGGTGACCTCTTCGAGCCCGACCTCGAGGCGATCCCGCGCACCGAGCCCGACCTGATCATCGTGGGCGGTCGTTCCTCCGAGATGCACGACACCCTCGAGGACGCCTTCGACGGCGTCCCGGTGCTCGACATGTCGGTCGACGAGAGCTCCTACTTCGAGAGCGCCCGTGCCAACGCCCGCGAGCTCGCCAAGATCTTCGAGAAGTCCGACGAGGTCGACGAGATCATCGCCGGCCAGGAGAAGCGCGTCGAGGCTGTGCGCGAGCAGGCGGACGGCGCCGGCAGGGGGCTGGTCCTGCTGACGAGCGGCGGCGAGGTGACGGCGTACTCCGTCGGCTCCCGCTTCGGATTCCTGCACGAGGACCTCGGCGTCGAGGCCGCGACCGGCGAGCTCGGCGACCAGGAGACCCGCCACGGTGAGGCCATCTCGTTCGAGTTCGTGAAGAAGACCGACCCCGACCTGCTCTACGTGGTCGATCGTGACGCCGCCATCGGCGAGGAAGGCAAGTCGGCCGAGGAGATCCTCGACAACGCACTGGTGCGCGGCACCAAGGCCTGGAAGCAGGAGAAGGTCACCTACGTCGACGCCGAGGCCTGGTACATCGTCGTGGGCGGCCTGACCAGCATGGACACCCTCATCGACGAGGTCGAGCAGAGCCTCTCCTGACCATGACGACCACCGCCCCCGTCGCCCCGACCACCCCGCCGGCCCTCCGCGCCGTCGGGATGGTCGGGGGCGTCGTGGGGCTGGTGGTGCTGGCAGCGATCAGCCTCTCGATCGGCGTTGCCGACCTCAGCTGGGAGATCGTGTCGAGCTCGCGCCTCCCGCGCACGCTCGCCCTCGTCCTCTCCGGAGCCGCCCTGGCCGTCTGCGGCCTCCTGCTGCAGCTGCTGGTCCGCAACCGGTTCGTCGAGCCCTCCACCGTGGGCACCACCGAGGCGGCCGGCCTCGGCCTGGTCGTGGTGACGCTGCTCGCCCCCGGCGCTCCACTGCTGGCGAAGATGGGGACCGCCGCGCTCTTCGCCCTCGTCGGCACCTGGCTGTTCCTGGCCGTCGTACGGATGATGCCCGTCCAGGAGACGATCCTGGTGCCCCTCGTCGGCCTGATGCTCGGCGGCGTCATCGCGGCCGCCACCACCTTCCTCGCCTTCCACAACGACCTGCTGCAGACCCTCAACAGCTGGATGACCGGCGACTTCTCGGGCATCCTTCGGGGGCGCTACGAGCTGCTCTGGGTGGCCGCGGTCCTCGTCGCGATCGCCTTCTTCGCCGCCGACCGGTTCACCGTCGCCGGCATGGGTGAGACCTTCTCGACCAACGTCGGGCTGGACCACCGCAAGGTGATGGCGGTCGGGCTGGGCATCATCTCCGTGGTCAGCGCCGTCGTCGTGGTCACCGTGGGCATGATCCCGTTCCTGGGTCTGGTCGTGCCCAACGTGGTGAGTGCGTTGGTCGGCGACAACGCCCGCCGCGGCCTGCCGTGGGTCGCCATCCTGGGGTCCGGACTGGTGCTCGTGTGCGACATCGTCGGTCGCCTCGTCCGGCACCCCTACGAGATCCCCGTCGGCACCGTGATGGGCGTGCTCGGCGCGGCGTTCTTCCTGTACCTGCTGCTCCGCAGGAGCCCCGATGCGTCCTGAGACCCTCACCACTCCCCCTCCGTCGGCTGGTGCGACCCAGCCACGGAGCCGGCGTACGTCCTCCCCCACCGCGCGCCTCACGGTCGGCGCCGCCGTGGCCCTGGCCGTCGTCGCAGGCTTCCTGCTCGCCGACACCCACGGCTACGCCGAGCTCGTCGTCCCGCTGCGCCTGCGCCGCCTCGCCGCGCTGATCCTGGTCGGCTGGGCCATCTCGCTGTCGACGGTGCTCTTCCAGACCGTCACCGGGAACCGCATCCTCACGCCCTCACTCATGGGGTTCGACGCTCTCTTCCTGCTGCTCCAGACCGTGGTGGTCTTCGCCTTCTCCTCCCAGGCGCTGCGTGAGGTCGACCCGCGGGTGCAGTTCCTCGCCGAGACCCTCCTCATGGTCGGCTTCGCGCTGACGCTCTTCCGTTGGCTCTTCACGTCCGGGCGCCACGGGCTGCACGTGCTGATCCTGGTCGGCATGGTGTTCGCGACCCTCTTCCGCAGCATCACCTCCTTCCTCCAGCGTCTCATCGACCCGAGCGAGTTCCAGGTGCTCCAGGACCTGATGTTCGCCTCGTTCACCACCGTCGACGAGGACCTGGTGTGGATGACCGCCGCCGTGGTCACCGTGGCCACCGCCCTCGTGGTGCGCCGGCTGCACGTCTACGACGTGCTGGCGCTCGGCGCCGAGACCGCCACCAACCTCGGCCTCGACCATCGTCGCGAGACGACCAAGGTCCTGGCGCTGGTCGCCGTGCTCGTCTCGGTCTCCACCGCGCTGGTCGGACCCATCACGTTCTTCGGCCTGCTGGTCGCCCACCTCGCCTACCAGCTCGCCGGCACCCACCGCCACGCCGTGGTGCTGCCGATGGCGGGGCTCGCCGCCGTCGTCTGCCTCGTCGGCGGACAGTTCGTGCTCGAACGCCTGCTGGAGGTCACCACGACCCTCTCGGTGGTCATCGAGCTCGTCGGCGGACTCACCTTTATCGCCCTCCTCATCCACCGAGCCCGGAGGAACCTCGCATGACCGAGACCTTGGACCTGCACGGCACGACCACCGGGACGCCCGAGAGCGTGGTGAGCGTGCAGGGAGTGACCAAGCGCTACGGGCACACCGTCGTCGTCGACGACGTACGCCTCGACCTGCCCACCGGAGGGGTGACGGCGCTCATCGGTCCCAACGGAGCCGGAAAGTCGACGCTGCTGTCGATCATGGGGCGGCTCCTGGGCGCGGACGAGGGCCGGGTCGAGGTCGCAGGCCTGGACGTCGCCACGACGCGCGGCGACGTGCTCGCCCGTCGGCTCGCGGTGCTGCGCCAGGAGAACCGGCTCGACATCCGGCTCACGGTGCGCGACCTCGTGGCCTTCGGTCGCTACCCGCACTCCAAGGGCCGTCCCACCGCCGACGACCTCGCCCACGTGGAGCGGGCACTGGACTACCTCGACCTGGGCGACCTGGCCGACCGCTTCCTCGACCAGCTCTCGGGTGGACAGCGTCAGCGCGCCTTCGTCGCCATGGTGCTCTGCCAGAACGCCGACGTCGTGCTGCTCGACGAGCCGCTCAACAACCTCGACCTCCGCCACGGCGTGGCGATGATGGGCCGCCTGCGTGACGCCGCCCGCGAGCTGGGCCGCACGATCGTGGTGGTCGTCCACGACATCAACGTGGCGTCCTGCTACGCCGACACGATCGTGGCGATGACGCAAGGCCGGGTGGTCGCGAGCGGCACCCCCGACGAGATCATCCAGCCCGACCTGCTCGGCAGCATCTACGGGCTTCCCGTGGCCGTCCACGAGCTCGGTGGGCAGCGCATCGCCACCTACTACTGCTGACGCCGGCCAGTTGCTGACGAGGGCGCCCCGGGACGCCCGGAGGTGGAGCTCAGGAGGCGCGCAGGCGCTCGACGGCCGCGGTGACCCGTTCGTCGGTGGCGGTGAAGGCGACCCGCACGTGGCGGCGTCCGGCGGCCCCGTAGAAGTCGCCCGGCGCCACGAGGATGCCGCGCTCGCTGAACCACTCGACGAGGTCCCAGCAGCTGGTCTCCTCGCCCTCGCGCGTCGTCCACAGGTAGAGGCTGGCCTCGCTGTGCTCCACGGTGAAGCCCGCGCCCTCGAGGGCGGCCTTCAGGTCGCGGCGACGCGCCGCGTAGCGGGCGTGCTGCTCGACGACGTGGGCGTCGTCGCCCAGCACGGCGGCCATCACCTTCTGCTGCGGGTCGGGCATCTGCAGGCCCAGGTTCTTGCGGACCGCGAGCAGCTCGGCCACGACCGTGGGGTCGCCAGCGACGAAGGCGGCGCGGTAGCCCGCCAGGTTGGAGCGCTTCGACAGCGAGTGGACGGTCAGGATGCCCTCGTGGCTGTCACCGCAGACGTCGGGGTGCAGCACCGAGACGGGCAGGTTGTCCTCGTCCCAGGCGCACTCGATGTAGCACTCGTCGGAGACCAGCAGCACGCCGCGCTCGCGGCACCAGTCGACGACCTTCTTGAGGTGGTCGACGGGCAGCACCCTGCCGGTCGGGTTGGAGGGGCTGTTGAGCCACAGCAGGGCGGGCGTACGCGGCCCGATCGCGGTGAGGCTGTCGGTCGCGATGATCTCCGCGCCCACGAGTGCGGCACCGACCTCGTACGTCGGGTAGGCCAGCGCCGGCTGGACGATGAGGTCGCCCGCGCCCAGACCCAGGTGCAGCGGCAGTGCGCCGATCAGCTCCTTGGAGCCGATCACCGGAAGGACGCCGTCGAGGCCGATCCCCTGCACGCCGCAGGTGCGCCCGAGCCAGTCGACGATCGCCTGACGGGTCTCCACCCGGCCGATGGTCACCGGGTAGCCCGGCGAGTCAGCCGCGTCGCACAGCGCCTGCTGGGCGAGCTGGGGCGTCGGGTCGACCGGCGTCCCGACGGAGAGGTCGACGATGCCGCCGGCGTGGGTGCGCGCCCGAGCAGCGTGCTCGGTGAGCTTGTCCCACGGGAAGTCCGGCAGCGTGGCCGAGACCGCGCTGCGCACGTGGGTCGGCACGCGGTTCAGGCCTGGTTCTGCGGGGGCAGTGCGGCGATCATCGGGTGGTCCTTGTCGATCTCACCCATCTTGGCCGCGCCACCGGGCGAGCCGAGGTCGTCGAAGAAGTTGACGTTGGCGTCGTAGTAGTCCTTCCACTCCTCGGGGGTGTCGTCCTCGTAGAAGATGGCCTCCACCGGGCAGACCGGCTCACAGGCACCACAGTCAACGCACTCGTCCGGGTGGATGTACAGCATGCGCTTGCCCTCGTAGATGCAGTCGACGGGGCACTCGTCGACGCACGCGCGGTCCTTGACGTCGACACACGGCTGGGCGATGACGTAGGTCACCGTTCCTCCTCGGGTTCGCAATGCTCACAGCAGATGGGTGAAGCCTAGTATCCGGAGGTGGCCGTTTCTCCCGACACCCCCCAAGTCTCCCCCATGCCCGAGGGCCCCTCGGCCGGCCGACACGGGCTGGGACCGCACGTGGTCGGACAGCGGGTGGTGGTGCGCCGCATCCTGCCCGGCGAGACCGGCCCCACCGGCGGTCCGGCGATGACCGACACCCTCGGGGAATGCCTCTCCTGGGGCCGGGGTCTCTGCGAGCTCCGCACCGCCGACGGCACCCTCGTCACGATCCACCTGGCCGACATCGTCTCCGGCAAGCCGGTCCCCCCGCGCCCCTCGGTGCGGCTGCGTCGCCCGCCTCGCGAGCTGCACCTGCGCGCCGACGCCTGGCCGGGCACCGAGCGCCGACAGCTCGGCGAGTGGGTGCTGCGGGCGGCCGGACGGGTGCCGGACGCCCAGCACCCGCAGGGACGTCTCCTGCGCCGGGCCAACTCCGCGCTGGCGATGGGCGACCCCGGCGTCCCGGTGGCGGCGGCGGCCGAGGTCGTGCGCGCCTTCTACGAGGAGCGCGGGCAGGCGGCGCTCGCCACGGTCGTCGTGGACGACGCCGTCGACCGCGAGCTGGCCGCCCTGGGCTGGGGGCTCGACCCGGTCGGCGAGGTGCTCGTCCAGGTGGCCGCCCCCTCCCGGGTCGTACGTTCCCTGCGTCCCGGGCGCGGCGCGGACGGCGAGGAGGTCGACCTCGCCGAGGAGGCAGCCACCGGTGCCGGCGTGGCCCGCGCGGTCGCCCGCCTGGGCGAGCATGCGAGCGTCCGGGCCCACCTCGATGGCGACGTGGTCACCCTGCACGACCTCTGGGTCGCCGAGGCGCAGCGGCGCGGCGGACTGGCGGGCCGGCTGGTGGCCGACGCGCTGGACTGGGCCTCCTCGCACGGCGCGACGACCGCCCAGGTCCAGGTGAGCGCGACGAACGTCGCCGCGGTGCAGTTCTGGAGCGTGACGGGCTTCAGCACCCACCACGCCTACCGCTACCGCACCTGCTGAGGCAGGTCCGGCACGGTCCCGACGGCCACCGCGGTCAGGGCTTCTTGCAGACGACCGTGTCGGAGGGCGTGTACGTGGTGTGGAAGTTCTCCGTCCGCACGACCTTGCTCTCGCCGGCCTTGCGGAAGACGCGCTTCACGTTGATCTCGAAGCCGCCGTAGCCGCTGTTGGGCACGCAGCTGGAGGTCGTCATGGTGCGGGTCTTGGGCGGGGTGAAGTTGTAGCGGTCACCGGTGACGGCCTTGATGTCCCACACCTTCGTCGACCACATGCGTACGCGCACGACACCCTGGCTCGACGGGGTCGCCGGGGTCACCTTCGCCTCGATGAGGACGCCGTGGTCGGTGTCGTTCTTGAAGCGCAGGTCGACCGAGCCCCAGGCGACGGTCGCCTCGCGACCCACCGGGTAGCGGCTGATGTAGAAGGAGTGCGGCTTGTGCTCGACGTCCTCGAGACCGGCGAAGAAGGCGCCGTTGAAGAGGGTGGTCGCCATCTGCGAGACTCCGCCGCCCAGGTCTTCCTTGAAGACGCCGTCGGCGATCATGAAGCCCTCGGTGAACCCATTCTCGCGGGTGCGCTCACCCACCGTGTCGTTCATCGAGAACGTCTCACCGGGCTTGAGCACGGTGCCGTTGATGAGCTCCGCAGCCCGGCCGATGTTGATGTTGCGGTACTCGGCGTAGGGGAACTGGGTGGTCACGTCAGCGACCACCTCCTTGATGTTCAGCGCCTCGGCGTCGTCCGTGCGGAAGTCGGAGCGGGCGACCTCGGCCTCCACCGTGGCGCGACGCTTGTCGGGCTCGGCCGCCACCAGGTCGAGGAAGAGGTCGTTGACCTCCTTCTGCTCGAAGGCCACGCCGGGCTCGTCGGGAACCACGACGGGTTTGCCGTTCTTCAGGGCGACCGTGGCCTCCACCGGGCCGCCGTCGCCGGCGAGTGCGTCCGCGAGGACCGCCTTGAGCTGCTTGGGGCGCAGCTTCGGCTGCAAGACGCCGTCGACCGTCTCCAGGGCGATCGCCTTGGAGTAGTCGCGGGGCGAGAGCCGCACGGTGGTCTCGTCGAAGACCAGCTCGACGGGCTCCGAGACGGCCGCGTTGGCGAAGTCGTTGAGCGCCGCCGCGACGTCGGCCTCGTCGATCTCCGGCTGCTGCTGCTCGAGCTCCAGCTCCACTTCCTGGGAGGGCCCGAGGTAGGCGGTCAGGAAGGCCTTGCGGGCGACCTCGGCGTCGATCGCCTGACCAGGCTCGGGATCAGTGGTGCGGATCCGGCCGTCGACGAAGGTCACCGCGCCCTCCACGGGCAGGTTGCCGTACTCCTCACCGAGCTCGTCGAGCAGGCCGTCGAACGCCGCCTCGTCGAGGTCGACCTTCGCGTCGAGGTCGTGTCCACCGGTGAAGTACGTCCACAGCCGCTCCGGCGCCCACGAGCTGCCGCCGCCGGCCGCCTCGATCGACCCCGCGTAGTCGACCGAGAGCCCGGCCTCCGCGGGTGTGACCGAGCGCTTCTCGTCGCCGACGACCAGCTCGAGGGGCTGGTCCACGCGGTCCTCGAGGCCGTCACGCAGGCGCTGCTCGGCCTCCTCGGCGGAGCTGCCGCCGATGGCGACGCCCGCCACCGTCGTACCGCGGGGCACCTTGCCACCGGTGACCTGGTGGGCGACCACGTAGGCACCTCCGACGAGGAGGACGATGCCGAGGAGCAGCCCGACGACCACACGGCCGCCAGCCTTCTCCTCGGAGTCCTCGACAGGGGCGGAGGTCGAGACGGGGTCGGACTTCGAAGCAAACACCCTGTGAGTGTAGGAGGGCCGGACCAACCCGGACGGCTAGGCGTCCACCACGGCGCGGGCGCGTCGCAGACCCAGCGCAGCCACGAACGCCAGCACGGCGCCGATGCCGAGGAAGAGATAGCCCTGGAGCGTGGAGGCCACCAGGAAGTCGCCCTCGGGGCGTCCGGTCAGCACCACCAGCGTGAGCAGCACCCACCCGAGGACGAACGGGAACCGTGCCCACCACGCAGCCGGGAGCGACCACGCGGCGTAGACCGTGACGGCGGCGGCCAGGGCCAGGCCCCACCAACGCCCGTGCAGCATCACGCCGGCGAGCGCCGTCAGGGCGCCTGCCGCCGCGAGCAGGAGAGCAGCGCCGGCACGGGCCACCCCGGTCACAGACCCGCGAAGAGGTCGGTCTCCAGACCCTCGGGCCCCACCGGGCCCAGCGTCCCCTTGGCCAGGCGGTAGTACTCGATGCCGAAGGCCTGGGAGCCCACGTTGTTGGAGAGGGCGAAGAACGGCCCGTCGACGGTGATCTGGGTGGAGTGGGCGCGCATCGAGGCCATCTTCTGCTCGATGAAGGCCTGGGCGTCGACGGCAGCGGCGAGGTCCTCGTCGGGCGAGGCCATCAGCATCGGGCCCTCGGGGTCCATGCCCTCGAAGGTGGTCTCGTCACCGGCGGCCCGCAGCCGACGCAGGCCGTCGCGCATCCGCGACTCCGACATGGCGGTCCAGTAGACCTTCGCCACGTCGTGGGCCTCGCCGAGGTCACGGCGGTAGGACGGCACGGCGGCCAGGGCGACGGCGTACGTCGCGACGCGGTGCGCCTGGATGTGGTCGGGGTGGCCGTAGCCACCGAACTGGTCGTAGGTGACCAGGACCTGCGGGCGCACCTCGCGGATCACGGCGACGAGGTGGTCGGCCGCCTCGGTGAGGTCGGCACGCCAGAAGGCGTTGTCGTGGATCTCGTCGGCGGGCACCGCGTGGCCCTCGGGGTGCCACTTCATGCCGGAGTCCCGGTAGGTGCCGAAGCCGCCGAGGAAGCGGTGGTCGGTCACCCCGAGCTCGGCCATCGCGGCCGCCAGCTCCTCGCGGCGGACCGGGCCGAGCGCGTCGTCGCGGTCGGCGGCCAGGTGCTCCAGCTCGGGGACCAGGATCTCGCCCTGCTCCCCCGCGGTGCAGGTGACCAGGGTGACGTGGCGTCCCTCGGCGACGTACTTCGCCATCGTGGCGCCGTTGCCGATCGCCTCGTCGTCGGGGTGGGCGTGCACGAGCAGGATCCGCTGCTCGGGCAGCGAGGTCGGCTGGGAGGTCATGGATCGAGCCTAGTCCCGCGCTCGTCGCCCAGCAGGTCCGGACGCTTGACCCGTCGCGGGGCTCGGGGAAGCTCCAGCGGGGGCAGGACCGGGGGCGGGGCCACGTCGGGCTCCTCCGGGTCGAGCCAGCCGTCGAACTCGTCGGTGAGCAGGTCGAGCACGAACTCCGGGGCGTCGCTCACGACCGCCCACGGGTGGTCCTCGTCGTCGTCCTCGCCGGAGAGGCGCTCTCGCACCAGGTCGGCGGTGTAGCCGTCGCGCAGCAACCGGGCCTCCACGGCCCGCGCGTCGTCCTCGTCGAAGAAGATCGCCCTCACCCTCCTATCCTCCCCCTGCCCACCCACGCCTCGCTAGCGTGGGTCGCGTCAGGCAGTCACGACGGCGAGGAGGACGGGTGGAGCAGCCGGGCGGGGGGACCGTGGGTGTGCACCTCGAACGCTCCGAGGAGCACGGTGTGCAGATCGACCTGCTGGCCGAGCGTCTGGGGGGCAGGACCACCCTCGGCGCCCTCCTCGACGACCTCAAGTTCACCGCCACCCCCTCTCTGAGAGGGCGTCTGGCCGGGCGTGCGGTCCAGCGGGCCATCGCGTTCGACCGCCACGACCAGGCCGACCGGGTCTGGTGGCCGCAGGGCGTCACCACCTCGGCCGACGCCGACCCCACCGGCACGGTCGAGGGACGTCGCGTCGTGGTGACGACCTGGTACGCCAAGGCCGAGGCCGGGGTGGGCCGCGGCTCGCGCCTGACCTTCCTCGACCTCGACACCCTGCGCTACCGCCACGTGCTGCTGGTCGAGCCCGTCGTCGACGCCGAGGGACGGCTCGAGCTGCGCCCCGTCCGCATCCACGCCGGCGGAGTCGTGTGGGCCGGCCCCTGGTTCCACGTCGCCGCCACCGCCCGTGGCTTCGTCTCCTGCCACGTGGGGGACCTGATGCGGGTGGCCGACGACAACGCCCATCCGGACGAGATCGGGGTCTTCGACGAGGAGAGTGGCGGCAGGGTCTCCTCGTTCGGCCACCACTACGTACTGCCGGTCCGGTTCGCGCACCGGGCCTACTCCGACGAGGGGAACGTGCCCCTGCGCTACTCGTTCCTCTCTCTCGACCGTTCCACGCAGCCGCCGGGACTCCTGGCCGGTGAGTACGGGCGCAACGACCAGAGCACCCGTCTCGCGCAGTTCGACCTCGACGCGGAGACGTGGCTGCCCCAGACGGACGAGTCGGGGCTGTCGCGTCCGGTGCTCCACGAGGCCGGGACGGTCCAGATGCAGGGTGCCGTGATCGCCCGTGGCCGCCACCACATCAGCGTCTCGCGGGGCCCGTCGCCCGGCACCATCTTCACCGGTCAGCCCGGGCGCCTGCGGCGTCACCGATTCGCCACGCCCATGGGCCCCGAGGACCTCTCCTACTGGCCCGAGACCGACACCCTGTGGTCGGTCTCCGAGTGGCCGCGTACGCGGTGGATCTACTCGATGCGCCGTTCCTGGTTCGACTGAGTGCTGCTGGGCGCGTCAGCCCACCGGCGAGTCGTCGAGCTCGACCAGGCGGTGCCCGGCCAGGTCACGCAGCACCTGCTCCAGCGCCTCACTCGTGCTTCCCTCTGCGGGGGCACCGACCTCCGCCTCCACCGTGGCGACGAGGGCGTCGTACGCGCTCCACTCCTCGCCCAGGCACGAGAGGACGTAGGTGGCGATCTCCGAGAGCGTCAGGGCGTGGCCCTCGACGAGGACCGCGCTGCGGCCGTCCTCCACGTACTCGTCGATCACCGGGAGCCGGCGCACGCGGGCAGTCGTCGTCACGGCTGGATCCCTTCCAGGACGGGCTGGGACGCCGCGGCGGCGCCGGCGGCCTCAGGGTCGGTCGCAGCATCGGGGTCTCGCAGCCACCCGCTGATGACCGGGACCAGGTCCTCGGCCTCCGAGTAGACGAGGCGCCGCAGTCCCCCGCGCTCGCGCAGCAGGTCGGCGACGGTGTGCAGCGGGCGTTCGAGCAGGTGGAGGGAGGAGGTCTGCTCGGCGAGCCGCGCCAACCCCTCGACCATGGGCACGTCCTCGACCCGCACCTCGGTCGGCTCCGACTCGCGCTGGAGCAGCGCGACCGCGACCACCGTGCACTCGGACGGAGCCGCCACGAGGCCTGCCTCGGCCGGTGACACCTGGCGCTTGGGGCGCCTGCCGTCGACCAGGAGGGAGAGCGGCTTGGCGAAGGGGACGATCGAGCCGTCCAGGCCGATCACCGCGGTCTCGTCGGTGAGGTAGCCCAACGTACGGCCCAGGGTGCGCGCCGCGGTCGTCTTGCCGGTGCCCGACGGGGCGACCAGCACCACGGTGCGCCCGGTGGTGGTGTCGGCGAGGGCGCAGGCGTGGAGCAGCCACTTCTTCCCGACGACCTGCTCGAGGGCCACCTGGGTGAGCTGGCTGCTGACCTCGTCCATCACGACGAAGAGGTCAGTGCCGGCGACGGCGCCGCGCCCGCGCGCCTGCGCCGCCACCTCCGGGTCGTCGTCGAGGCAGACCTCGAGGGTGGCGTCCGCCGTGGCGACGACGCCGGGTCGGCCGGGGAGGCAACGCTCCCAGGCGCGGAGGAGGTCGGTGCGCAGCTCCGCCGAGCGGGTGCCCGTGGGGCGCACCTCGACGACCACCCCCATCAGATGCAGGGCGACGGACGCGGTCTCGGCCTCGCTCGAGTTATCCACCATGCCGGGCAGTGTAGGGGTGCCCGGTTCGGGCGGTGGAGACCCTCAGCCCCGACTCCCCCCGTACACTGCGACCGACGCGTTTCCGATCGAGGGGTTCATCCGTGGAGTTGAAGGACTACGTACGGCTGTTGCGCAACCACTGGCGCGGCGTGCTGGCGATCGCCGTGGTGTGCGTGGTCATGGGGGCTGGATGGACCGCCACCCGGTCCCCCGTCTACGCGGCCAACGCCAACGGGTTCGTGACCACGTCCGAGACCGACGACAACACCTCGCTGGCCTCGGTCAACGACAGCCTCGCCAAGTCGAAGGCCACCTCCTTCCTCCAGATCGCGCGTAGCCGCGCCGTCGCCGAGCGCGTGATCGACGACCTCGGGCTCGAGGAGTCCCCCGGGTCCCTGGTCGGCAGCATCGAGGCGATCCAGCCGCCCGACACCGTGCTCATCCAGATCACCGCTCGCGCTGGCACGCCCGAGCTCGCGGTCGAGCTGGCCGACGCGTGGGTCGCCGCCCTCGCCGACACGGTCGAGGAGATCCAGAACCCCCAGGGCAAGGGCACCGCTCCGCTGCGCATCATGCCGGTCGAGGCTGCCGACCTGCCGAGCGCGCCGATCTCCCCCGACCCTGTCCGCAACCTGGCGCTCTCTCTGCTCGTCGGACTGCTGCTCGGCTTCGGCTACGCCGTGCTGCGCGGCACCTTCGACCGCCGCCTGATGAGCAAGCGTGAGATCGAGGAGAGGTTCTCGGTCAGCGTCGTGGGCCAGATCCCGGTCACTGACCTGCTCAACCGCGGCGACTCCGGTCGTACACAGCTCGCCGTCGACGCAGACGCCCGGATCTTCGGCCAGGGCCCTGCCTCGGAGGCCTTCCGCAAGCTCCGGACCAACCTCACCTACATGGACGTCGACAACCCGCCGCGCGTCATCGTCGTCTCCAGCCCGATGCCCGGTGACGGCAAGTCGACGGTCTCCGCCAACCTGGTGGCGGCCATCGAGCGCTCCGGCCAGCCCGTCATCCTCGTCGACGGCGACCTGCGTCGCCCGATGGTCGCGTCCAGCCTCGGCCTCGTCGAGGGCGTCGGCCTCACCGACGTGCTCACTGGCAAGATCGGCATCGAGGATGCCCTGCAGCGCATCCCCGGCCACGACGGCCTCCGCGTGCTCGCCGCCGGCCCGGTGCCTCCCAACCCCAGCGAGCTGCTCGGCTCGCAGGCGATGCGCAACCTGCTCGCGCGACTGTCGCAGGATGCCATCGTCGTCATCGACGCTCCCCCGCTGCTCCCGGTCACCGACGGGGCGATCCTCGCGGCCCGCACCGACGGTGCGCTCATCGTGATCTCGACGGGCAAGACCAAGGACCACCACCTCGAGAGCGCGTTGGAGCACCTCGAGCGCGTCGACGCCAAGACCCTCGGCGTCATCGTCAACCGGGTGCCGCAGAAGCGGAAGGTCCTCGGCTACGGGTCCTACGGCGGCTACGGCTCCTACGGAGGTTACGGCGGCTACGCCTCGCGCAGCGAGAAGAAGGAGTCGAAGGCGGTCACCAAGGCCGCCCGTCGCGAGCAGCAGCCCAAGCGTCGCCTCGCTCGCAAGTGACGTCACCCATGACGGCGCTCGCCCGCAGGACCTCGGTGCTCCACGTCGGTGACGCGGCGCGCGTCGTCCTGCTCGACCTGGACGACGCCGCCCACCCCCCTCGGATCCTCACCGGTCCGGCAGCGGAGATCTGGGCTGCGGTGGACGGACGGCGCTCGCTCGCCGACGTGACCCAGGAGGTCGCCGAGGCCTTCGGGGCCCCGGTCGACGAGGTGGCTGACGACGTCTCCGCCTTCGTGGCCACGTTGCTGCGCGAAGGGCTCCTCCAGGAGGTGGCGTGATGGGTGCGCAGGACCACGACCTGGACCGCGAGCTGGCGGACGGCCCAGCGGACGTCGCCACGGTGGGGGCAGCCCCCGCGGCGGCCACGGAGCGCGTCACCGGCGCCGAGGCGATGGAGCTGCTGTACGCGCTCACTGCCGACGTCGCCCGGCGCACCGGCACCCGGGTGCTCGCCATCAAGGGGATCTCGCTCACCACCCACGGCCTGCGGGCTCCCCGGGTGTCGGCCGACATCGACGTGCTGATGCATCCCGACGACGTGGACGACTTCGTCGCCGGGATGGAGCGCGCCGGCTGGCGCAGGACCCCGGAGACGACCACCCCGAAGCTCCTGGAGTTCCACTCGGTCGACCTGCTCAACGACCACTGGCCGATGGGCATCGACGCCCACACCTACTACCCCGGCTTCCTCGCGCCCCCGGCGGAGGTCTTCGAGGAGCTGTGGCGCCGGCGCCACCCCATCGAGCAGGCCGGCCGCGAGGTGATGGCCACCGACCTGGCCGGCAGTGCCGCCATCGCCGCGCTCCACCACCTGCGCGCCCCCTGGCGGCCCGAGAACTCCGCCGCGCTCGAAGCCCTCGTCGAGCGGGCCACCCCCCTCTTCGCGGGTCCCGCCGGGGAGGACCTCCTCGCCTGCGCCCGGGCCACCGGCGCCGCCCTGACGCTCGCGCCCTTCCTGGAGCGCCTCGGGCTCACGCCTCCCGACCCCACCCACCCGTCCGAGGCCGCGCGGATCGACCACTGGCGCATCGCCACCACGAGCGACCCGCGCATGGCCTACCTCCACCGCTTCCGCTCGCTCCGCCCTCGCCAGTGGCCCGCCTTCGTGTGGCACGCCTTGATGCTCAACGACGACGAGTTGCAGGCCTTCCACGGCGACCAGACCACGACCACCCCGTTGTGGAAGCTGCGCGTGCAGCGCTGGCGCCGCATCGCCGTCGCAGTGCCCGGCATGCTGCGCCGGGAATGGACGCGACGGCGTACGCGCTGAACCTGGTGAGACCGGCCCCGGCGGCGGTTGCCCCTTCACGCCGGCGACGACGCGGCGACGCGGCGACGCGGCGACGCAGCATGTGGGCAATGCCGACGGGTCAGGTCAAAAGCGATACGCTGTACGCAGCACAGCCGCGGCTGGCGCCCCACCTGACGTCCTCGAGACGCCAGTGGCGCCGAGGGAAACGTCGCTCGCGCTGCTCTCCCGGAGGTGGGCCTCAACCCGAGGCGAACCCTCGAGCGAGGTCACGAGCCCGCCTCGACGCCTGAGCCCGCCCGTGCCTGACCAAGCCCTGGCGCCGTGTCCCCCCGACACCGTCACGGCACTCTCATGGAGGAACTGCTTGTCCGGCCAGAACAAGACGGCATCTCGCGGTGGCAACCGCGGCGGCCGTCGCGCTCGCAAGACCCGTCACCTCGACAACGAGGGCATCATCCCGATCCTCGCCCGCGCCGTGCGCGAGATCGAGAACGAGGCCCAGCGAGGCAAGGTTTCTCCCCACGCCCGCACCCGCTTCCAGGTCGTGGCTCTCCTCGTCCGCGAGGAGCGCGCCCGGATCAAGGAGGACGCGGAGGCCACGGAGGCCACGAAGGCCGAGCAGTTCAAGCGCCTCGACGGCGTCGCCACCATCCTGGCCAAGACGGCCGCCCGTGACACCACCCTGCTGATGCTCCTCGACGAGGGCGCCGAGATCAGCGAGGCCGCGCGCACCATGAAGCGCAAGATGGTCGAGGCCGCCGGCCTCGAGTTCGTCGACGAGTCGGAGCCTGACCAGCCGACCGTGGACGTGCCCGGCCGCGAGCGTCGCGTCGTACCCCAGTCGGTTGTCTCGCGCCAGCTCGCCAACCCCTTCCAGCGCCCTGACTTCGAGTCCGCCGCCCGGCGCATCGAGCCCAAGACGCATCGCCTCTCGACGTGGGAGCTGATCGGCCCCCTGCTGCGCGCCTTCGAGATCGGCAACGGCTCCCCGGCCGTGCTCGACATGCCGGAGCCCACGAGCCTCACCACCCGTGACGGCCAGCAGATGATGCTCCACCAGGCCAAGCTGGTCGCCTCCGTCCAGGCGGGGCACCGCACCTTCCTCCTGGCCGACGAGCCGGGTCTGGGCAAGACCGCCCAGGCGCTCCTCGCCGCCCAGGCCGCCGACGCCTTCCCGATGCTCTGCGTCGTGCCCAACGTGGTCAAGACCAACTGGGCCCGCGAGGCCCAGCGGTGGGTGCCGCGCCACACCGCCACCGTCATCCACGGCGACGGCCACGACATCAACGGCTTCGCCGACATCGTGATCGTCAACTACGAGGTGCTCGACCGCCACGTCGGCTGGCTCGGCGACCTCGGGTTCAAGAGCATGGTGGTCGACGAGGCCCACTTCATCAAGAACCGCAAGTCGCAGCGCTCCCAGCACGTGCTGGAGATCGCCGACCGGATCCGCCAGCGCACCGTGCGCCCGTTGATGATGGCCCTCACCGGCACCCCCCTGATCAACGACATCGAGGACTTCACCTCGATCTGGCAGTTCCTCGGCTGGATCGACGAGAAGAAGCCGCTGCCCGAGCTGATGGCCCGCCTCGAGGAGACCGGCTTCACGCCCGAGGACAAGGCGTTCTACCCGGCCGCACGGCGCGCCGTGATCGAGATGGGCATCGTGCGTCGCCGCAAGGTCGACGTCGCCGCCGACATCCCCGCGCGTCGTATCGCCGACATCCCCGTCGAGCTCGACGACGAGGCAGGGCGCTCGATCCGGGCCGCGGAGCGCGAGCTGGCACGCCGTCTGGTGGAGCGCTACGACCGCGTCATGTCCGCCCGCGCCCCGGAGAACCAGTCCTCGGGCATCGACGACGAGCTGGTGCGCCGGGTCGCGGAGTGGGAGCGCGACGAGACGAGCGACGACAACTCCGGCGAGAACGTCTTCACGATGATCCGCCGGATCGGCACCGCCAAGGCACCCCTGGCCGCCGACTACGCCGCCCAGCTGGCACGCAGCGTCGGCAAGGTCGTGGTCTTCGCCAAGCACGTCGACGTCATGGACACCTGCGAGAAGGTCTTCGCCGACCGTGGCATCGGCTATGCGTCGATCCGCGGCAACCAGACGCCGTCGGTGCGCGAGAAGAACATCGACGCGTTCGTCAACGACCCCGACGTCGAGGTCGTCGTCTGCTCGCTGACCGCCGCAGGAGTCGGCCTGAACCTCCAGGTCTCCTCCAACGTGGTGCTGGCCGAGCTCTCCTGGACCGACGCCGAGCAGACCCAGGCGATCGACCGCGTCCACCGGATCGGTCAGGACATGCCCGTCACCGCGTGGCGCATCATCGCCGCCCAGACGATCGACACCCGGATCGCCGAGCTCATCGACTCCAAGGCTGGCCTGGCTGCCCGCGCGCTCGACGGTTCGGAGGAGGAGGTCACCGCCTCGGCCGACATCCAGATCGAGGCGATGGTGGCCCTGCTCACCGGGGCGCTGGCCCAGCGCCAGCGCTGAGGCGCTCGTCACCTCGTACGCCCGAACGGTGCGGGCACCCTCGCTCGGTGTCCGCACCGTCGTGCGTCACGACAGGTCGACACCGTCGTGCGTCACGACAGGTCGACACCGTCGTGCGTCACGACAGGTCGACACCGTCGTGCGTCACGACAGGTCGACACCGTCGTGCGTCACGACAAGTCGACACCGTCCCGGGCGATCGGGCAGGTCATGCAGTGGCCGCCGCCGCGACCCCGGCCCAGCTCGGAGCCGACGATCTCGATGACCTCGATGCCTTCGGCGCGCAGCAGCGCGTTGGTGTGGGTGTTGCGGTCGTACGCCATCACCACCCCCGGCTCCAGGGCGACGATGTTGGCCCCGGAGTCCCACTGGGTGCGCTCACGGACGTAGTCGTTGCCACCGGTCTCCACGACCCGCATCCGCGGCAGGCCGAGCGCCTCGGCGATCACCTCGGTCAGGGGCTTCTCCTCCGCCCGCACGTCGAGCCCACCGCGCGGGCCGGGGCGCAGGGAGAAGGTGCGGACCTCGTCCATGGTGTCGGGGTGCAGCAGCACGCAGTCGCGGTCGGCGAAGGTCAGCACCGTGTCGAGGTGCATGGTCGCCCGCATCCGCGGCAGCGCAGCCACGATGACCCGGTCAGCCGCCCCGCGGGCGAAGAGCGCGGTCGCGAGTGAGCTGATGCCCTGGCGCGAGGTGCGCTCGGAGAGCCCGACCAGGACGGTGCGGTTGCCGATCGGCATCACGTCACCCCCCTCCACCGTGGCCAGCTCCCAGTTGGCGGTGGGATCGCCCCACCACTCCGTCACCCGCCCCGCGAAGCGCGGGTGGTGGCGGTAGACGGCAGCCGTCAGCACCGTCTCCTCGGTCCGCGCCGCCCAGAAGAGCGGGTTGAGGGTGACCCCGCCGTAGACCCAGCACGTGGTGTCTCGGGTGTAGAGCAGGTTCGGCAGCGGCGGCAGGAGGTACTCGGCCACCCCGGAGGAGTCACGGACCAGCCGCATCAGGTCGGCGCTGCCGGCGCCCGGGAACTCGTGGGTGCTGAGGCCCCCCATCAGGGTCTGCGCCAGCTCGTTCGGGCTGAGCTCCTCGAGGTAGGCGCGCACGTCGTCGACCAGCTCGACGCCGACCCGGTGCGGGTGCACCTGCTGGCCGAGCACCCAGTCACGGGCCTCGGGGATGGCCACGGTCTCGGTGAGCAGGTCGAGGAGCTCCAGCACCTCGATGCCCCGCGAGGTCATGCTGGCGACGAAGTCGTCGTGGTCGGCGCGGGCCTTCTCCACCCACAGGACGTCGTCGAAGAGCAGGTCGTCGCAGTTGGAGGGCGTCAGGCGCGAGTGGGCCCGACCGGGGGCGCAGACCAGAACGGTGCGCAGGCGGCCCACCTCCGAGTGGACGCCCAGCTCCTCGGATCGGTCAGGGACCTCGGACACCGCACCCATCAACGCCTCCCGTGCCGGGGCGGGCGCCCCGACGTCACGTCCTCATGTTCTCCCATGGCTGGTGAGTCACACGTCCTGCACTCACCCGCCTGCTCGACCACGCCTCGATCACGCGGGGCGGCGTCGACCTCCCACGGCGCCCAGCAACGCCACGACCAGGCCGAGGCCAGTCGTCACACCGCCGGCCACGGCGACGCCGCGTACGAGGTCGCGCAAGGACGCGGACAGCGCGTCCCACAGCAGGTGGGTCGTCGTGACGGGCTCGTCACCGGCCGCCGACAGCAGGCCGTTGCGGTCCGACCCGATCCCCCACCACCACAGGCCGGCGACCGCCAGCACGCCGAGTCCGGCCACCGTCAACGCCAGGCCGCGTCGGCGCGCGACGAGCACGCTGAGCAGCAGGAGCACCACGGCCGCGACCGCCATCTCCGGCGCCCACCGGTCGGCCACGCGGGCGATCGTGACCGCGCGGTCCACGTCGGGTCCCCTGGCCAGGACGATGGTTCCTTCTCCGGCGGGGATCTGGTCGGCGAACGGCAGTCCCGCCTCCGCCAGCCGGGGCCGCAGAGCCTCGACCAGGGCCTTGCGGTCGACCACGACCCCGTCCTTGACGAAGTTGACGCCCTTCCCCTCGTCGCGCAGGCCCTCCACGGCCGACTGGTGCGACAGGCGTACGGCGTCGGTCCAGACCGGGACGAACGCCTCGGTGGCCACGACCTTCTCCGTCGCGTCCTGGAGCAGACGCTCGAGCACGGGCGACAGATCGAGGCGCTCGCTGATCGGGGTGGTGAGGGCGCGGGCGACCTGCTCCTGCACCACCGGCTCGTGGATGAGCGGGGCGACGGCGTCGGTGTAACGGTCGTTGTCCAGGAGGTCACGGTCGATCCAGGCCGACGGGATCGCGACGAGGGTCATCGCCATCCCGGCGAGGAGCAGGAGCAGTGAGACGAGTCCACGAGCCATGCCTCACACGATGACAGGTAGGTCCTCCCCCGCGCGACCACCCCACGCTCGCTGGAGGATCATGAAGAGGTGACAGCTCCTCCGTCCCCGACGTCGTGGCGCAGGCAGGTGGTCCGCCTGGGACCGCACGCCGGGGCCCACCGCGTGGCCCTGCGGGCGTCACTCTCGCTGGCCGTCCCCCTGCTGCTCCTGTGGGCCTCGGGTCGCATGGAGTGGTCGATCTACGCCGCGTTCGGCGCCTTCGTCGCGCTGTACGGCCGTCACGACGTCGCGGCCCACCGGTGGCGGCTGCAGGTCACCCTGGGGGTGATGTTCGTGGCCGCCGTCGTCAGCGGCACCGCCGTCGGTCTCTCCGACGAACGCGCGTGGCTGGCCGTCCCGGGCGCGACCTTGGTGGCCGCCGTCGGCTCCTACGCCTCGGACGCCCAGGGCTGGCACCCGCCCGGCCCCCTCTTCCTGGTCTTCGCCTTCGGCGCCTGCGCCTCGATCCCCTCGACCGCGGCCGACCTGCTGCCGGCCCTGCTGGTGTCGGCGGCCACGGCCGCCTTCGCCGTCCTGGTGGGCGGGGCGGGCGGCTGGTGGCGGGGCC
Organism: Nocardioides jishulii; assembly: GCF_006007965.1. Lineage (NCBI taxonomy): Bacteria > Bacillati > Actinomycetota > Actinomycetes > Propionibacteriales > Nocardioidaceae > Nocardioides > Nocardioides jishulii. The sequence goes on along the minus strand of NZ_CP040748.1, from coordinate 783,322 downwards.
GGCGCGGGGCCGGCGTCGCGACCGCTCCACCGCGCAGCAGCGACTGGGCCTCGGTCGCCCGACGTCACGTCGTACGCTGCGCCCTCAGCTGCCTGGTCGCCGGTTCGGCCGCCACCGCGCTGAGCGGTCCGCTCGGCATCGGGCACCCGTACTGGGCCATGGTCGCGGCGGTCGTGCCACTGGTGGCCCGCGACTGGTCGCAGCAGGTGACCCGCGGCGTGCAGCGCCTCCTCGGCACGTTCGGCGGGCTCCTGGTGGCGGCTGGGCTGCTGAGCCTGCACCTGCCGGTGCTGGCGCTGATCGGCGTGGTGGTCGCGCTCCAGGGTGCAGCCGAGCTGTTGATCGGGCGCAACTACGCCTTGGCGCTGCTCGTGGTGACCCCGCTGGCTCTGCTCATGGTGCACCTGGTCGCCCCCACCTCCGTGCGCGAGCTGCTGGTGGACCGTGGCGTGGAGACGCTCCTCGGCGTGGCCGTCGGGGTCGGGCTCGGGTGGGTGACGCGCCGACCCGTCGGCGCGCCGGCGAGCGCCTGACGCGTCCCGCGAGCCGACAAAGTCTGCGACAGTGACCCCCATGAACAAGTGGTGGGTCGCCCTGGCGCTCGCGCTGGTCGCCGCAGGGGGTGTCGCCGCCTGGTGGCTGGCGGCGCCACACCAGGACCGCGAGGTCGCCCTGCCTGCCGACGACGCCACCCCTGGGGAGGTGGTTGCGGCCTACCTCGACGCACTGGACGCGGGTGACTGCGACACCGCGGTCGCGTTGCGCGAGGCCGGCACCTCGCAGGACTCCACGTGGTGCGCCGACGTGGCGTCGCTGAGCAACCCCGCGATCGAGTCACCCCGGTCCGAGGACCCTGCCTGGTCGGGTCGACCAGCCACCGACGAGGTGGTCAGCGTGCCCGTCCGCTTCGACCTGGAGATGCGGGCCCTGCGAGGCGACGGTTCGCTCGGCGACGGATCGATGACGTGGGGCTACCGGCTGACGCGCAGCAGCGACGACGGGCCCTGGCGGATCTTCGACCAGGGCCACGGCTGACCCACGCCGAGGCGGCTCAGAGCAGGCGCCGCATGATGAGTCGCGGCATCCTGCTGGCCACGGCGTCGGTGGTGCCGACGACCTCGAAGCCGGCTCGCTCGAACATCGACCTGGTGCCGACGAAGGCCATGGTCAGGTCCATGCGCCCCTCGGGGTCGACCGGATAGGCCTCCACGGCCGGCGCGCCCTGGGAGGCGGCGTACGCGACCGCACCCTCGAGCATCGCAGCGGTGACGCCCTGACGTCGGTGGCCGCTGCGTACGACGACGCAGATGATGCTCCAGACGTCGAGGTCGTCCAGGGGGCGGATGAGCTTCGACGTGGTCAGGCGGCTGATGTGGGAGCGCGGGCCGATGCTGCACCACCCGACCGGGACGCCGTCGCGGTAGGTCACGACGCCCTGCGGCTCGCGCTCGGTGAGGGCCCGCATCGCGTCCTCGCGGGTCTCCCCCAGCTCGGCGATCTCGCCGGCCGTGCACCGGTGCGAGAGGCACCAGCAGTGGTTCTCGCGCCGGTTCGGGTTGATCACGTCACCCATGTCGTCGAAGCGGTCGGGCGTGACGGGGTGGGTCTCCCAGACGGGCGTCGCGGTGGTCATGGGCGCAAGCCAAGCACGGCACCGCCACGTCTGCGGGCCCGAGGGCTACGGTGGAGAGGTGGACGCTCCTTTCGACACCCTGATGGCCTCGCTCGACCCGCCGCTCGTCGTCGTCACGACGGCCGCGGAGGGGACCCTGGCTGGCTGCGTGGTCGGCTTCCACTCCCAGTCGAGCATCGACGCGGAGGGCTACTCCTTCTGGCTGTCGAAGGCCAACCACACCTACCGCACGAGCCTGCGGTCCGGGCACTTCGCGGTGCACTTCCTCGCCGAGCACGACCTCGCCCTGGCGGAGCGCTTCGGGACGCAGTCGGGTGAGGACGTCGACAAGTTCGACGGCCTCGACGTCGACCTGGACGAGCACGGCGTGCCCATGATCCGCGACTGCCCTCGACAGATCCTGCTCGACCGGGTCGCGGTGCTCGACGAGGGTGGTGACCACGTCTGCATCACCACCCGGGTGCGCGCGGCCGAGGCCGACGGCCCCTTCACCCCGCTGCGCCTGTCGCAGGCCGACCACCTGGATCCCGGTCACGCCGCCGAGGAGCGGGCGGTCTCCCCCTGAGCCAGCGGCCCCGATGGCCTAGGTTGTGGCCATGATCCGTCGTCTCGTCGCCCGTGCCTTCTGGACGCTGAGCGGGTGGAAGCTGGTCACCGAGCCCGCCCCCGACCGCCCCACCGTCCTGATCGGTGCGCCGCACACGTCCAACTTCGACTTCCTGCTGATGCTCGGGATCGCCTGGAGCCTCGACATGGACATCCGCTGGATGGGCAAGCACAGCCTCTTCGCCGGCTGGCGTGGTCCCGTCATGCGGGCCCTCGGCGGGATCCCGGTCGACCGCAAGAACCCCCGCGGCGTCGTCGAGGGCGTGATCGAGCGCATCCGCGAGGGCGAGGTCTTCGGACTCGTCGTCACCCCCGACGGCACCCGCAGCGGCCACACGCACTGGAAGTCGGGCTTCTACCGGATCGCCCGCGAGACCGGGATGCCCGTGACCCTCGGCTACGTCGACCGCACCACGAAGACCTCCGGTCTCGGCATCACCCTCGAGCTGACCGGCGACGTGGCCGCCGACATGGACCGGATCCGGGCGTTCTACGCCGACAAGGCCGGCTACCACCCCGACAGGCGCGTGGAGCCCCGGCTGGCCAACGAGGACCGTGTCGGCTGAGGCGGCCGCCCGCGGCTCGCGGCGCCGGGAGCGCACCCGCGCGCTGGCCCTCGACGCCGCCGAGCTCCTCCTCTCCCAACGCGCCGCGGAGGAGATCCGGATCGAGGACGTCGCGGCACGCGCCGGCGTCTCGCCCGCCTCGATCTACGTGCACTTCGGCACCAAGGACGGGCTCCTGGCCGCCGTCACCGAACGGGTCCTGAGCCTGGCCACCGACGCGCTCCGCACCGCGTACGCGGCGGACGTGCCGCCTCTGGACCGGTTCGCCGGCGTCGGCGCCGCCTACCTCCGGTTGCTGCTGGACCACCCCGTGGTCGTCAAGTACCTGACGGTCACCGGCGAGCGCGGACCGCGGACGCCGGTGGAGCACGACGTCGTCGAGCGGTTCAGCGAGCTGCGGCGCGAGTTCGAGAGCAGCATCCGGGACGCCGTGGCCAGCGGCGCGATCCGCCCCGTCGACCCTGAGCTGCTGTCGTACTTCCTGTTCGGCTCGTGGAACGGGGTGGCCGCCCTTGCCTTGCGCCGCGACGGTCTCGAGCTCCCTCCTGAGCGGGTCGAGCTGGCCGTCATCGAGGCGGGCCTGACCCTGCTGGAAGGGTTGATCGTGGAATCTCCGGCCACCTGACCGGCGGTGTTCCTTGGCGTGAAGGCGTCCGACCGAGTTAACTGGAGTCCGACTCCAGATGACCACCGAACGGATCTCCATGACGACGCAGGCCCAGACACCCCCGCCCAGCCCCGAGGCGGGGACCAGGACTGGCCCCGAGGCGGCGCCCGAGACCTGGGACGCGATCGTGGTCGGCGCCGGCCCCGGCGGACTCACCACCGCCGCCTACCTCGCCGCCAACGGCAAGCGGGTGCTGGTGCTGGAGGCCAACCAGGTGGTCGGCGGCAGCACCCAGGTCTTCCGCCGCGCGGGCAACAAGTTCGAGTTCGACGTCGGCACCCACTACGTCGGCGAGTGCGGCCCGGGCGGCCGGATGCAGACCGCCCTGTCCGGCCTGTCGCTGACCGAGCGGATCAAGTGGCTGCGCCAGAACCCCGACGGTCACTGCCGGATCATGATCCCCGGCACGACGGTCGAGACGCCGACGGGCTGGGACACCTACCTCGAGCGACTGGTTGCCGCCTTCCCGGAGGAGGAGGCGGGCCTGCGCCGTTGCGTGCGCATCCTGCGGATCATCTCGGCCGGCGAGGAGCCGCGCCGCAAGCTGTGGATGCTGCTGCGCTGGGGACTCCGCCCGATCACCACCCTCATGGACGCGTGCGGCCTCAGCGCCGACGCGCAGGCCGTCATCCTCGCCGAGAACGGCGACTACACGTGGCCCCCCTACCGCACGCCTGCCGTGATGCACGGCGGCCTGCTCCACCACTACCTCCAGGCCGGCGCCTACTACCCGCGCGGGGGCGGACAGGTGATCGGCGCGCACCTGACTGACGTGGTCCAGTCGTACGGCGGCACCGTACGCACCAAGTCGCGCGTCGAGCGGATCCTCATCGAGGACGGCCGTGCGGTGGGCGTCCGCCTGCGCGGCGGGGAGGAGCTGCGCTCCGACGTCGTCGTCGCGGCGGGTGACTACAAGAAGACCTGGACCGAGCTGGTCGGCGACGAGCACCTCACGCGACGGCTGCGCCGACGGCTCAAGGACCTCGAGATGACGCAGCCCATGTTCGCCGTCTACGTCGCCCTCGACGTCGACCTGCGTGAGCGCGACACTCCCCCGCTGGCCTGGGTCTGGCCCAACAACGACGTCGACGGCTACTACCGCGAGGTGGAGGCGGGGCGCTGCCCCGAGCAGATGCCCGTCGGCATCAGCTGCCCCACGGCGAAGGATCCCGACGGCACGCACTCGGCGCCGCCCGGCTACTCGACGCTCGAGCTGGTGAGCTGGGCGCCGAAGGAGCACGCGTTCTGGAACGTCGACGGTGACCCGATGGAGGGTGCCGACTACGGGCGCGACGAGAAGTACCGGGCGCTCAAGGAGGAGCTGACCGAGCGCGTGCTCGACACGGCCTCCTTGATGATCCCCGACCTGCGCGAGCGGATGGTCTTCTGCGAGGCGTCCACCCCGATGACCCAGGAACGGTTCACCCTGACCTCCGACGGCTCCTGCTACGGCATCGCCCCGCTGCTCAAGAACCTCGGCCCGTTCCGTCCGAAGGTCACGACCCACATCCCGGGCCTCTTCCTGGGTGGCGCGAGCACCGAGCACATGTTCGGCATCAACGCCACGATCTGGGGCGGCATGAAGACCGCCGGCACGATCCTGGGCCGGGACCTCGAGCAGGAGGTCAGGGACGGGGCGGTCTTCGTCGACGAGTCACGCCTGACGGAGATCACCGAGGACTGGGACCCGCTGCTGGCCTCCAAGCCCGGCTCAGTCATCCGGAGGGCGGTGCGGCGGCGTCCGACGGCGACCGCCTGACGTCAGGCCCGGACGCCCGACCGGGCTGCCACCCTAGGGCTTGAGCGCCTCGCTGAGCTGCGCGAGCGTGCTCTCCACGACGCGGTAGAAGGCCCAGCGCCCACGCTGCTCGCGGACGACGAGACCGGCGTCCACCAGCTGCTTCATGTGGTGCGAGACCGTCGCCTGCGCCAGTCCGACGGGGTCGGTGAGGTCGCAGATGCAGGCCTCCCGCTCGGGCTGGGCAGCGATCAGCGACAGCAGGCGTACGCGGGTGGGGTCCCCGAGCGCCTTGAACTGTCGCGCCAGCTGAGCAGCCTCGTCGGCGTCGAGGGCCCCACCGGTCACGGTGGCGCAGCACTCGCCGTCGGCGAGGGGCAGGGAAATGGGCGTAGCCATGCCCCGAGTCTGCCAGACACATTGACAAACGTCGATGAATCGACGAACCTCGATCTGTCGAGGAAGACCGATGACGAGGAGCACCACCATGAGCACCGAGCACGACACCAGCCCCGCCGCCGACGTACGCGAGCAGGTCCGGGCCCGCTACGCCGAGGCCGCCGTCGCCGTCACGCGCGGCTCCAGCAACGCCGAGGTCAACGACGCACTGCAGGTCGTCGACAGCCCCGGCGCCTCGTGCTGCAGCGGCGACGCCGTCGTCGACGACTCGTTCGGCGCTGCGCTCTACGGGAGCGACGACCAGGAGGGCCTTCCTGCCGAGGCGGTCGCTGCCAGCCTGGGCTGCGGCAACCCCACGGCCGTCGCCGACCTGCGTCCGGGCGAACGTGTCCTGGACCTGGGCTCCGGCGGCGGCATCGACGTCCTCCTCTCCGCCCGCCGGGTCGGGGAGACCGGGTTCGCCTACGGGGTCGACATGACCGACGAGATGTTGGACCTGGCCCGCGCCAACGCGGCGGCAGCCGGCGCGAGCAACGTGGAGTTCGTCAAGGGCACCATCGAGGACGTCCCGCTGCCCGACGCGTCGGTCGACGTCGTCATCTCCAACTGCGTGATCAACCTGTCGGCCGACAAGCCGAAGGTGCTCTCGGAGATGTTCCGGGTGCTGACCCCCGGTGGCCGGATCGGTGTCTCCGACGTCGTCGCCGAGGACCACCTCACCCCCGCAGAGCGGGCCGAGCGCGGCTCGTACGTGGGGTGCATCGCGGGGGCCCTGTCCCGCGCCGAGTACCTCGAGGGGCTGGCCGCGGTCGGCTTCGTCGACGCCGAGGTCGAGTTCACCCACGAGGCCGCGCCGGGGATGCACGGGGCGATCGTCCGCGCCACGAAGCCGACCGCGTGAGCGGCACCGCGACGTCCGAGGCGCCGGTCGCGCACCAGCTCTCGACCCTCGACCGCTACCTCCCGGCCTGGATCGGGCTGGCGATGGTCGCCGGCCTGCTCGTGGGGCGCTGGGTGCCCGGCATCGCCGACGCCCTCGACGCGGTCACGGTCGGGTCGATCTCACTGCCCATCGCCCTCGGGCTGCTGGTGATGATGTATCCGGTGCTCGCGAAGGTCCGTTACGACGAGGTCGGCCACGTCGCCCGCGACCGCCGGATGATGGCGCTCTCGCTGGTGCTCAACTGGGTCGTCGGCCCGGCGCTGATGTTCGCGCTCGCCTGGATCTTCCTGCCCGACCTGCCCGAGTACCGCACCGGCCTGATCATCGTCGGGCTGGCGCGCTGCATCGCCATGGTGATCATCTGGAACGACCTGGCCTGCGGCGACCGCGAGGCTGCCGCCGTCCTCGTCGCGGTCAACTCCGTCTTCCAGGTCCTGGCCTTCGCGCTGCTGGGCTGGTTCTACCTCGACCTGCTGCCCGGCTGGCTCGGTCTCTCCACCACCGGGCTCGACGTCTCCCCGTGGCTGATCGCGTGGAGCGTCGTCGTCTTCCTGGGCGTCCCGCTCGTGGCGGGCTACCTCACCCGCCGCATCGGCGAGGCCCGACGCGGCCGCGACTGGTACGAGGCCCGCTTCCTGCCGCGCATCGGGCCGTGGGCGCTCTACGGACTGCTCTTCACGATCGTGGTCCTCTTCGCCATCCAGGGCGAGACCATCACCCGCCAACCACTGGACGTCGCTCGCATCGCGCTGCCGCTGGTCGTCTACTTCGCGCTCATGTGGGCCGGGTCGCTGCTGCTCGCGCGCCGAGTCGGGCTGGGCTACGCCCGCTCCACGACCGTCGCCTTCACCGCCGCCGGCAACAACTTCGAGCTGGCCATCGCGGTCGCGATCGCGGTCTTCGGCGTCACCAGCGGACAGGCCCTCGCCGGAGTCGTGGGGCCGCTCATCGAGGTGCCCGTACTGGTCGGCCTCGTCTACGTCAGCCTCTGGGCCCGTCGCTTCTTCCCCGACACCCGAGGAGCGACTCCGTGACCAGCCCGACGCCCGAGGCCCACGTCGCGCAGGTCGTCTTCGCCTGCGTACGCAACGGCGGACGCTCCGTCGCCGCCCGCCTGCTCACCGAGCACTACGCCCAGGGCCGCGTCGTCGCCGTCTCCGCCGGCACGCAGCCGGGCGACCACATCCACCCCGAGGTGGCCGACGCCCTGCAGGCGCTCGGCCTCGACACCTCGCGCGAGCACCCGAAGGACCTGACGCGCGCGATGATCGCGGCCAGCGACCTGGCGATCACCCTCGGCTGCGGGGAGACCTGCCCCTACGTCCCCGGCGTCACCTACCGCGACTGGCCCGTCGACGATCCGGGCGGTCAGGACGAGGCGACCGTACGCCGCATCGTCGCCGACCTCGACGCCCGCGTGCGCGAGCTCCTGCTCGAGCTCGTGCCCGACCTGGAGCTCGAGCCGAGCCTCGTGGCTCCGAGCTCGAGCCAGTCGCACGCCTGACGGATGCAGGAAGCTCAGGCGCTCCAGATCCAGTTGACCAGGCCCTCGAGGGGCTCGGGGACGGCGCCGAAGTCCACGGCCTCGGCCATCACGGCGGCGTACTTCGCCTTGCGGGCCCCGTTGGCGCCGATGAAGCGGCGCAGCTGCTCGAGCACGTCCGCGTCGCGGTACTTCGGCTGGTCCTGGAAGTTGCGGAAGGTCTTCAGGTCGCCGTTGGCCTCGAACAGGGGCGCCATCTCGACGGCGCCGATCGAGCGCACCAGCTCCAGCTCCAGGTCAGGGCGGCAGGCGAAGAACCCCTGCCGGGTCAGGTCCTCCCCCACCTGGCGGTTGAGCGCGTCCGCGACGAAGCGCTCCTCGGCCTCGTCGTAGAGGCCGCCCACGCGGTGACCGAGCCTGACGGCCTCGGGGATCGCACGGCCGAAGTTGCCGGCTCCCCCGATGACGGTGACGGTGATGTCCTCGGCCGCGAGGTCGACACCGAGACGAGGAGCGAGGGCGACGACGGCGGCCTTGTCGGACTCGCCCTCGACGAGGATGGTGATGGGCTTGGGCACGCGAGGATTCTCCCGCGAGCATCGGCACGCGCGTACGCCAGGGTGACCCCGCCGCACTCCACGGCGGGACGTGCCCGAGCACGAGGGACGACAGGGCGGGGGTCTACGTCTACAGTCGAACTGCGTGGCCCACCTCACATGGCCCGGTGCCACCGTCCCAGGCGCGAACGGAGGGTCGAGGTGAGCTCTCCCGCGACGGCGGACCCCCGCCGGCCAGCCGGCCTCGGACGGACCGCCCCCGGCCGGTTGGTCGTCGCGGACCTCGTCCGGCTGTTGCTGGCATGGGGACTGACGTTCGTGGCCTGGCTCCTGGCGGCAGAGCTGCTGAGCGACTTCACCTACACGTCGTGGTGGCCCCTCTTCATCGCGTCCGGCGTCACGGGACTGCTGGGCATGATCGTCCGGCCGATCCTGGTCAGCCTGGCAGCGGCCATCGGCTGGATCGCGGTCGCGCTCGCCGCACTCTTCGGCCAGGCCCTCCTGATGCAGCTGGCGCTGGTGCTCGTGCCCGGCGCCGCGTTCTCCTCCTTCTGGTGGACCGTCGCGGCCGCCTGGCTCACCTCCGCGCTCGCCACCCTCCTGCTGGCCGTGTTGACCGCAGGCACCGACGAGTCCTTCTCGGCGAGCCTGCTGCGGCTCAAGCCCGGCAGCATCGACGACCCGGAGGTCGACGGCGTCGTCTTCGTCCAGCTCGACGGGGTCTCCTTCGAGGTGATGCAGTGGGCCCTGCAGGGGGGCTCGATGCCCACGCTGCGCAGCTGGGTCGACCAGTCGAGCCATGCCCTCCACGACTGGATCGTGCAGATGCCATGCACGACGCCGGCCAGCCAGCAGGCCATCCTGCACGGCAGCGCCGACGGCGTACCGGCGTTCCGCTGGTACGACCGCGACCTCGGCCGCGTACTCGTCGCCAACCACCCCGGCGACGCCGTGATCATCGAGTCGCGGGCCAGCACCGGGCACGGCCTGCTCGCCGACGACGGCGCCTCGATCTCCAACCTCTTCACCGGCGACGCCCCGCGCGCTTCCATGACGATGAGCCGGGTGGAGCTCACCCGCGGCTCCCGGCGCACCCGTGAAGTCTTCGCGCGCTTCATGGTGCACCCCGCCGGCCTGGTGCGCAGCATGGTCCGCGCGTTGGTGGAGCTGGTTCGCGAACGTGTCCAGGCCGCCAGGCAGCGGAGGTTGGACGTACGGCCAAGGGTCCACCGGTCCTGGACGTTCGCCGCGCTGAGGGCGTTCAGCAACGGCCTGCTGCGCGACCTCAACACCACCGTGGCGAGCGAGGAGATGATGCGCGGCACGCGCTCGATCTACATCGACTACGTCGACTACGACGAGGTCGCGCACCACGCAGGCGCCACCCGCATCGAGTCGCTCTCCACGCTCACAGGACTCGACCAGGTCATGAACATCCTGGAGAAGGTCGGCGAGCGCGCCCCGCGGACCTACCACTTCGTGGTCCTCAGCGACCACGGCCAGTCACAGGGGGAACCCTTCACCTCCCGCTACGGACTCTCCCTCAGCGACCTGTGCCGGTCACTGACGCGTTCCTCCATCACGGGCCACGAGGGCAGCATCGAGGGATGGGGCCGGGTCGACTCGGTGCTCGGCGACCTGGAGGGTGGCCACACGCCCGTCGGGATGCAGAGGGCCGCGTCGGAGCGCGTCGACAGGAAGTTGCAGGCGTCCGACTCCGCCAACGACGGCGAGCTGGTGGTCCTGGCCAGCGGCAACGTCGGCGTCGTCTACGTCCCCGGCGGCGAACGTCTCCTCCTCGAGGAGGTCGAACAACGGTGGCCCGACCTCGTCCCCGGGTTGGTCGCCCATCCCGGAATCGGGTTCGTGAGCGCCCTGAGCTCCCGGGGTCCGGTCGCGATCGGGGAGCACGGGCGTCGTGACCTGACGACGGGCGTCGTCGAGGGCATCGATCCCCTGCGCCACCTCGGCGACCACGCGCCCGCCATGCTCGCCGCTGCCACCCGCATGTCACGGGCACCCGAGCTCTACGTCAACAGCCTGTACGACCCACGCACGATGGACGTGGCGGCGTTCGAGCCGTTGGTCGGGTGCCACGGCGGCCTCGGGGGGTGGCAGGACCGTGCCTTCGTGTTCGCCCCGCGGCAGCTGTTCTCCCCCTCGGAGACGGTCATGGGCGGCGACGAGCTGCACCGTCACCTCGTCGCCATCCTGACCGGGCTCGGGCACCGCACGCACCTCCCCCCCGCCCTGACCCCGCCCTGACCCCGCCCCGGCCCAGCGCCCTCACCCGGCCTCGCCGGGCGCATCCGGCAGGTGGAACGTGGCGCCGGGCTCGAGCTGCACCGCGTCGCACCGCGGGGCCTCCCGGGCGACGGCCTCGCGGAACCGCGGCCCCGCCAGGTGCAGCCACCCCGCCGGCACCCGGTCTCCCCCCGGCAGGTGCAGGGTGTTCCAGTGCACCGGCACTGCGTGTCGGGCGCCCGTGAGACGACACGCGACCGCTGCCTCCTCAGGGCCCATGTGACCGGGCGACAGGCGCGGTCCCCAGCCGCCCACGGGCACCACGGCGACGTCGACGGGTCGCCCGGCGAGGCGCGGCAGATCACCCATCTCGTCGTGGAGCTCGGTGTCCCCCGCCAACCACACGACCCCGGACGGGCCGCGTACGAGGTGTCCGTTGGCTGCGTTGGGGCGGTGCGGCATCGGCCGCGCACCATGGACCGCGCGCACGAGTCGGACCTCGACCCCGGCAGCCCCCAGCGGGAACCACTCGCCCTCGCCGAGGCCGCGCCCGTCCAGGCCCTTGCGCCGCACCCAGACCGCGTTCTCCGGCGCGGTGAGCACGGGGACCCCCGCAAACTCGCGCAGGGAGGCCACCTCGGCGTGGTCGTGGTGCAGGTGGGAGAGCAGCACGGCGTCTGCAGCCCTCCACGACTCCTGGGCCGGCTGGTCGCCGTGGCGTCTCAGGATGCCGTTGTGACGACGTACGAGCGGGTCGGTGACCAGACGTACGCCGTCGATGTCCACGACCACCGTCGAGTGGCCCAGCCACGTCAGGTCAATGCCCATGGACCCGTTGCCCCGCTCTCCTCGCCCGTGCTGCTGGCTCGCTCACACCGTGAGCAGCACCTTGATCGCCTCGCGCTGGTCCATCGCGCGATACCCCTCCGCGGCGTCCCCGAGAGGCAGGGTGAGGTCGAAGACCTTGCCGGGATCGATCTCGCGGTCCCAGATGCGCTGGACCAGGTCAGGGAGGAAGCGGCGCACGGGCGCGGGTCCGCCATGGAGGTGGACGCCGGCCATGAAGAGCTCCCCACCGGGGATGGCGACGTCGTGGGAGACACCGACGAAGCCCGCGTGGCCACCCGGTCGGGTGGAGTGGATTGCCTGCATCATCGACTCCTGCGTACCGACGGCCTCCACGACCGAGTGCGCGCCCAGACCACCGGTCATCTCCTTGATGCGCGCGACGCCTTCGTCGCCGCGCTCCTCCACGATGTCGGTGGCGCCGAACTCACGTGCCAGGGCCTGGCGGTCCGCGTGCCGGCTGAAGGCGATGATGCGCTCCGCGCCGAGCTCCTTCGCGGCCAGGACGGCGAGGAGTCCCACGGCACCGTCGCCGACCACTGCCACGGTCTTGCCCGGGCCCGCCTCGGCGGCCACCGCCGCGAACCAGCCCGTGCCGAGCACGTCGGAGGCAGCCATGAAGGAGGGCAGGAGGTCGGCGTCCGGCATCCCGGGGGTGGCGACCAGGGTGCCGTCGGCCAGGGGGATGCGCGCCCGCTCGGCCTGCGTCCCGAGCATCCCCATCGGGACCCTGTTCACGCAGTACGCCTGGTAGCCGGCGCGGCAGATCTCGCACGTGTTGTCGGACGCCCAGAACGAGCCGACCACGAAGTCGCCCACCTTCACGTCGCGGACCTCGGAGCCGACCTCCTCGACGACGCCCACGTACTCGTGCCCCATGACCGCGTCCTGCACCTCGTCGGCGCCGCGGTAGGGCCACAGGTCACTGCCGCAGATGCAGGTCGCCGTGAGGCGGATGATCGCGTCCGTGGGCTCGACGATCGTCGGCTCCGGTCGTTCCTCGACCCGTACGTCTCGGGGCGCGTGCATGACGACTTGCCGCATGGTGACCAGCTCCTCGTGGGGGTCTCCCGTCGTGGCGGGCGCCACGTGATCGAGTAAACGCTCTTTCAGGGCGACCCGGAACCCCGGCCCACGCCCGATGTCGGAGTCTCCGGAGCCGCGTCGGCAGGGTCGTCGCCCCCGAGGTCGAGGTACATCACGTGCAGCCCCACCAGCCCGTAGTCGGCATGGTCGAAGGCCTCAGGGACCGTGGTGAGCACCAGGAACCCCAGCGACGACCACAGGCGGACCGCGGCCTCGTTCAGCTCGACGACGGCATTGAACTGGATGCTCCGGTAGCCGTTGGTGCGCGCCCAGTCGATGACGTGCTCGCCGAGAGCCCGGCCGACACCGCGGCGGGAGTGCTGGGGATCGACCATGAAGCTGGCCGTGGCCACGTGGGCTCCGCGGCCCGGCCGGTTCGGACCCATCTTCGCGCTGCCGAGCACTGTCGGGCCCTCCGTCGCCACGACGGTGCGCCCCGGAGGTGGCTCCATCCACCAGCCGCGGGCCTGCTCGGCGGTCAGGTCCTCGGGGTAGGCGAACGAGTGTCCCTGGGCCACGATCTCGTTGAAGAACGGATAGATCGCGGGCCAGTCGCGCTCGGTGGCGTCTCGGACCATCACCCAAGTCACGGTAGGTCCGGTTGCGGGGCGAAGCAATGAAGGAGAGGGTGCTTCCACTGCCACAGACGGGAGGACCTGCCATGCCTGAACACCCACCGTTGCTGCTCCTGCACGGAGTGATGATGTCCGCCAACGCATGGTCGGAGGTCGCGCCGCTGCTGGCGGAGCAGTTCGAGGTGCTGACCCCCACGGCCGCGGGTCACCGTGGTGGCCCATTGCTGGAGGGGCGCGCGACGGTCTCTCGGCTGACCGACCACGCCGAGCGGCACCTCGACGACCTGGGTCTCGACACCGTGCACGTGGCCGGCAACAGCCTCGGCGGGTGGATGGGGATCGAGCTGGCCCGACGAGGTCGGGCGCGGTCGGTGTGCGCACTGTCGCCCGCCGGGTTCTGGACCCCGGGCTCCTCCGACCAGGAGGCGTCACGTGCTCGCCTGCACTTCGTACGACGCCTGACCCTGGTCAGCGCACCCGTGGCGCCGCTGGCGATGCGCTCCGGCCTCGTACGACGTCTCAGCATGCGCGACATCGCCGTGCGCGGCGACCGGCTCACTCCGCAGGCTGCCAGCGTGGCCGCGACCGACCTGCTGGGGTGCACCGCGGGGTTGGACCTCCTGTCCACGACCGAGGCGATCGCGCCCCTGGACCCGCCGCCGTGCCCCATCACGCTCGCGTGGCCGGAGCACGACCGGATCTTCTCGCAGCAGGTCAACGGCGACGTCGCCCGGCGGATCGTGCCCGGCGCCCGGCACGTCGTCCTGCCCGGCACCGGCCACGTGCCGATGATCGACGACCCCCAGGCGTGCGCCGAGCTCATCGCAGAGTCGTGCCGCCCACAGGGCGTCAGCCCTGGGGAAGCGTGAGCCGCGAGCTGGCCGCGAGCGTCAGGAGCCGTTCCACCGCGGGCAGACGGGTGACGGCCGCAGCTCCGGGGGCTGCGTTGTTGCCGAAGACGCCGCTGGCCTCGACTGCCACGACGAGCCCGTCGATCCGGTCGACGACCACCGCGTGGCCACCTCCCGACTCGCTGAAGCTGGTCACCCGTGCTCGGGCGGCGCCCTCAGGCAGCTCACCGTCGTAGGCGGTCCAGCCGTCGTGGAGGAAAAGCGCCTGTGGCCCTTCCTCGTCCTGGGGAGAGACGACCTCGATCTGCACCACGCCGAGAGCCCCGCCCTCCCTCCAGCCGATCTTGGTGCCGAGCGCCATCGCCCTGTACTCGTCGGTCACCGGATCACACCAGGTCTTGGACTGGATGCCGTTCCCCTGACGGATCTCAGCGTGGTCGAAGTGCTGGCCGGACGGATCGAGGATCGCAGCGGCGGCCTGCCGGTAGGCAGCGAGCGCCGCCTTCTGGGCCGGGGTCTGGGTGGGCTGAGCAGGGGTCTGCCGAGCCATGGCCGCGAGGTCGCCGCACGTCATCGGTGCCGGGGTGGGGGTCTGGCGCTGCGTCGCGGAAGGCTCCGACGCGGGAGCCAGGGCGCTACCGCCGGGCTCGCCCGACACCTCGAAGACTGGAAGCTGCGTCGCGGCCACCCCCACCACCACGAACGCCGTCGCGGTCCCGGCAACACGGCGGGCCAAGCGGCGGCGACGCGCGGCGCGGCCCCGACGAAGGTCCAGGTCCGGGTCGGCAGCCGGCAGCGGAGCCCGTTGGCCCAGGTCGTGGAGCCGGGCGGTGAGCTGGTCGTGGTCGATCATCGGGCATCTCCCTGGGTGGTGGCGGTCATCGAGGTGACGGCGGACGCGGGTTCGGTCAGGAGCGCACGGCGCAGGGCCGTGAGGGCGGCGGACGTCTGGCTCTTCACGGTGCCGACGCTGACGTTGAGGTCGCCGGCGGTCTCCTCGACCGACAGGCCCCAGTAGTGACGCAGGACGACCACGCGCCGTTGTCCCGGCGGGAGCGCACGCAGCGCCGTCCAGAGCTCGTCGGCCTCCTCGCCGGGCGGCTGCGCTGCCGGGGCGTCCGGGAGCTCGTACGTCGTGTGCTCCCGGCGCCACGGCCGGCGCGACTCGTCGATGTGCCCGTTGACCAGCATTCGACGTACGTACGCCTCGACGTTCGCCATGCGGTGCACGCGCGGCCACGCCAGGTACAGCTTCGTCAGCGCGTCCTGGACGAGGTCCTCGGCGCGGTGCTGGTCGCCGCAGAGCAACCACGCGCTGCGGTACAGGTGCGGTCGCCGCGCTGCGACGTACGCGCCGAACTCGTCGTCTCGTGACACGTCCACCTCCCTTTCACCCGATCAACGGAAACTGGGGCGCGAAAGGTTGGGACGTCTCGTCACGAGTTTCGGCCCGAGGCACCGGCCCACGCGAAGACTCCCGGCCACCGGGGTGACCGGGAGTCTTGCAGGTGCGGGACGGGCGTCAGGAGACCACGGCGCGCACGATCTCGGCGATCCGCTTCTCGGTGTCCTCGTCCACGGTCTCGAAGTACCAGGCAGCCGGCATCAGCGCACCGTCCGCGCCCCCGGCTGGCCGGAGCTCAACCTTTTCCGTGAGGGCGAGGTTCAGACGTTCGTCATTGCGCAGCGTCACCAGCGCTGGCGTGCTCGCCGACAGTGCATAGGCGGGCATTCCGTACCAGATCCGCGGCTTCAGGTCGGGGGCGACGGACACGATGATGTCGTGCACACGCTGCATCGTCGACCGTTGCGGCTCGTCCATCGTCGCGATCTTGTCGATCACCTGGGCGAGGTTCTTCTCGTCCTTCGAAGACATGTCAGGTCCTCTCGTCGGCCGATGTCGAGCATCGGCTGGATGAAGTCGGCGCATTGGTGCGCCGCACCCCACCCCGGACGTGTCCTGAAGTGCTCAGGCCTCTCCGCGATGATTCAGGTGGTCTTCACCTGGAAGTGCTGTCGGTGGTGTGAGCCACCGGCACCAGAGTAGCCAGTGCGAGCCGCAGGCGCCTACGGATATCTCGCTGGCGGCTCGCGCTCACTCGCGTGCGCCCTCCCACGGATAGCCCTGGGAGACGAAGGCGTCACGGATCTCGTCGCGGTCACCCTCGATGTCGCCCTCGAACAGCGTGCGGCCGCCGTCCGTCTCGATCACGAATGTGCCCCCACGGCGGTAGATCGCACACCTTGCTGCGGTCGATGACCCGTTGGACCTCGCCACGACGCTGGACCTTGATCCCCCCGCTGCTGATGTGCAGGACCGGCGAGTCGAAGAGGGTCCACCCAGCCAGCGCCATTCCCGCGCCGAGGCCCAGGAGCGGGCGCCCCCAGACCAACCAGGCGTTGTCGAAAGAGCTGAGCAGCTCGTCACAGCGCCGGCAGGTTCGCGATTTCTGCTGTCCTCTTCGCAAGGACGCTCAGCCTGGGGTGATTGCGGAGTGCCTCTATGATGACCTCACCGGGAACGTCGAACTCCTGTAGGGCGGCGAGATATGTAACTAACCGCACGGAGTCGGCGATCACCTTGAGGTGGTAGAAGTCCGCTACGTCTCGGTGATTCTTCG
Source organism: Nocardioides jishulii (assembly GCF_006007965.1). Lineage (NCBI taxonomy): Bacteria > Bacillati > Actinomycetota > Actinomycetes > Propionibacteriales > Nocardioidaceae > Nocardioides > Nocardioides jishulii. The sequence continues at coordinate 766,507 of NZ_CP040748.1, read as the reverse complement.
CGCCGCCATGGTCAACGTTGTTTCGTGCCCAGACAGCCCAGTCGGCCCACTTGTCCTTTACCTCGTCTAGCCCAATCAGGGCCTGGATCTGCCCGGGAAGGCGGTCATGCAGGTCGATTAGTCGTTCCTGCAGCGTCGGGTTATTCCCCCCTTGCAAACACCAACGGTGAAAACCCTCCGCAGCACCCAGGACTTGAGCAATGTGTTCCTCGACCATGGTGGGCGAATGCCCGATTAGCCCGATAGTCATGTTCCGCGCGTAGCGTGCTTGCGGTCCTTCGCCAAGCCGATCCCACGTGACCATGAACGACTCGAGGCTCACATCGTGGAATGCAAAGACGAGCCCCCTCGTCGCCCTCGATTCGGGCCTTCCAGGGTGTCCCAGATGACACAACAGCGAGATTTCCTCGCCCACGGTTGACGTCGCCTCCAAGGACGCCACGCCAGCCTTCGCGAAGGTCGTGAGAGCCATTAACGCAAGCAGCGGGTGGGTCTCCTGCAGGAGGTCCCGAGCGCTGGCCGGGGAGGAGAGGGGGCCGATCCGTGCCCATGCATCAACCTTCAAGGTGATGCTTGGACCGGAGCGCGTGCGATTGGTCATGAGCTCGAGCTTCAGGTCAGGCATGGCCTCGGTCGCGTTGCTGCGCCAGGGACGCGACGCGGTGGTGTACACGCTGTAGGTAGCGGAAGAGGTCGACCCAACAGCGACGTCGGCTTTGAGACCGCCGATGACAGGGATGATGTACGGGAACACGGATGTCCCGTCTTGCTGCTGTTCGCCTGGCCGATCAACACCCTCGATCTGGGCCCACTGCGGCGCACAGAAACGCCCGTCACCGGTGAGATAGTAGAGATCGTCCACAGCGATCCGAACGCCTGTCAGGGATCTTTCGTCGGCGGACAAGAGATGAGCCCCAATGCAGACCCATGGAGAATGCCAGAACTCCTCCTGCGTCCGACCACCGCCGTCTGCCGCGTACTTGTAGCGTTCGGCATCCCAGAGCGTGACCCGCTTACCGGTAGCGGTCTCGCCGTAGACCGTGCCCCCGTTGGCCAAAAGAACAGACGGATCGGCTTGATCGATAGGGACGCCCATCGTCCGGTGGTCGCCTCCCTGCAGTCCCCCGATGAGTTCCAATTCCGCGCCGGTGCTCGGAGTCCAAGTCAAGACACCCGGGGCGCGCAACTCGGGTGCGTGTGGAAGGAACCACCAACCTGTAATGCGATGAGAGTCGCAGGTCCGCATGGAGGACGACACTACGCTGCAGCCATAGCCACAGGGCGGCGATTCACCGCGGCGAGTCGACACCACGGATCGATCCTCACAGTCCGGCACTCCGCGTGGGCCGATACCAGTTGGGAGAGGTGGGGTCTTGACCCTCAGACGTATTCGCCGGAGTCCGTCCCGCAGTTGCGTCTTGTGCCCGATATGAGGGATACACACTCCCCGCAGACCGGGTCGCCCCCTGTCCTGTGAAAGCGCGATTCACACGTTGAAGCGGAACGATCACGCGGGGTTTCGGCTGTTGGTGGTCATCGTTGGTCGGAGTCGGAGAACACGGCCTGCCCTGCGCTTATGCGTGCGCCAGAGCGTTGGTGGTCGTTGGCGAGGATCGGTATCAGCTGGACTTCTTGCGGACTACTTGCGGACCGCGCCGCGCTCGGTGTGTCCCTGCTCCGCAAGCCGATCCGCTTAGGACCGAGCCTGACCGACCTGGTGTGTGTCAAACTTGCCCATGACCAACGTACCCATAGACCTCGCTGGGAAGTTCTTGTCGTTCTCCGAGCATTGGTCGCCGAAGGTGGTGGCGCGGTTGAACGACTACGAGGTCAAGGTCGTAAAGCTCAAGGGCGAGTTCGTGTGGCACACCCATGACGACACTGACGAGCTGTTTCTCGTGATCGACGGCGAGTTGACCATCCAACTGCGCGATGGCGACGTCACTCTTCGTCCTGGCCAGATGTTCGTCGTTCCGCGCGGCGTTGAGCACTGCCCAATCGCTGACGGCGAGGTCCACGCCGTGCTCATCGAACCCGTCGGCGTAGTGAATACCGGAAGCGCTGGTGGCACTCTTACAGCCGCATACGACGACTCACTGGCATAGGTCGAAGCGTTTCGATTACCGATCGTCTGCGGGACGGGTCCGCCCGGCTGGTCGCAATAGGCTGCGGTCCGTGACTCGGACGTGGGACCCGATGATTCCCGGGGTGCTGCGCCTGCCGTCCGGTCGACTCGTCCGGGGACGTGGACTGTCGCGTGCCCTCGAACCGCGGGTCCGCATCGACGCACATCTTCCTCACCTGCTCGGTCAGCCCGGCAATCGCCGGGATGAGCGGCGTGTATGGGCGAGCCCCACCGCCGGCAGGCACCGGCGCAACATTCACCGCGCTTGAGGTGCCAGCACCCATTAGGAAGGACAACGGAGCATCGGGCGCCGACAAGTGGCCGCGGAGCCTCCCAATGAGGTCGTACGGGTCGTGACCAACCAACTGGATCCCCCTCCTAACCTCACGTGGATTGATCCAGCGATCGTGATCGGCCTCACGTTGGTAGTGCCGAGCCTAGAAGATTGCTCAGTCGCACGTGGGCAGGCGCGACCGATGATCGACCGTTCTCCATCAGCGGCAAGTTCGACGGGTCGACGCGACGGGAGGTATGCACGCGAACCTTCCCGCAAAACCGCCACTCGAGACTCGCCGCCGCTATTGGGCCGGCAACACGCCCGCCTGGGCACCTCCGGCGAGAACTTCTTGCGGACTCTGTGCGGACCGGCAGGGGCGCGCTCCCCTCTGACCTGCGCAAACGCGCCGAATCAGACGTTGAAGCGGAACTCCACCACGTCACCGTCAGCCATCACGTAGTCCTTGCCCTCCATGCGGACCTTGCCGGCTTCCTTGGCCTTGGCCATGGTGCCCGCGGCGACGAGGTCGTCGAAGGAGACGATCTCGGCCTTGATGAAGCCCTTCTGGAAGTCCGTGTGGATCACGCCGGCGGCCTCGGGAGCGGTGGCGCCCTTCTTGATCGTCCAGGCGCGGGTCTCCTTCGGACCAGCCGTCAGGTAGGTCTGCAGGCCGAGGGTGTCGAAGCCGACGCGGGCCAGGATCTCGAGGCCGGGCTCGGTGACGCCGGCCTCGGCCAGGAACTCGGCCGCCTCCTCGTCGTCGAGCTCGATCAGCTCGGACTCGAACTTGGCGTCGAGGAAGATCGCCTCGGCGGGAGCGACCAGCTCGCGCATCTTCGCCTTGAGCTCCTCGTCGTGCAGCTCGTCGGCGTCGCAGTTGAAGACGTAGATGAAGGGCTTCGCGGTGAGCAGCGAGAGCTCACGCAGCAGCGAGCGGTCGATGTCGGTCGCGATGATCGGCGTACCGGCCTCGAGCGCCTCCTGGGCAGCCTTGGCGGCCTCGAGGTTGGCGACGAGCTCCTTGTTCTTGCGCGACTCCTTCTCGAGGCGCATGACCGACTTCTCGACGGTCTCCAGGTCGGCCAGGATCAGCTCGGTCTGGATCGTGGAGATGTCGTTGCCCGGGTTGACCTCACCGTCGACGTGGGTGACGTCCTCGTCGCGGAAGACGCGGGTCACCTGGCAGATCGCGGCTGACTCGCGGATGTGGGAGAGGAACTTGTTGCCCAGTCCCTCACCCTGCGAGGCGCCGCGGACGATGCCGGCGATGTCGACGAACTCGACCGTGGCCGGGAGGATCTTCTCCGACCCGAAGATCTCGGCCAGCTTGGCGAGACGTTCGTCCGGCACGCCGACGACGCCGACGTTGGGCTCGATCGTCGCGAACGGGTAGTTCGCCGCGAGCACGTCGTTCTTGGTCAGGGCGTTGAAGAGGGTCGACTTGCCAGCGTTGGGAAGTCCGACGATTCCGATGGTGAGGGCCACGGTCGCCGAGTCTAGGTCCGGCGACCGTGGCCCTCTAAATCACAGGCCCGCATGGGCCCTGGTGCGGTGTGCGTTGACGTCGGTCAGCTGCCGTAGACGGCACGCACTCCGGTGCGGTCGTACGACGAGAACGTCAGGTTGCTCGACCCCCCGTTGCACTGGGGGTAGTGCATGATCGAACGGTTGTCGTACGGGGTCAGCGCCCGCCAGTTGTTGTCCTCGAAGCAGGTGCCCGCCTCGGGCCGCGTGTGCTCGTGGCGGAAGCCGAGGGTGTGGCCGAGCTCGTGCGCCATGATGTTGGCCGGCGTCCACGAGCCGGAGTTCACCAGCGACGTGGCGTTCACCAAGATGTTGCGCGAGCTCTTGGAGCTGCTCGGGAAGAACGCGCGAGCGATGTAGGACGACGTGGTCGTCGGCTCCACCGAGAAGACCACGCTGGTGTTCCTCGTGGTGCAGTTGGCGTTCTGCGACGAGACGTAGACGAAGTTGACGCCCGAGGAGGCGCCCTCCCAGATCGCCGCACCGTTGGCCATCGCGTTGATGATGGTCGACTGGCGCGTGCCGAAGCGGGTGCTGACGCAGTACGTCAGGTTGCGCGCGGTGGTCGCCGACCACTTGTCGTCGCGGCCTCCGTAGCGGTTGATGATGAGGCCCTGGTCGCGGGTCCCTACGAGCGCACGCTTCGTCGTCTGCGCGTTGGTGCGCTGCGCCCTGAGCTTCTTGCCGGTCATCGAGAAGTAGTACGACTTGAGCGCGCGGCGTCCCGCGATCGGCTCGTCGCCGTTGACGATGAACTGCCCGTCGGCGTCGCGGTGCACCTGCTTCACGTACTTCTTGAACGACGGGGCTGCCTTGTCCTCGGCGGCGAAGCCCTTGGAAGCGGAGAGGGCCGGGGTGGCGGCCAGTGCCATGGCCCCTGCGGCGGCGGTGGCCGCGACGGTGGCGGTGATCCTTCGGAAGTGCATGGTTTCTTCCTCTGCGGAACGACGATGGGAATTCGAGTGAAACTCCGCGCCGCCTCGTGGCACCAGACTTCGGAGTTGCGCTTTCGTGCGTTGCAACGACTCGCATCGTGCTGCTCAGAATGTGCCGGGAAGGACCGCGAGCGAGGCTCTTGCCGAGTCGTCGTCGGCCGCATGTGGCAGTCTCTCCGACGTGACGAACGACGCCTCGATCCAGCCTGAGCACGACGCCCCGCGCACCGTCCACGACTCCCTGCGCGAGCCGGCCAACCGCGTGTGTCCGCGGGCGGTGGCCTACTGGCGTACGAGCGCGGCGATCGGCGCCGTGATCGTCCTGGCCATCACCTTCGCCGTCTACTTCCTCGTGCCCGCGCGCCCCTGGTGGGCCACGGCGATCGTCGTGGTCATCGTGCTGGCCAGCATCGTCGAGGTGGCCGCGATGCCGACCATCCGCTACCGCGTGCACCGCTGGGAGGTCAACGACATCGCGATCCACACCCGCGACGGGTGGATCAACCTCGAGTCGCGGATCGCGCCCCTCAACCGGGTGCAGACCGTCGACTCCGAGCAGGGCGCGATCATGCGCCTGTTCAACCTCGCCTCGATCACCGTCACCACTGCCTCCTCGGCCGGCAGCGTCGACATCGTCGGCCTCGACGCCGACGAGGCCCGCGAGCTCGTCGCGACCCTGACCACCATCACCGCGGCCACCGAGGGCGACGCGACGTGAGCGACGACTTCACCCCGCCCTCCTCTCCCACAGACACTCCCCCGACGCCCCGGCCGATGGCTCCCACCCTGCCCACGGCGACGTCTCCCTCCCCGTGGGTGACCATCTCCGACGACGACGGTTGGCTGCGCCTCGACAAGCGCAAGCTCCTGCTCGACCCCATCGCTGCGCTGCGCCAGGCGATCGTGCCCCTCATCGCCGTTGCGCTCGGCGCCTCGAACTTCGGCGGGATCTGGGTCGTCGTGGGCGTCCCCGTCGTCGCGGCGTTCGCCGCGCTCCTCGGCCTCATCCCGTGGTTCACGACGCGCTACCGGATCACCGAGTCACAGCTGCAGTTCCGACACGGGGTCCTGAACAGGTCGACCCAGACGGCACCGCTCGACCGCGTACGCAGTGTCGACCTCGAGGCCACCGTGCTGCACCGCGTCCTGGGCATGCGCAAGGTGCAGATCGGCACCGGCGTCGACAACGAACGGATCGTGCTGGACGCGGTCACCACCGAGCGCGCCGAGGAGCTGCGTCGCCTTCTGCTCACCCAGCGCGGCGCAGCCGCGACCAGCGCAGGGCCCCTCCCGGAGCACGCCGACGAGACAGCCCCTGCCGAGGCAGGCGTCCCCACCGAAGTCCCGGACTCCCCGGACGAGCCGGCCGAGGAGCTGGCCCACTTCCGGTGGAGCTGGGTCCGCTTCGCCCCGTTCAACGTGGCGCGGCTGGCGATCGTCGCCGCAGCCATCGGCTTCCTGGGGCAGTTCGCCAGCGACTTCGAGGTCGACATCGACCCGAGCGACGTCGAACGGACCAAGGAGTCGCTGCTCGCGTTCGGGGTCGCCGTCCTCGTCGTCGCGGCCGTGATCGGCGGCGTCGTGCTCTGGCTCCTCATCTCGATCGCCGGCTACGTCGTGCAGTGGTTCGGCCTCACCTTGACCCGCAGCCACGGCTCCCTGCACATGTCCGCGGGCCTTCTCTCGACTCGATCGATCAGCGTCGAGGAGAAGCGCGTGCGCGGGATCGAGATCATCGAGCCGCTGCTGATGCGCGTCGTCAACGGTGCCGAGCTGGCCACCTTGGCGACCGGCGTCGGCGAGGGCGGCACGACCAAGATCCTCCCGCAGTGCCCCACTCCGGTGGCCGAGCGCGTCGCCGGCCAGGTGCTCGGAGACCAACACCCCATGCGGGTGCTGCTCACCCAGCACGGACCCGCGGCCCGCCGGCGACGCCACGTGGCCCAGCAGTGGACGACCCTCTTCCTCGCCGCGATCGGCGTGGGCATCCACCAGGTCATCCTTCCCCTCAACGACACCAGCGCCCCGCTGTGGTGGTTCCTCGCCCCGGCCCTGGTCTGGATCCCGATCGCCGTCGTGCTCGCCGAGCTCGCCTACGCCCACCTCGGCCACGCCCTGACCGACGACCACCTGGTCGCCGGCCACGGCGTCACCGCGCGACGGCGTACGGTCCTGGAGATCGACGGCATCATCGGCTGGGCCGTGCAGCAGAACATCTTCCAGCGCCGCCTCGGGCTCGTGACGCTGGTCGCCACGACCGCCGCCGGCGACGAGCACGTGACGCTGGAGGACGTGCCCGAGGAGAAGGCTGTACGCCTGGCGGCATCGGCGACGCCGACGTTCGTACGCCCGTTCCTCACCGACTGACCGAGGCCCGCTCACTCCAGAGCTTCGCCCCGAGCACGACCTCGAGCACGGCGATGACCGCGACCAACCCGAACCCCAGCACCCACCAAGGCACCACGACGGTCGCGGCGAACAGGGCCACCGCCACCACCGGGACAGCGCCCAGAACCACCACGATCCCGCGCCGTGTCCCCCAGCCTCCACCGGTCCACAGGAGCAGGACGGCGTGCGGCAGCGTCCACAGGACCGCCACCAGCACGAGCCCTCCCGCCATCCAGGCACCGAGCAAGTTCCAGTCTTCGTCCAGGTGGGCCGTGTAGTGGACCAAGCCCCACGCAGAAGAGACGCCGACCAGGAGGCCCAACGCCACCGCGACCTGGGCCACGCTGTACAGGAGTTCGGCTGCCCCCGGGCGACCACCGGGGTCGGCGATGCCATGCCACTCAGGACCCATGCGCCAGACCAGCACCGCCTGGACGAGCGTCGTGAGGAGTGCCCCGAAGGCGAGCACCTGGGACCAGGTGACGCCCGCGGTCACCCCGACCCCGACGAACCCCGCCACCGCGGCGGGGCCCACACATCCGGCGGCCAGCAGCAGCGTTCCGGAGTCCCGGCCCTGGATCCAGCGTGCGACGAGTCCTTGGGTCAGCACCCACAGTCCTCCACCGACGACGAGTCCAGCACCCCCTGCACCCGCGTCCACCGAGAGACTTCCAGTGAGCAGCGGGACCAGCACCAGGATGACGGCGCCCGGCACGACGAGCGTCGCGCCCAGGACAGCAGCGCCGCGCGTCGCCGTCAGCAGCGTTCGTTCGTCGCCGCTGAGCAACGCCTCGCGGCCGGACGTACCGAGCAGGTCATCAAGGATCATCGCCACTCCACCTGTCGCTGCGCTGCGCACCCGGACGGTGCGCTCCACCCACCCTCGCGACGGCGGCGCGGGCACGCATGGGGGCACCTACTCATCTCCGGTGGCCGAGGGCGCTCACCTACACTCCACGGGTGCGCATCGCGACCTGGAACGTCAACTCCATCCGGACCCGTATCGACCGCGTCGAGGCCTTCCTCGACCGTCATGACATCGACGTCCTGGCAGTGCAGGAGACGAAGGCGAAGGTCGAGCAGCTGCCTCTGATGGGCCTGGAGTCGCGCGGCTACGAGGTCGCCGCAGCGGGCTTCAGCCAGTGGAACGGCGTCGCCCTGATCAGCCGAGTCGGTCTGGAGGACGTGCAGGTCGGCTTCGACACGATGCCCGGCTTCGGTGAGCCCGCCGCCCAGGAGGCTCGTGCCATCGGTGCGGTCTGCGGTGGCCTGCGGATCTGGTCGCTCTACGTGCCCAACGGCCGCAAGCCCGACGACCCGCACTACGTCTACAAGCTCGACTGGCTCGCCCGGCTGCGCGAGCAGGCCCAGCCGTGGCTCACCGAGGACACCGTGCTGGTCGGCGACTGGAACGTGTGCCCCACCGACGAGGACGTGTTCGACCCGAAGCAGTTCCGCAACTCCACCCACGTGACCCCGCCGGAGCGCGCGGCGTTCAACGCGTTCCTCGAGGACGGCTACGTCGACGTCGTACGCCCGCACGCCCCCGGCCCGGACGTCTACACCTACTGGGACTACTACCGCCAGCGCTTCGAGCGCAACCGCGGCCTGCGCATCGACTTCATCCTCGGCTCCCCCTCGGTCGCCGCGAAGGTGACCCACGCCTTCATCGACGTCGACGAGCGCAACCCCGCGATCGGCGAGGGAACGCCCAGCGACCACGCGCCGGTGATCGCCGACGTCGACCTCTGAGCGAGGTTCCGCAGAACTGTCGGTGCCCGGGGCCATGATCGGCCCATGGACATCTCCACGCTGGTGACGCTGCTGGTCGGCCTCCTCCTGGGTCTCGCCCTGGGAGGCCTGATCGGTTGGCTCTGGGCGCGCGCCCACTCGCCCGCAGGCGGCGAGGAGGCCGAGGCGCTGCGCGCGGAGCTGCGGGCCCAGTCCGACGCCGTGCTCGAAGCACGCTCCGGCGACCAGGCCGTGGTCAAGGAGGGTCTCGACCGGCTGGCCGAGCACCTGCGCCTCATCGACCACGACCGCGCGACGTGGCAGGGCGAGTTCAACGCCCAGGTCCAGTCGATGCGCTCGACCACCGAGACGCTGCGGCGCGAGACCGCCTCGCTGGCCACCGCCCTGCGCAAGCCGCAGGTGCGGGGGCAGTGGGGCGAGATGCACCTGCGGCGCGCCGTCGAGCTGGCCGGGATGGTCGACCACTGTGACTTCTCCGAGCAGGTCCGCCTCGACGACGGCGTCCAGCGTCCCGACCTGGTGGTCAACCTGGCCGGCGGGCGTCAGGTCGTCGTCGACTCCAAGGTGCCGCTCGACGCGTTCCTGGACGCGGCCGCAGCGGACGACGACGCCCGTCGCGGCGAGCACCTCGTCCGGCACGCGCGTCAGGTGCGTACGCACGTCGACCAGCTCGGCGCGAAGGCCTACTGGAAGGCGCTCACCGAGACCCCCGACTTCGTGGTCATGTTCGTCCCGGCCGAGGCGTTCCTCTCCGTGGCGCTGGACACCCAGCGCGACCTCCTGGAGTACGCCGCGGCCCGCAACGTCGTGCTCGCCACTCCCACCACGCTGATCGCACTGCTGCGCACGGTGGCGCACGGCTGGCGCCACGAGACCGTGGCGGCACAGGTGGCCGAGGTGCAGCGCCTGGGCCGCGAACTCCACGAGCGGCTGGCGACGATGGGCACCCACTTCTCCAAGGTCGGCCGGAGCCTGACCTCCGCCGTGCAGTCCTACAACAGTGCGGTCGGGTCGCTCGAGGGTCGCGTGCTGGTGACCGCCCGCAAGTTCAGCGACCTCGGCGTCGTCCAGGAGGGCCTCGCCGAGGTCACCCAGGTGGAGACCGCGCCGCGCCTGCTCGCGGCGCCTGAGTTCACCGAGGACGACCGCCTCGACAACAACGATCCGGACCCCTTGGACGTCGATCTGGCCCGTGCTGCGCGAGAGGTGGAACAGAGCGCGAACGGACCAATCCCGGCGCGGCGTGTCGCCGGAGAGTGACCGTGGCCTATTTTTGGCCCGTGACCCCAGACCAGCCGTCGTGGCTGTACGGAACCGAACCCGGGCGCCAGGTGGTGGCCCTCGGGTTCGCGCTGGTGCTCAGCGCAGTGGCGGTCGACTACCTGCTGAGCGGTCACCTCAGCCTCTTCTTCGACCTGTGCTTCATCACCATCTGCCTGCTGCTGGCCATCCGCGTGGAGCAGACGTCCCTCGCGTTGGGCGCCATGCTGCCCCCGCTGCTGCTGGTGACGGTCCTGATCCTGCTCGGGCTCGTGGCCCCGCAGGGGGTCGCCCGCGCCGACGACGGGGTCGTGCAGACCGTCGTCACCGGTCTCACCACCCACAGTGTGGCGCTGGTGGCCGGATGGGCACTCGCCCTGATCACGCTCGAGGGCCGGCGCCGGGGAGTCCTCTCCTCCGACGACGGCTGAGGCTCACTCGAACCGGGTCGGGTCTCCGGCACCCTCGCGCAGCACCACGGGGTAGCCCTCGGACCAGTCCACGACGGTCGTCGGACGGGCATCCACCTCGCCGGCCTCGATGACGATGTCGACCTGGTGGTCGAGCTCTTCCTTGATCTCCCACCCCATCGTGCGGGCCTCTTCCTCCCCCGGCAGGATCAAGGTGCTCGTGAGCAGCGGCTCGCCCAGCTCGGCGAGCAGGGCGCACACGACGGGGTGGTCGGTGATGCGGACGCCGACGGTGCGCTTCTTCGGGTGCATCAACCGCTTGGGCACCTCGGAGGTCGCCGGGAGGATGAACGTGTAGGGACCCGGCGTCGCCGCCTTGATGGCCCGGAACGCCGAGTTGTCGAGGTGCACGAACTGGCCGAGCTGGGCGAAGTCGGAGCACATCAGCGTGAAGTGGTGCCGCTCGTCGAGGTCACGGATCTTGAGGATCCGGTCGCGGCCGTCGCGGTTGCCGAGCTGGCAGCCCAGCGCGTAGCCCGAGTCGGTCGGGTAGGCGATGAGCGCGTCGTCGCGCAACGCCTGGACGACCTGCCCGATCGTGCGCGCCTGCGGATTGTCCGGGTGGACGTCGAGGTAGCGGGCCATCAGCGGGTCTCCTGACCAGCCGACTCGTTCGCAGCGACCTGGGCCGCCTGCTGCGCGGCGCGGATGTCGCGGCGCAGCTCCGGCGGCAGGGCGAAGATCAGCGACTCCTCCGCCGACTGCACGGCCCGCGCGTCGGGGTAGCCACGCTCGGCGAGGAAGGCCAGCACGCCCTCGACCAGCTCCTCGGGCACCGAAGCACCGGAGGTCACGGAGACGTTCGTGACGCCCTCGAGCCAGGCCTCGTCGATCTCGTGGGCGTAGTCGACCAGGTAGGAGGCCTTCGCCCCCGCCTCCAGCGCGACCTCGACGAGGCGGACCGAGTTGGAGGAGTTGCGCGAGCCGACCACGATCACCAGGTCGGCGTCCTGGGCGATCTCCTTCACCGCGAGCTGGCGGTTCTGGGTGGCGTAGCAGATGTCGTCGCTGGGCGGGTCGAGCAGCAGCGGGAACTTCTCGCGGATCGCACGCACCGTCGCCATGGTCTCGTCCACCGACAGGGTGGTCTGGGAGAGCCAGGCCACCTTCGCCGGGTCACGGACCTCGATGCCGGCGACGTCGGCCGGCGACTCGACGAGCTGGATGTGCTCGGGCGCCTCACCGGCCGTGCCCTCGACCTCCTCGTGACCGGCGTGGCCGATCAGGAGGATGTCGTAGTCGTCGGCGGCGAACCGCTTGGCCTCGTGGTGGACCTTCGTCACGAGTGGGCAGGTTGCGTCGATCGTCTTCAGGCTCCGCTCGGCGGCCTCGGCGTGCACCGCCGGGGAAACTCCGTGGGCGGAGAAGACGACGGTCGCGCCGGCCGGGACCTCGTCGAGCTCCTCGACGAAGATCGCGCCGCGGTCCTGGAGCGTGGCGACCACGTGCTTGTTGTGCACGATCTCCTTGCGCACGTAGACCGGGGCGCCGTAGAGGTCGAGCGCCTTCTCGACGGTGATCACGGCCCGGTCGACGCCGGCGCAGTAGCCGCGCGGCGCAGCCAGCAGGACGCTCTTGGCGTCGGCGGGGTCGAGGACCGGGGGGATGCCGAGGTCGGTGGTCATGCCCTGAGTCTAGGAGGCGCGGGGTCGAAGGTCATGGTCGCGACCACCACGACCGGTCCCTCGTCGTCCGGCCACACCGCACGGGCCGACAGAGCGTGCTCCGACAGGACCCTCGAGACGGTCTCGACCTGGCTCTCACCCACCTCCACGACCAGGTGCCCACCGGGCCTCAACCACCCCGGAGCCTCAGCAGCCAGACGCCGGTGCACCGCGAGCCCGTCCTCCCCGCCGTCCACGGCCGTGAGTGGCTCGTGGTCACGCGAATCCCTCGGCATGAGCGCGACGGCGTGCGTCGGGACGTACGGCGCGTTGGCCGTGCAGACGTCCACCGTGCCGCGCCACTCGTCGGGAGCCGCAGCGAAGAGGTCCCCCACCCGGACGAGGCGCTGCCGCCACCCCGTCGGCGCTCCGAGGGCCTCCAGGTTGCTCGCGGCCAGCCGAACGGCCGCGGGGTCGACGTCGCCCATGGCCAGGTCGGCGTGCGCGAGGCGACGTACGACCGCACACCCCACCGCCCCCACCCCGCAGCACACGTCGACCACCCGCGGGCGGACGACGTCGGTCAGCAGGGCCACGGCCTCGTCCACCATCGCCGTGGTCCGCTGCCGTGGCACGAAGACCCCCGGTCCCACCCGCAGCCGCAGACCCGCGAACTCGACCTGCCCCACCACCAGCTCCAGGGGCTCCCCCGCGACTCGTCGGGCGACCAGCGTCTCCAGGTGGGCCGCGTCGGCGGCGGCCCCGGTCAGCACCGCCGCCTCCTCCTCGGCGAAGACGCAGCCGGCGGCGCGCAGCCGCGCGACCAGTGCAGCCTCCGTGTCTGCCCCGGCTCCTCCTGCGCGTGCCCCGGACGTCACCCGACCATCCTCACGCGTCGGGCCTGTCGGGTCACGCTGTGCCGCGCCACTAGGCTCGCCGCGTGGCACTCGAGACGTCGTTGGAGCAGCCGGCCCCGGTCCGGTCGATCGCCAACGCGCTCTCGGGCTGGATCGACCGCCTCGGCGCCGTGTGGGTCGAGGGCCAGGTCACCCAGGTCAGCCGCCGCCCCGGCCTGCAGACGGTCTTCATGACGCTGCGCGACTCCCACGCCGACATCTCGGTCAACGTGACCTGTGCGCGCAGCCTCTTCGACTCCCTCAACCCGCCGCTGGTGGAGGGCGCGAGCGTGGTGATGCACGCCAAGCCGAGCTACTACGCCAACCGCGGCACGCTTTCCCTGGTCGCCCGCGACATCCGCATGGTCGGTCTCGGCGAGCTGCTCGCCCGCCTGGAGCGGCGCCGCCAGCTGCTCGCGGCCGAAGGACTCTTCGCCCCCGAGCTCAAGCGCCAGCTCCCCTTCCTGCCCGACTGCGTCGGCCTGGTCACCGCACCGAAGTCAGCCGCCGAGCGCGACGTCCTGGACAACGCACGACGCCGTTGGCCCGCCGTCCGCTTCGAGGTCGCCCACGCCACGATGCAAGGTCAGAGCTCGGCAGCCACGGTCATCGCCGCGCTCCAGCGACTCGAGGCCAACCCCGCGGTCGACGTCATCGTCGTGGCGCGCGGCGGCGGCTCGGTGGAGGACCTGCTGCCCTTCAGCGACGAGGGGCTGATCCGCCAGGTCCACTCGATGCGTACGCCCGTGGTCTCCGCCATCGGCCACGAGCCCGACCAGCCCCTGCTCGACCTGGTGGCCGACGTGCGCGCCTCCACCCCGACCGACGCGGCCAAGCTGGTCGTGCCCGACATGGCTGAGGAGCTCAACGGCGTGCTCTGGGCCCACGGCCGGGTCCGCTCCCTGGTCCGCGCCTTCGTCGAGCGCGAGCAGGCCACCCTCGACGCGCTGCGCTCCCGCCCCGCCCTGGCCGACCCGCGTACGCTCCTGGACGCCCGCGCCGACGAGGTCGCCGCCCTGCGCGACCGCGCCCGCCGTACGCTCTCGCACCGGCTCGACCGGGCCGCCGACGACGTCGACCACCACCGCGCCCGCGCCCGGGCGCTCTCGCCGCTGGCCACCCTGCAGCGGGGCTACGCCGTCGTCCAGGACGTCGACGGTCACGTGGTCACCTCGATCGAGGCCTTGCCCGCAGGGGCTGCGATGACCGTCCGACTGGCCGACGGCCGGGTGCACGCGGAGGCCACGCGTACCGAACCAGATCCCGCCCTCACCGGCACCGACGCGTCAGGAGACGACGATGAGTGAGACCGCGACCGACCCGCAGGACCTCTCCTACGAGGAGGCTCGCGAGGAGCTGATCGAGGTCGTGCGCACCTTGGAGCAGGGTGGGACGACGCTCGAGCAGTCCTTGGCCCTGTGGGAGCGCGGAGAGGCTCTCGCGACCGCCTGCCAGGCCTGGCTCAACGGGGCCCGCCAGCGTCTCGACGACGCGATCGACGGCAGCTCGGAGGCCGGCTCCGACGACTGAGTCGGAGCTGGGCCGGGTTCAGTCCTGGGCCGGCTCAGTCCTGGGGCGCAGGCGTGGGCGAGCCCGACACCTGGGCCGCCGGACGCGACGACTCGGCCACGGTCAGCCGGGAGGCGAGCTCGACCAGGTCCTCCGTCGGCGCCGACCCGTAGACCATGAGGCGCTGGTCGCCCAGGTCACGCACCAGGGCATGGTCGCCGCCCTCGTCCGACCAGGTCTCCCACTCGCCGGCGAAGTCGCCGCCGGTCACCTCGACCGGCTCGCCGGGGCGAGCCTTCTTGTCGACGTAGGTCTCCAGCATGTCCTCGAGGCGCTCGTCGTCCTGCCGGTAGCCGACGAACTTCTCCTCGTCGGTGAGCATGCTGAGCTCGAGGACCGGCGGGTCGCCCGGACGGGAGCGGATGTTGGTGGCGATCCACCCGTCCGGGAGGCCGTTGGGCGCGATGATCGCGTAGCCCTCGTTGGCAAGGGCGGTCACGGCGTCCTGCCAGGCGATCGCCTCGGGCTCCACCTGGGGAACCTCGCGGCTCGTCTCTCGGAAGGCGACGAACGCCAGCACGCAGCCGATCAGGACGATCATCGCGCCGACCATGCCTGCCATGGAGGTCTGGTAGCGCCCGGGACTCTGACTCACGCCGCCCATCCTCGCAGGTGACCCCTCCCGGACAGCGTTCCCCTCCCCGCGCCACGGGACGCCTGTGAGCCGGACCTCGTTCACGCCTCGCGTCCTGGCGCGGAAAGGCAGCTCGCGCCCGATACGATGCCGCCCATGACGACCGTCGACTCCTCCGTCTCGCCCACCCCGCCCGACCGCAACCTGGCCATGGAGCTGGTGCGCGTCACCGAGGCCGCCGCGCTCGCCGCGGGCCGCTGGGTCGGACGCGGCGACAAGAACGGAGCGGACGGTGTCGCCGTCAACGCGATGCGCGTGATGATCTCCTCGGTCGCCATGAACGGCACCGTCGTGATCGGTGAGGGCGAGAAGGACGACGCGCCCATGCTCTTCAACGGCGAGCAGGTCGGCGACGGCACGGGCCCCGACGTCGACGTCGCGGTCGACCCGATCGACGGGACCACCCTGACCGCGAAGGGCATGAACAACGCCGTCGCCGTCATGGCCGTCGCCCCGCGCGGCGCGATGTACGACCCGTCGGCCGTCTTCTACATGGAGAAGCTCGTCACCGGCCCCGAGGCCGCCCACGTCGTCGACATCCGCAACCCCGTGCCGGAGAACATCCGAGCCGTGGCCCGCGCCAAGGGCACCCGCCCCGAGGACGTCACCGTCGTCATCCTCGACCGCCCGCGCCACGAGGAGATGGTCGCCCAGATCCGCTCCACCGGCGCCCGCATCAAGTTCATCTCCGACGGCGACGTGGCCGGCGCCATCATGGCGGCCCGTCCCGACACCGGCGTCGACCTCATGCTCGGCATCGGCGGCACCCCCGAGGGCATCATCGCGGCCTGCGCGATGAAGGCCATCGGCGGCGTGATCCAGGGCCGCCTGTGGCCCACCGACGACGAGGAGCGCCAGCGGGCCATCGACGCCGGCCACAACCTCGACCCCGACTTCGTCCTCTCGACCGACGACCTGGTCACCGGCGACGACTGCTTCTTCGTCGCCACCGGCATCAGCGACGGCGAGCTGATGAAGGGCGTCCGCTACAAGGCCAACGGCGCCGCGACCACCCACTCGCTGGTCATGCGCTCGCGCAGCGGCACGATCCGCCAGGTGATCTCCGAGCACCAGCTCGGCAAGATGAAGAAGTTCTCCGCGATCAACTTCTCCCAGTGAGTCACGCTGGTCAGTGAGCCACGCGGCTCACTGACCAGCGCTGCGTCAGCGAGCGTCACTTCTTCTTCAGACAGTGCAGCAAGGAGAAGCGGTCGTCATCGGCGTGGTGACCAGCGCGACCCCGGACGTCGGCCCTTGCCTGCCTGACGCGTACGCAGCCCTGTAGCGCTGCCCTGGAGCGAGCGGATGGCGGTGACTCCCGTGGCGTGGCACTTCTGCCCCCCTCGGTGAGCCAGCTCCGCCCCGGACGTGACCCCTGCGGCAGCTGGAGACGTGCCCGACCGCCCTGCCCGGCGGGGTTTGCGCCGCCTGAGGCGTGGGCAGGTGAGTGGCCCACGAGCACAGCCACGCAAGCACCGGCCGCAGGCACGGAGTCGGCGCGACGGACCGTTGCCCTGGACGAGTCGACATCGCACCGAGCAGGGGTGGTGCCATCCCGCCGACAACCACCGAGGAAGCACGTTGTCCCACACAACTCATGGCCCTCAGGGGTTGCGGCAAGTGACCCGCAGGGACTACATGTGATGGAGACCACATCAAGGAGGGTCATGCGATCGCCACGGTTTCGCCCACGTCCCGGACCATCGCGGCTTCGTCGTGCAGGTCTGGCTGTTGCTGCGCTCATGATCGGCTCGTCCGTCCTGACGGCCTGCGGGTCCGACGGCGGCGGCAAGGTCACGCTCAACTGGTACATCAACCCGGATGCCCAGGAGACGGTCGACAAGATCGCCAAGAACTGCTCCACCGACGACTACTCCATCGCGGTGCAGCTCCTGCCCAACAACGCGACGGAGCAGCGTACGCAGCTCGCCCGACGCCTCGCGGCCAAGGACTCGTCCACCGACCTGATGAACCTCGACCCCATCTTCGTCCCGGAGTTCGCGAGCGCCGGCTGGCTCGAGCCCTTCGTCGACGACCTCTCGAGCCAGGCCCTGGGCGAGGACGTCCTCGCGGGCGCTGCCGCCACCGCCACGTGGGACGGTCAGGTCGTGGTGGTGCCGCAGTGGTCCAACACCCAGGTGCTCTGGTACCGCAAGTCCCTCGCCGAGGCTGCAGGCCTCGACATGAGCAAGCCCGTCACCTGGAAGCAGATCATCGACGGGGCGGCCGACAACGGCGGCAAGGTCGGCGTCCAGGGCAACAAGTACGAGGGCTACGTCGTCTGGATCAACTCCATGATCATGGGAGCCGGCGGCAACATCGTCACCGACACCGAGGCCGGTCGCGACGCCAAGATCGAGATCGACTCCGACGCCGGCCGTGACGCCGCGACGATCATCAAGCAGCTCGCCGACTCGAAGGCCGCCCAGGCCGACCTCTCGGTCTCCAACGAAGGCACCAGCCTCGCCGGACTGCTCGAGAGCAAGGCCAACCCCGGCCCGGGATCGTTCAACGTCAACTGGACCTTCGTCTACAAGAACCAGGTCGACGCGGAGGCCAACGGCGACCTCGTGAAGGGCGCGACCAAGGACCTCGGTTGGGCCCGCTGGCCCGCCACGGTCGAGGGCGAGGAGTCTCGCCCACCCATCGGCGGGATCCAGGTCGGGGTCGGCGCCTACAGCAAGCACACCGAGATGGCCCAGGAGGCCGCACTCTGCGTCACCAACAGCGACGCGCAGGAGGCGCTTGCGGTGGAGGCCGGACTCTTCCCCTCCCGCGGGTCGGTCTACGAGTCCAAGGCGTTGACCGACGCCTTCCCCGAGGACCTGCTGGCCCTCTTCCGTGAGTCGATCGACGCCGCCGGGCCGCGGCCCCAGAGCCCCTACTACAGCCAGATCTCGAGTGCCGTGCAGTCGGTCTGGCACCCGCCGTCGTCCGTCGAGCCGGACAAAACCCCCGAGGAGTCGGCGAAGTTCCTCAGCGACGTCCTCGCAGGAAAGAGGTTGCTGTGAGCACCTACGTCGCCCCACGCGTCGACCAGAGTGACCGGACGGTCGCGGAGAACAAGCTCGGCCGCCTCCTCGTCGCTCCGGCCATCATCCTGATGCTCATCGTGACCGCGTTCCCGATGCTGCGCGCGCTCTGGTTGAGCGTGTACGACTACAGCCTCACCGCGCCCGACGACCGGTCCTTCGTGGGCCTGCGCAACTACACCACCGCGCTGACCGACTCACTCTTCTGGTCCACCACCCTCAACACCGTCTTCATCATGGTGGTGACGGTGGCCGTCGAGCTCGTGATCGGCTTCATCTTCGCCATGGTGATGCACCGGATCATCTTTGCCCGCGGCGTCATCCGGACCTCGATCCTGATCCCCTACGGCATCATCACCGTGGTCTCCGGCTTCGCCTGGCAGTTCGCCTTCTCCAACAACAACGGCTTCGTCAACGACTGGCTGCCGCTCGTGGGCGCCGACTTCAACTGGTTCGGTCAGTACGGCTCGGCGATGGCGGCGATCATGGTCTCGGAGATCTGGAAGACCACGCCGTTCATGTCCCTGCTCCTGCTCGCCGGTCTCGCCCAGGTGTCGGAGGACATGATCGAGGCGGCCAAGGTCGACGGGGCCTCGTGGTGGCAGCGGCTGTGGAAGGTGATCCTGCCCAACATGCGTTCGGCGATCATGGTCGCGGTGCTCTTCCGTGCGCTCGACGCCTACCGCATCTTCGACAACATCTTCGTGATGACCGCCGGCGCCCAGGGCACCGAGTCGGTCTCCTTCCTCACCTATCGACAAGTCATCGAGCAGTTCCAACTCGGGATGGGGTCGGCGCTCTCGGTGCTGCTCTTCCTGTCGGTGCTGGTGGTCGCCTTCGTCATCGTCAAGGTCTTCCGCGTCGACCTCGCCGCGGCCCGTCGGGAGGGATGAGATGAAGCCCATGCAGAAGGTCGGCGTCGTGCTCGGCGCCCTGCTGATCCTGTTCTGGTGCCTGCTGCCGGTGGCGTGGATCATCTCGTTGAGCTTCAAGACCCAGAAGTCGGTGGAGGCGGGCAGTCCCGGCTTCCTCCCCTCCGACTCCGGCTTCGCCGGGTGGGAGAACTACTCCTCGGTGATCGACAACGAGCAGTTCCGCCGAGCGATCATCAACTCGATCGGCATCTCGCTCATCGCCACCCTGCTCTCCGTGATCATCGCGACGCTCGCTGCGTACGCCATCGCCCGCCTCGAGTTCAAGGGCAAGCGCTTCGTGCTCACCACCGCCCTGGTGATCGCGATGTTCCCCGTCGTCTCCCTCGTCGGCCCGCTCTTCGACATGTGGCGAGCCATCGGCCTGTACGACACCTGGCCGGGGCTGATCATCCCCTACATGTCCTTCACGCTTCCGTTGGCCATCTGGACCCTGTCGGCCTTCTTCCGCGAGATCCCGTGGGAGATGGAGCAGGCCGCCCAGGTCGACGGCGCCACGGCATGGCAGGCGTTCCGCAAGGTGATCGTCCCGCTCGCTGCGCCAGGCGTCTTCACCGCCGCGATCCTGACGTTCTTCTTCGCCTGGAACGACTTCGTCTTCGGCATCTCGCTCACCTCGACCGAGGCCGCTCGCCCGATCCCCGCGGCGCTCTCGTTCTTCGTAGGGTCCGACCCGTTCAACCGCCCCGCGTCGCTGCTCGCGGCGGGCGCGGTGGTCTCCACGGTCCCGATCGTCATCATCGTCCTGTTGTTCCAGCGCAAGATCGTCGCCGGTCTGACCTCCGGCGCAGTGAAGGGTTGATCCGATGGCTGCCATCTCGATGAAGAACATCGTCAAGCGCTACGGCGACGGCTTCCCGGCCGTCAACGACGTGAGCATCGACGTCGCCGACGGCGAGTTCATGATCCTCGTCGGGCCGTCCGGCTGCGGGAAGTCGACGCTGCTGCGCATGGTCGTGGGCCTGGAGGACATCACCTCCGGCGACATGATCATCGGCGACCGCCGGGTCAACGACCTCGCTCCCCGCGACCGCAACCTGGCGATGGTCTTCCAGAACTACGCCCTCTACCCTCACCTGTCGGTCTACGAGAACATCGCCTTCCCGCTCCGCCTCGCCGGCGAGAAGGACGAGGAGGTCGACCGCAAGGTGCGTCAGGCCTCCGCGACCCTCGAGCTCGACGAGCACCTCGACCGCAAGCCCGGCAACCTCTCCGGCGGCCAGCGCCAGCGCGTCGCGATGGGTCGCGCCATCGTCCGCGACGCGGACGCGTTCCTCTTCGACGAGCCCCTGTCGAACCTCGACGCGAAGCTCCGTGGTCAGATGCGCACCGAGATCGCCCGCCTGCAGAAGCGTCTGGGCATCACCACCATCTACGTCACCCACGACCAGACCGAGGCCATGACGCTCGGCGACCGGGTCGCGGTGCTCAAGCGTGGCGTGCTCCAGCAGCTCGCCTCCCCACGCGAGTTGTACGAGAACCCGGGCAACCTCTTCGTGGCCGGCTTCATCGGCTCGCCGCCCATGAACTTCCTGCCCGCCGAGGTCGAGGGCACCACCGTCAAGCTGCCGTTCGGCGACGTGCAGATCCCGCAGGACAAGGCCGACAAGGTCCAGGGCAAGGGGCTGCTGATCGCCGGCATCCGCCCCGAGCACTTCGAGGACGCCAATGTGGTCGGTGACAAGGTGAGCGAGGGATCGGTCTTCTCGGCCACCGTCGACGTCGTCGAGTGGCTCGGCAACCAGGCCTACGCCTACGTGCCGTTCGAGGCCCCGCCGACGGTCCGCGAGCACCTGGCGGAGCTGGAGAAGGACCTCGACGGCGAGTCGCTGCGGACCCAGATGGTCATCTCACTCGACGGCGCGAGCCGCATCTCCGACGGCGACGAGGCGCAGATCTGGGTCAACGCGTCCAAGATGCACCTCTTCGACCCCGCGACCGGCGAGAACCTCACCGTCGACGCCGAGCACGCGGGCGAGATCCCCGGCATGGAGAACCCCGAGAAGCAGGCGCACGCCGAGCACATGGCCGACGGAGACGGAGACAACGGCCCCGACGGAGCCCCCCAGGGCGACGGGACGAACGGCTCGCACCGGGCGGAAGGGGGCGACGGCAGCTGACGGGCTGACGCCTGCCCCTGGCGCGCCCGAGGGCCCAGGACCGAATGAAGGGCTCAGCTGCCGCTCAGTGGCCCAGCATCTTCTTGAGGGGACCGGGCTGCCCCGGCATGCGCTTGCGGGTGACCGTGACCGCACCCATCAGGGCGATGCCCTTGACCCGGACCACCGGCGACTGGGGCCCGTACGTCGGAGGGACCTTGTCGCGCGACTGCTCGAAGGCACCCATGACTCCGTGCCCCTCGACGATGACGTGGGTGTTGGCGTTGACGTAGATGTCGACCGACCCCATCACGGTGTTGGCGTAGATGACCGTGTCGCGCGCGGTGAAGACCGCCTCACGCAGGTCGAGCGTGACAGCCCCCATCAGCGAGAAGGCCGTGACCTGGTCAGGGACGCGCCACATCCCCTTCCGGTCGACCCCCGACATCATGGCCAGCGACGAGGTGTAGACGGGGAGCTCCACCCCACCCGGTCCGCCCGGGACCTGGAGGGCGCCCGCGGCACCCGGGGCGGGCAGGGCCGACAGGCTCGCGCCCGGAAGGTCGAGAGTGATCGGGACCAGGTCGGCATAGACCTTCGCCGCGTACGTCGCCTCCAACCGTTCGTCGAGCTCCTCGAGGTCGATACGCCCCTCAGCGGCGGCGTCGCGCAGGACGTCGGCGACCTTGTGGCGGTCGGCGTCGGAGATGCGCAGCTGGGAAGGGTCGCCCTGTGGGTGGTCCATGGGGTGAGCCTACCGATCTCGCGAGCGGTGGCCCGCGCGGATTCTCCCGGCGCGGGCGCGCCGCTGCCCCTAGGCTGACCTCCACGACCAGGGCGTGGGGCCCTGGTGAGGAACGGAGTACCCGTGCTCAGGATCGTCATCTTCTACGTGCTGCCGTTGGTGCTCAGCATCTTCTGCCTGGTGCAGGCGATCACGAGTCGCGACTCCGACATCCGCCACCTGCCGAAGGTGGCGTGGATCCTGCTGATCCTCTTCTTCCCGGTGGTCGGTTCCATCGCCTGGCTGGTGGCCGGGCAGCCACAGGCCGAGCGGCCCCGCCCCGGGGAGCGCGCGACGCCCCACTTCCCGGAGTACGACCGCCCCGGGCGCGCCGCAGCGACCGATGAGCGCGATGACGACGCCTTCCTGCGCCAGATCCGGGAGCGGGCCGAGCAGCAGCGCCGTGACTACGAGGCGAAGCGCCGTGCCGACGAGGCCGCCGAGGAGGCGGCCCGCAAGGAGCGCCAGCGGCGCAAGGAGAGCGGCGAAGCCTCCGAACCCTCCTGATCCGTGCTGACCTCTGCGTACGCGGAGGTCAGCGGGAGGCGTGCACCGTGGCCGGTCCGTGACCGGCGATCCGGTGCGGCTCGTAGGCCGCACCCAGCTCCTCGACCTCCTCGGCGGTGAGCTCGAGGTCGACCGCGGCGACGGCGTCGGTGAGGTGGTGCGGCTTCGTCACGCCGACGATCGGTGAGGTCACCTGGGGCTGCGCCATCAGCCAGGCCAGCGCGACCTGGGCCCGCGAGACGCCACGGCGTTCGGCCACCTCGGCGACCTTCTCCACGATCACCCGGTCGGAGTCGGGGTAGAGGTCACGGCCCCACGCGTCCCCCTCGGAGCGCGTCGTCTCCTCACCCCACGGGCGGGTCAGGCGCCCACGTGCGAGAGGGCTCCACGGCAGCACGCCCACGCCCTGGTCGGCGCAGAGGGGCAGCATCTCCCGCTCCTCCTCGCGGTAGAGCAGGTTGTAGTGGTTCTGCATGGAGACGAACTTCGTCCAGCCGTGCGACTCGGCGACGTGCTGCGCCTTCGCGAACTGCCAGGCAAACATCGACGACGCCCCGAGGTAGCGGGCCTTGCCGGCCTTCACCACGTCGTGCAGCGCCTCCATCGTCTCCTCGATCGGCGTCTCGTCGTCCCACCGGTGGATCTGGTAGAGGTCGACGTGGTCGACACCCAGCCGCGTCAACGACGCGTCGATCTCGGTCATGATCGCCCGGCGGGACAGGCCCGCACCGTTGGGTCCGGGACGCATGCGACCGTGCACCTTGGTCGCGATGACGACCTCCTCACGGGGCGCGATCTCCTTGAGGATGCGGCCGGTGACCTCCTCACTGGAGCCACCGGCATACACGTTGGCCGTGTCGAAGACGTTGACGCCCGCCTCCCAGGCCGCCGTGATCAGCGGTCGCGCCTGCTCCTCGTCGAGGATCCACGGGTGCCAGCCGCGCGAGCGGTCGCCCCAGCTCATGCAGCCGAGCGTGATCGCGGAGACCTCGAGTCCGGTGGTGCCGAGTCGTGAGTAGCGCATGGCGGAACCCTACGGTCCGTACCGTGCTCCGGGGCAGCTCTGGCCCAGACCTCCAGCTCGTGGGACCGGCACGATTCCCGGGGCGACGGTGTGGGCGACCGGTCCCCGACCGCGGCCCAGGTGCCAGCCGCTGCCGGCCACCAGCTGGTCGACGACGTACGCCGCAGCCAGCCCCGCCGCCTCCCCCAGCGCCAGTCCGTGGGCGAGGTGGGTCGCCAGGGCGCTGCTGTGGGTGCAGCCCGTGCCGTGGTCGTTGGTGGTGGCCACGCTCGGGTGGGCGACCTCGACCGGTCGGTGTCCAGGAACGGCCAACCAGTCCCGACCGTCATCGCCGCCGGTGACCAGCGCGGCGGGCCCGTACGCCGTGAGCTGCGACGCCAGGTCGCGTGCCGTGCCGCTGCGTCGTCCGCACAGGACCCGGGCCTCGTCGAGGTTCGGCGTGCACACGGTCGCCAGCGGCAGCAGGTGAGCCAGGTAGGCACGCACCACGGCCTCGTCGCCCAGCACCGCCCCGCTGGTGGCGACCAGGACCGGGTCCACGACCACCGGGACCCCCGCCGCCCGCACCCGTCGGGCCACGAGCTCGACGACCTCGGGCGAGCCGAGCATCCCGGTCTTGACCGCCGCCACCGGGAGGTCCTCGAGGACGGCGTCGAGCTGGGCTGCCACCACCTCCACCGGCACCGGGTGGACGACCCGGACCCCCAGCGTGTCCTGGGCCGTCACGGCCGTGACCACGCAGGCGGCGTGGGCGCCGAGGTGTCCGATGGTGGCGACGTCGGCCGCGATGCCGGCCGCACCTCCCGAGTCGGTGCCAGCGATCGTCAGCACCACCGGCGGTGTGGTCATCGCACGGCCTCCAGGAGCTGGTCCACGACGTCGCCGGGACGGTCGGCCCGCATCACCTCGCCCATCACCGCCACGCCGTACGCCCCGGCCTCCCGTGCCCGGGCCGCGTTGTCGGGAGTCAGCCCGCCGAGCGCCAGGACCGGGATGTCGTGCTCCGCCCACGCGTCGGCGGGCAGGGCGGGGCCGTAGCCGGGCTTGCTGCGGGTGGCCGCGAAGGGCGAGAGCGTCGCCCAGGCGGCGCCCTCCGCCGCGGCGCGTGCCACCTCCGAGCGCGAGTGGCACGAACGCCCCCACCGGCGCGCGCGACCCGACCACGGTCGCGGCGGGGGCTGGTGGGAAGCCAGGTGCAGGCCGTGGGCAGCCGGGTCGGGCAGGCGCGAGGAGATCACCCACAGACCCGGGACCTGGGCGAGCTGGGCGACGAGGGCTCGCCGTGCGTAGGCCTCGAGGTCGTGCTCGCGCACCACCACCGCCCCGAGGCCGGCGCGACGGCACTCGATGATCGTCTCCACCAGGCAGCGGCGCGCCGGCAGCTGCGTACGGTCGGTGAGCACCACCAGCCGCGGCAGGCGGGCGGCGAGCGAGCGGGTGGCGGGGTTCATCCGACCCGCCCGTGGAGAGGGCTCGAGGCCCGGGCCACCATGCGCCGCTCGATGCGGCCGGCCCGTCTCGCCGCCCGTCCGGCCTCGACCGCGGACCTGAGCGCCGCGGCCATCGTCACCGGGTCGTCGGCCCGGGTCACCGCCGAAGCCGCCAGCACCGCCGAGCACCCCAGCTCCATGGCCAGCGCGGCGTCCGACGCCGTGCCGACGCCCGCGTCGAGCACCACCGGGAGGTCGACGGCCGCGACCACCGCCTCGAGCGCCCACGGGTCGAGCACACCCTGGCCGGAGCCGATGGGCGAGCCCAGCGGCATGACGGCCGCGCACCCGGCGTCGGCCAGCCGCCGGGCCAGGACCGGGTCGGCGGGCGCGTACGGCAGGACCGTGAAGCCGCGGGCGACGAGCGTCTCGGCCGCCTCCAGCAGCTCGACCGCGTCGGGCAGGAGCGACACCTCGTCCCCGATCACCTCGAGCTTGACCCAGTCGGTCTCCAGGGCCTCGCGGGCCAGCTCGGCGGTGAGCACGGCCTCACGCGCACCCAGGCAGCCGGCGGTGTTGGGGAGCAGCCGAACGCCCAGCTCGCGCAGGGTCGCCAGCAGCCCTCCGGCGCCGGCTCCCGACGTACGCCGCAGGCTCACCGTGACCAGTCCCGGGCGGGCCGCCTCCAGGACCGGCTCGAGCAGGGAGAGGCGGGGCAGGCCACCGGTACCGAGCCAGAGCCGTGAGTCCAGGGTCTCGCCGGCGACGACCAACGTGTCGGACGCGTTCATCCGCCCTGCACCGCCGTCACGACCTCGACGACGTCACCGTCGCGCAACCGGTGGACGGCGTGCTCGGAACGTGGCACCACCTCACCGTTCACCGCCACCGCGCATCCGGTGGGCGGGAGGTCGAGGGAGGCCAGCGCCTCCTCCAGGGTGCGGTCCGCTGCCGGCGTGGGCCGGCCGTTGAGCTCGATCATGCTGTCTTCCTCTCGTCCAGACGTCGGGGATCCCAGGCCGACAGGCCCGTCCCGTGCTCGATGTGGTCGGCGATGACCAGGGCGGTGAGCGGCGCCAGGAGGACACCGTGCCGGAAGTGGCCGGCCGCCAGCAGGACCCCGGGCAGGTGGGTGGGTCCCACCAGCGGACGGTTGTCGGCCGTGCCCGGGCGGTCCCGGGCCACGACCTCCAACCAGGTCGCGCGGTCGAGGCCGGGCAGCAGGGTCCGGGCCGGCTCGAGCAGCTCTGCGACACCTCCGACGGTGGCCACGGGCGGTCCGTCGTGCTCCCCGCTGGTCGCGCCGACGACGACCTCGCCGTCGGCGCGCGGCACCAGGTAGACGGCCCGGCCCCGCACCAGCCCACGGACCACGTGGACCGGCGGGTCGTCGCAGCGCACCCGGATCGTCTCCCCGCGCACGCCGCGTACGAGGTGTCCGAACGGTTCGGGCAACGTGGCGCCGGTGGCGACCACGACGACGTCACCACGGGCCCGCGCCTCCTCCGCGAGCGGTGCGAGCGCGCCAGCGCGCCGCACCACCACGTCGCCCAGCCGCGCGGCCAGCGCCGCAACGGCCCGCCGCGGGTCGACGGCCCACTCCTCCCGCAGCAGCACGCCGCCGGCGACGCGGCCCAGCCCTGGTTCGACGCTGCGCAGCTCTCGTCGCCCCAACGGATGCACGGCCTCCCCGGCGGCCGTGAGCAGCGCGGCGTGGCGCTCCACGCCCTGCAGGTCGCCGGCGTCGTGGCCGACCAGGAGCGTGCCGCGCGTGTGCACCTCCACTCCCAGGCGCGCGGCCAGCGGCGGCCACAGGCGGGCCGACCGACGACCGGTCTCGAGGAGGTCGGTCTCGCCGTACCAGCTCTCCGCGGCGGGGGACAGCATCCCCGCCGCGGCCCAGGACGCTCCCTGCCCGGGCGTGGGGTCGAGGACCAACACCTCCAGCCCTCGACGGACGAGCTCGTCGGCCACGCAGAGTCCGATGATGCCGGCGCCCAGCACGGTGACGCGCCCACCGCCTGTGCCCACCCGGGTCACCCTCGTCACCCCACCGCTGCCACGAGCTCCTTCGCGGACGCCACCGGATCTCGCGCGCCCCAGACGGCCCCGATCACCGCGACCCCGTGCGCTCCCGCCGCCACTGCTTCGCCGGCACGCCCCGCCTCGACGCCGCCGATGGCCACCAGGGGCAGAGGCCCCGTGGCCCGGGTCAGGGAAGCCGGCCCGAGGGGCGCGGGGAGGCCGGACTTGCTGCTGGTCGCCCAGACGGGGCCGAAGCCCGCGTACGACGCCCCGTCGGCGGCCGCACGCCGCACGTCGGCCGGGGTGCGACAGGTGGCACCGACGACGAGGTCGGGGGCGATGCGCCGGGCCAGGGCCACCGGCAGGTCGTCGGCGCCGAGGTGGACTCCGTCGGCACCCGCGGCCAGGGCCAGGTCGACCCGGTCGTCGACGACGACCATCGCCCCGAACGGACGCACCGCCCCGATCACCAGACGGGTCAGCGCCAGCACCTCGCGGTCGGTCGCCTGCTTGGCGCGAACCTGGAACCCGTCGACACCGACCTCGGCCAGGGCGGGCAGCAGGGCGAGGTCGTCGGTGGGGGCGACCAGGCAGAAGAGACGGGGAACGACCGCCAAGGACACGGATGACGATGACGCTGAAGACGATGATGACACTGAAGGCATCGGGGACTCCTGAACGCTTCCTTCGCCGGCATGACCCGGATCAGGTTCGACGGTCGGAGCGGCTCAGCTCCCTCTCAGCCCGCTGCCGCAGGCTCCCGTGGTGGACGTCATCGAACGTAGCCCAGCCCCCGGGACGTGTCCAGAGCGACGTGTCCAGAGCCACGTCGGGCCGCGACCAACGGATGCCACGGTCGCGCGTACACTCGCCGGTCGTGAGCACTGGGCCTGAATTCCGCTACTCCGACCTCCTCCCGACCCACGGATCCAACGGTGAGGAGCAGACGCCCTACCGACTGGTGACCACCGAGGGTGTCTCGACCTTCGAGGTCGACGGCCAGACCTTCATGAAGGTGGAGCCGGAGGCGATCCAGCGGCTCACCCGTGAGGCGATGCACGACATCTCCCACTACCTGCGTCCGGGCCACCTCAAGCAGCTGCGCAAGATCATCGACGACCCCGAGGCGTCCGGCAACGACCGCTTCGTCGCGCTCGACCTGCTCAAGAACGTCAACATCTCCGCCGGTGGCGTGCTGCCGATGTGCCAGGACACCGGCACCGCGATCGTCATGGGCAAGAAGTCCGAGGGCGTCATCACGGGCGTCGACGACGGCGAGGCGATCAGCCGCGGCGTCTACGACGCGTACACGCAGCTCAACCTGCGCTACTCCCAGCTCGCGCCGATCACGACGTACGAGGAGAAGAACACCGGCACCAACCTGCCGGCGCAGATCGAGATCTACTCGACCCCGCAGACCTCCGGCAAGCCGGAGTACAAGTTCCTCTTCATGGCGAAGGGTGGCGGCTCGGCCAACAAGTCGTTCCTCTTCCAGGAGACGAAGGCGATCCTCAACGAGGCGTCGATGCTGAAGTTCCTCGACGAGAAGATCCGCTCCCTCGGCACCGCCGCCTGCCCGCCCTACCACCTCGCCGTGGTCATCGGCGGCACGTCGGCGGAGTACGCGCTGAAGACCGCGAAGTACGCCTCCGCGCACTACCTCGACGACCTCCCGACCGAAGGCTCGATGGGCGCCCACGCCTTCCGCGACACCACCCTGGAGCAGCAGGTCTTCGAGCTGACCCAGTCGTTCGGCATCGGCGCCCAGTTCGGCGGCAAGTACTTCTGCCACGACGTGCGGGTCGTACGCCTGCCCCGCCACGGCGCCTCGTGCCCCGTCGCCATCGCGGTCTCCTGCTCGGCCGACCGCCAGGCGCTCGGCAAGATCACGCCCGAGGGCGTCTTCCTCGAGCAGCTCGAGACCGACCCGGCGCAGTACATGCCCGACGCGGGGATGGCCGAGGAGATCGCCGGTGGCGAGGTCGTGAAGATCGACCTCAACCAGCCGATGGCCGACATCCTCGCCGAGCTCAGCAAGCACCCGGTGAAGACGCGCCTCTCACTGACCGGACCGCTGGTCGTGGCCCGCGACATCGCGCACGCCAAGATCAAGGAGCGCCTCGACGCGGGCGAGCCGATGCCGGAGTACCTGAAGAACCACCCGGTCTACTACGCCGGCCCCGCCAAGACCCCCGAGGGCATGGCGTCGGGCTCGTTCGGCCCGACGACTGCCGGTCGCATGGACTCGTACGTCGAGCAGTTCCAGGCTGCCGGCGGCTCGATGGTGATGCTCGCGAAGGGCAACCGCTCCAAGCAGGTCACCGACGCCTGCGGCAGCCACGGCGGCTTCTACCTCGGCTCCATCGGCGGCCCGGCCGCCCGTCTGGCCCAGGACTGCATCAGGAGCCAGGAGGTCATCGAGTACCCCGAGCTCGGCATGGAGGCCGTCTGGAAGATCGAGGTCGAGGACTTCCCTGCCTTCATCGTGGTCGACGACAAGGGCAACGACTTCTTCACGGACCCCTCGGGCGCCGTGACCGTGCCCGTCTCCGGGATCCGGGTCCGGTCGCTCGAGAAGTGACTGGTCGGCGGGTCCTCCCCGCCCTAGGTTGGCGCCATGACCACCTCAGCTCCGAGCTCCGCGTCGTTCTCCGGCTGGTCCCCTCGCGAGCGTCCCGGGCAGTCCGTGCTGCCCGGGCGTCACGTGGGACTCGAGCCCTTTTCCAGCTCGCACGTCGGCGCGCTGTACGCCGCGACCTGCAGCGGCGACCAGGCGGAGTCGTGGCGCTACCGCATGGTGGCGATGCCGGCTTCGCTGGAGGAGTTCGCCGAGGCCGTCGGGATGCCGCTGCTCAACCCGGCGCCGGGTGCGGCGTACGCGGTCGTCGCCCCCGACGCGGGACCAGTCGGCTTCTTCGCTTGCTTCCCGTGCTCCCCCACCAACGGCGTCGTCGAGCTCTCCGGCGTCCTGTGGGGCCAGCGTCTGCAACGGACGCCCGGGTCGACCGAGGCTGTCCACCTGGTGCTGCGCCACCTCTTCGACGACCTGGGCTACCGCCGCGTGGAGTGGAAGTGCGACAGCCGCAACGAGGCGTCCCGGCAGGCAGCGCTGCGGCTCGGCTTCACCTTCGAGGGCACCTTCCGCCAGCACATGGTCGTCAAGGGCGAGAGCCGGGACACCGAGTGGTTCGCGATGCTCGACGGCGAGTGGCCCGAGATTCGGGAGCGTCACGAGCGCTGGCTGGCGCCGGAGAACTTCGACGAGGCGGGGCGCCAGCGGCGTCGTCTGGCCGACTGCTGATTCTCGTCCACAGGGCGACACGAGGGGTGGCGGTCCAAGGCCTAGACCCCTAGAATCGAACACATGTTCGAAGATGTGACGACCCCCGGCGACCTGGTCGCGTTGGCCCGTGCCAACGCGGCTGCGGTGCGTCGTGCGGAGGCGGACACGCTGTTGATCGCGTACGAATGGGCGGTCGCCCACCCGGCCAAGGCCGACGGCTCGGACGCTGCCGCCTTCCACTCTCAGTTCGGCATCGAAGCGATCTCGGGTGAGGGGACACCGGAGGTGGACGAGTACGCGGTCCCCGAGCTCGGTGGTGCGCTCGGGCTCTCGACTGACGCAGCGAAGAAGCTGATTGGCCACGCCCTGGAGCTGGCCCACCGGCTGCCCCGGCTGTGGGCACGCGTCACCGCCGGCGAGGTGCCAGTGTGGCGGGCCCGGCTGGTCGCGGAGGCCACCATCCACGCCTGCCCCGCACTGCCGGCCGAGGGTGTGGCGTGGATCGACCAGCAGGTGGCGCCGTTCATCGACAAGACCGGGCGGGCCCAGATCGACCGGCTCATTGAGCGGGCGATGAAGCTCTACGGGCTCGCCACCGAGGACGACGACACCGAGCAGCCCGACCCCCGCCACGTGCGCATCGACACCGAGGCCGGGGCGTTCACGCAGACCATGCGCGTCGAGGCCGAGCTGGACATCGCCGATGCGTTGGACCTCGAACAGGCCGTCGCTGCCGGTGCCGCCGGACTCAAGGCTGGCGGCTCCGAGGAATCCCTTGACGTACGCCGCTCCCTCGCCCTGGGCGAGCTCGCGCGGCACCAGACCGCACTCGACCTCGCCGGTGCAGCTGCCTTGGATGACGTCGTCGAGCGGACCACCGCCCGCCGGGTCGACCTCCACCTGCACTTCACCGCTGCGGTGGAGCCCGACGAGTCGCTCTCCTTCTCCGCCACCGGACACCTGGAGAACCGTCAGCGACTCATCCTGCTGGAGCAGGTCCGGCGCTGGGTGAACACCAGCCACACCGACGTCCGGATCCTGCCGGTGGTCGACCTGAACGAGTCACTGTCGACCGCACGGTATGAACCGACTGATCGGCTCCGCCGCCAGGTCCAACTGCGTGACGAAACCTGCGTCTTCCCCCACTGCACCCGCCCGAGTCGCCGTTGCGACGTCGACCACGTGGTCCCGTTCGAACACGACGCCACGGCCGAAGGCCGACCACAACCAGGGCCGACGACCACAGACAATCTTGCGACGCTCTGCCGAGGCCACCACCGGCTCAAGACCCACACCGGCTGGCGGTTGGAGTCCCCCGCCAACGGCGTCTTCGAATGGACCAGCCCGCACGGCCAACGATTCCGACGCGACCGCGACGGCACCACCGACCTGACTCCCGAGCTCGCGCGACATTGACCCCGCGCCGATCCCCCGCCCCGTTCACCATCGGGCGGGGGCATCGGCGCGCGTCTACAGCGAGCTCACGAACCCCAGCACAGCCCGGTTGAACTCCTCAGGGTGCGACACGTTCACGCCGTGCGGCCCGCCCTCGATCACCACGGACTGGCTGCCCTCGATCGCCTCGTGGGTCCGCTGGCCCGACCCCTCGAAGGGGACGATGCCGTCGGAGTCGCCGTGCACCACGAGGGTGGGCAGGCGTACGGCGGCAACGTCGTTGCGGAAGTCGGTGCGGGCGAAGGAGTCGATGCAGGCCAACGCCGCGTCCTGGTCGCACTGCAGGGCCAGGCCCAGGGCCGCCTCCGCCTCCGCCTCACTGACCGCGATGTCGCCGCCGGCGCGGAAGAAGTCACGGACGAAACCGCAGAGGAACGCGTCCCTGTCCTCGTCCAGACCAGACTTCATCGCCGCGGCCTGCTTCTCCGGGAGCGGGCCGTCAGGGTTGTCGTCCGTCGAGAGCAGGTAGGGCGGCACGGCCGACGCGAGCACGATGCCGGAGAGCCGCCCCGACGCGCGCGTCGCCAGGCGTATGACCTCTCCCCCACCCATCGAGAAGCCGACCAGCACCGCGTTGCTGAGGTCGAGAGAGTGCAGGATCTCCTCGAGGTCGTCGGTCAGGACGTCGTAGTCGTACGCCCCGTCGGCTGCGACCCCGCTGCGTCCGAAGCCTCGTCGGTCGTAGGTGACGACCCGGTGCCCGGCCGCGTGGAAGGCGGCAACCTGGTGCCGCCACGACTCGCCCGACAGCGGCCAGCCGTGCACCAGCACGATCGGGCGACGGTCGCCCCAGAGGTCATCGACGTGGAGCTCGGTGCCGTGCGAGGTCACCTTCACCATCGTCACGCTTGATCACCCAAGGCGGAGAGCAACTCGCGGTTGAAGGCGGGAAGGTCGTCGGGGTTGCGGCTGCTGATCAGGTTGCCGTCGACGACGACCTCCTCGTCCACCCACTCGCCACCCGCATTACGGATGTCGGTCTGCAGGCTGGGCCACGAGGCGACGCGCTTGCCGCGCACCTGGTCGGCCTCCACCAGCGTCCACGCGGCGTGGCAGATGGCGGCGACGGGCTTGCCGCTCGCCACGAAGTCGCGGACGAAGGCGACCGCGTCGGAGTCCATCCGCAGCGCGTCGGGGTTGGCGACGCCACCCGGCAGGACCAGGGCGTCGTAGTCCTGGACGGACGCCTCAGCCACCTTGCCGTCAGCGCTCTTCTCCTCCGCGGCGTCGAGGTGGTTGAAGAGCTTGACCGTGCCCCCGTCGGGCGACAGCAGCTCAGCGGTGTGCCCCGCCCCTTCAACCGCCGCCCACGGTTCGGTCAGCTCGACGCGCTCGACGCCCTCCGAGGCGGTGAGGAATGCGACCTTGCGTGCTTCTGCCATGGGGTGCTCCTTCGTCGTGGGGTTGCTCTCCACCACGTCTACCGACGAGGCACCGGGCTTCAAACCTCATCGGCCACCGCCCGACACCGCCCGGTCGGGTCTCAGCTGCGCAGCTTCGCGGTCAGCGCGAGCAGCTGACGGAGCACCGACGCCGTGTCGTCGACGCGCCTGGCCGGCGGCCTCAGCTCGTCGCCGTCGAAGTCCTCGGCCGTCTGCAGGTGCACGGCCTGCCCCACGCCGACGAGGCCGAGGTTGGCCACCACGCCGCGCCACTGCTCGACGGATCGCGCCGCTCCGAGGGTGCCGTAGCCGACGAGGGCGACCGCCTTGCCCGACCACTCGGCGTAGAGCAGGTCGACCGCGTTCTTGAAGGGTGCCGGCAGGCCGTGGTTGTACTCGGGCGTGACGAAGACGTAGCCGTCGAACGCGTCGACCACGTCGCTCCAGCGTTGGGTCGTCGGCTCCTCGTACGACTTGTCCGTGCGCTGCTCGTAGGTGGCGGTGAGGTCGAAGTCGGCCACCTCGAGCAGGGTGAACTCCGCCCCCGGATGCTCCTGGGCCTGCGTCATGATCCACGCGCCCACCCCGCTCCCACGGCGCTGGGGACGGGTGCTGCCGACGATGACGGCGATCTTCATGAGGACTCCTTGGTCGCGGAGTCCGAGCCTGCTGCCCCCTCAGGCATGTCGCAACCCCACCCCGGCCGCTGCCTCGACCCGGGGCCCGCGGACGGTTGAGCCGCAGGTCGGCACGAAACCACGCCACGCACGGCTCCCCCGTCTAGCCTGTGCGGGTGCTCCCCGTCGCTGCCTCTCCCACCCGCGCCCGTGTCCTGCTGCTCGCGGAGGAGGCGGACGCGACGGACGCGACGGACGCCAGCGTCGCCGTCGCCATCGACTCCCCGCTCGGCCGCCGTCTCGATGCCCTGCGCAGCGCGGCAGGGCTGGACGAGTCCACCGTGCTGCTCCGCGTCAGCCCGACGAACGCGGACGCCGTGGCCGAGGCGCTTCCCGAGGTGGTCGAACGCCTGCCAGACCTCCAGGTCACGGTCCTGATGGGACCGCTGGCGAGCGAGACCTGGCGACGCCACTCCGCCTTCCAGCTGCACCTGACGTTGGTCACCACCCCGGCCGTGGACGACGACGCGGAGGCGTCCGCCCAAGCCGTGCGCTCGGCGCTGGCCGGCGTCGCCGTGATGGCCGGCTGACGGCCCACCGAGGGCTCCCACGGACGGGCCGTCCTCACGTCGCGGGGGGTCCTGGGCGTTCGAGGCACCTCGTGCGACCGCGCGCGCAGCGGTACGGTCGGTTCATGAGCACCGGAGACCAGTTCCGTACCGAGCACGACTCCATGGGCGAGGTCCAGGTGCCCGCCGACGCCCTCTGGCGCGCCCAGACCCAACGCGCGATCGACAACTTCCCCATCTCCGGGACGCGCCTCGAGCCACGCCACGTCCGGGCCCTCGGACTGGTCAAGCAGGCCGCCGCACGCGTCAACGGCGAGCTCGAGGTGATCTCCGCAGAGCGCGCCGCCGCGATCGAGGCCGCCGCTGCCACCATCGCCGCCGGCGAGCACCTCGACCACTTCCCGCTGGACGTCTTCCAGACCGGGTCCGGCACCAGCTCCAACATGAACACCAACGAGGTGATCGCCTCGCTGGCGACCGCTCACGGCGTCGAGGTCCACCCCAACGACCACGTGAACGCCTCGCAGTCCTCCAACGACACCTTCCCCACCTCGATCCACGTCGCGGCCACCCTCGCCGTCGTCGAGGACCTGCTGCCCGCGCTCGACGTCCTCGCCACCTCGCTCGAGGCCAAGGCCGAGGAGTTCGCGGGCGTGGTGAAGTCGGGGCGCACCCACCTCATGGACGCCACGCCGGTCATGCTCGGACAGGAGTTCGGCGGCTACGCCGCCACCGTGCGCCTGGCGGCCGAACGCCTCGAGTCGGTGCTCCCCCGGGTCCGTGAGCTCCCGCTCGGCGGCACCGCGGTCGGCACCGGCATCAACACCCCGCCGGGCTTCGCCTCCCGCGTCATCGAGGTGCTCTCCGCACTGACCGGCCAGCCCTTCACCGAGACCCGCAACCACTTCGAGGCGCAGGGCACCCGCGACTCGCTCGTGGAGCTCTCGGGCGTCCTGCGGACGTACGCCGTCGGCCTGACGAAGATCTGCAACGACCTGCGCTGGATGTCGTCGGGCCCCACGACCGGCCTCGCCGAGATCCACCTGCCCGACCTCCAGCCCGGGTCGAGCATCATGCCGGGCAAGGTCAACCCGGTGCTGCCCGAGGCGACCCTGATGGTCTGCGCCCAGGTCGTCGGCAACGACGCAGCCGTCGCCTGGGGCGGAGCCGCCGGCAACTTCGAGCTCAACGTGATGATGCCGGTGATCTCCTGCAACGTGCTGGAGTCGGTGCGCATCCTCGCCACCTCCTCGGCCCTGCTCGCCGAGCGCTGCGTCGACGGCATCACGGCCGACACGGAGCGGATGCGCCGCTACGCCGAGTCGTCGCCGTCGGTGGTCACCCCGCTCAACAAGTACATCGGCTACGAGGCGGCGGCCAAGGTGGCCAAGACCGCACTGGCTGAGGGGGCCACCATCCGCGACACCGTCCTGGCGATGGGCTTCGTGGAGCGGGGAGAGCTCACCGAGGAACAGATGGACGCCGCCCTCGACGTGGAGTCGATGACGCACCCCTGAGCAGTCCCTCGGCCGCCCTCCACGCAGGCGCCGACCTATCCTCGACCCATGCTGACCGGCCTGCTCGCTGCTGACCCCGCCCGTTTCGTCGAGGTGGCCGGGCGGCGGTTGAGCCACCCCGCCCTCCTCGCGGCGGCCTCGGCCGTCGCCGACGACCTCGAGGACCACACCCGCGTCGCCGTGCTCGCGACCCCGACGCTGGAGACGGTCGTCGCGATCACGGGCGCCCTCCTGGCCGGTGTCGAGGTGGTGCCCGTGCCACCGGACTCGGGCGCGGCCGAGCTGGCCCACATCCTTGCCGACTCCGCCCCCGACGCCTGGCTCGGACAGACCCCGGACGAGGTGCCGGGTGACGCCCCGCTGCCCCGGGTCCGGGTCAACGTCGGCGCCCGTGCCGACGTGGTGCTGGACCCCGTGGACGACGACGCGATTGCCTTCGTCATGTACACCTCCGGCACCACCGGCCTCCCCAAGGGCGTCCTGCAGTCCCACCGTGCCGTGACGGCCGGGCTCGACGCCCTCGCCGACGCGTGGGCGTGGACGGCCGACGACGTGCTCGCCCACGGCCTTCCCCTCTTCCACGTCCACGGCCTGGTCCTGGGCGTCCTCGGGCCGCTCCGTCTGGGCGGCTCCCTGGTCCACACCGGCCGGGGCACCCCCGCGGCGTACGCGGACGCTGCCCGCGCGGGGGCGACCATGTTCTTCGCCGTGCCGACCATCTGGTCGCGCGTCGCCGACTCCCCCGACGACGCGGCGGCCCTGCGCACCGCGCGGCTGCTGGTGTCGGGGAGTGCCGCGCTGCCGGTCCCGGTCTTCGACCGGCTCAAGGAGCTCACCGGCCACGAGGTGGTCGAGCGCTACGGCATGAGCGAGACCCTGATCACCGTCGCCACCCGAGCCGACGGCGTACGCCGGGCAGGGTGGGTCGGGGTCCCGGTCGCCGGGGTCGAGGCCCGGCTGCGCGGCGAGGACGGCCACGAGGTCGCCCATGACGGCGCGACCGTCGGACGGCTCGAGGTCCGCGGTGCCACCCTCTTCTCCGGCTACCTCAACCGTCCCGAGGCCACCGCGGAGTCCTGGACCGACGACGGGTGGTTCGTCACCGGTGACGTCGCCGTCATCGCCCCCGACGGGTGCATCCGCATCGTGGGTCGTGAGTCCGTCGACCTGATCAAGTCGGCGGGCTACCGCATCGGCGCCGGCGAGATCGAGTCGATCCTGCTCGGTCACCCCGCGGTCGCCGAGGTCGCCGTGGTCGGTGAGCCCGACGCCGACCTGGGGCAGCGCATCGTCGCGTACGTCGTCGCACGCCCCAGTCACGCGCCGGCCGACTCCGCGGCCGCGGCCGACCTGTCCGAGGCGCTGAGCCGCTTCGTGGGCGAGGAGCTGTCGCTCCACAAGCGGCCGCGCGAGTTCCGCTTCGTGGCCAACCTTCCCCGCAACGAGATGGGCAAGGTGCAGAAGAAGCGCCTGCTCGGCTGAGCCGCCTCAGCGCTGGTCGAGGAGGAGGCGCACGAGCCCCTCGAGCTCCTCGGTCCTGGAAGGGCGCCGCGCCAGGGTGCGCACCATGACCAGACCGAGCAGCAGCTCGGTGGTGAGCGCGACGTCGACCTGGTCGGCCAGCTCACCACGCTCGTGCGCGAGCCTGAGGCGGCGGGTGATGCCCCCCTCGAGCTGCCCACGCATCAGGTCGTCGAGGTGCCGGGCCAACGACTCGTCGCCGGCTGCGGCTCCCAGCAGCGACCGGAGGGACTCCCCGGCTCCGGACTGGTCGACGTCGAGCAGCAGGCGGAGCCAGGTCGCGACGTCCTGCACGACGTCACCGGTGTCACCCACCACCATCCCGGAGTCCCACAGGACGCCCTCGACCAGGCACTCGGCGACCAGGTCGGCCTTGCCGCCCCACCAGCGGTAGATCGTCTGCTTGCCCACCTTCGCCGCGGTGGCGATTCCCTGGATGGTGAGACGCTCGTACCCCTTGGCCATGAACTGCTCGGCGGTCGCCATCAGGATGGCGCGACGAGCGTCGTCACTGCGCACCGGACCGTTCCGGTGGGCGCTCGAGGAGACTCCGGCTGTCATGACCCCGATAGTACTCTTAACGAGACGAGACGTTGCGTATCATCTGCTCGTTCCGCTCTGCCCCCTCCCGAACCAAAGGCGACCCTCCTGCCATGGCTGAACTCCTCTACCGACTCGGGCGGTTCTCCGCCCGCCGCGCCTGGCTCGTCATCGTGGCGTGGCTGCTCGCGCTCGCGCTGGCCGTCGGCGCGTTCCTGACTTTCGGCGGGACGCTGACCTCCACGGTGACGATCCCCGGCACCCCGACCTCCGAGGTCGCCGACACCCTGGCCGAGGAGTTCCCCGCGGCGAGCGGCGGCGCGGCCGTCGTCGCCTTCACCACCGACAACGACTCCCCCCTGACGCAGGCCCAGCGTCAGGAGATCTCCGACCTGCTCGAGCGCGCCGGCGAGATGCCGGGCGTACGCGAGACGGTCGATCCCTTCGCCACCGAGGAGGCCGTGGAGAAGGGACTCGAGGAGC
This sequence comes from Nocardioides jishulii, assembly GCF_006007965.1. Classification (NCBI taxonomy): domain Bacteria; kingdom Bacillati; phylum Actinomycetota; class Actinomycetes; order Propionibacteriales; family Nocardioidaceae; genus Nocardioides; species Nocardioides jishulii. The sequence continues at coordinate 727,873 of NZ_CP040748.1, read as the reverse complement.
TGGCCGACGGCCGCAAGAAGCTGGAGGCGGGCGAGAAGGAGCTCGCGAAGGGCGAGAAGGAGCTGGAGGCAGGACGCCAGCGGCTGGAGAGCGGCCAGGCCCAGCTCGACGGCGCCCGGGCGGCGCTGGAGGCCTCCGGCGCCCCGGCCGCGCAGCTTGCCCAGCTCGACGCCCAGCAGGCGCAGCTCGACGCCGCGCGCGACGAGCTCGACGCGGGCGCCGCGAAGCTGGAGAAGGGCCGTGAGGAGCTCGAGGCCAACCGCGACCTGATCGAGGACTCGACCGCGGTGACCGAGATGGCCGCCGAGGTGCGCCAGGTCTCCGAGGACGAGACCACGGCGCTGGGCACCGTGATGTTCGACAAGCCGGTCATCGAGGTCGACGTCGACGAGAAGGCCGACGTCGCCGAGCTCTTCACCGACGCCGACATCGAGGGCGTCGACATCGAGCTCTCCAACGACATGGTGCAGGCGATCCCGGAGGTCTTCGGCCCCGGTGAGGCGGTCGGCCTCGCGGTGGCAGCGCTGACCCTCTTCATCATGCTCGGTACGTTCGTCGGCGCTGGCCTCCCCCTGATCAACGCCCTGCTCGGTGTGGGAGTCGGCGTCGCCGGCTCGATGGCGCTGAGCGGCACCGTCGACATGATGTCGGTGACCCCGGTGCTCGGCCTCATGCTGGGCCTGGCCGTCGGCATCGACTACTCGCTCTTCATCATCAACCGCCACAAGACCCAGATGCGCGGCGGCATGGACCTGCACGAGTCCATCGGCCTGGCCAACGGCACCTCGGGCAACGCCGTCGTCTTCGCAGGCGCCACGGTCGTCACTGCGCTGGCGGCCCTCAACATCACCGGCATCGGCTTCCTCGGCCTGATGGGCACCGTCGGTGCCATCTGCGTGGTCGTGGCCGTGCTGATCGCCGTCACCATGACCCCGGCGTTGCTGTCCCTGACCGGTCACCGCGTCCTGCCCAAGCGCCAGCGCGGCACGATCGTGCCGCTGAGCCACAGCACGACCGGCACGAAGCCGATGCGCACCTCGCGCGCCGTGCTCCAGTCGCTGGTCGGGATCGGCGTGCTGGTGGTGCTGGCGATCCCCGCCCTGGACATGCGCCTGGGCCTGCCCGACGGCTCCAGCCAGCCCGAGGACTCCAGCGCCTACCGCGCCCACACCGTGACCGAGGAGAAGTTCGGCGCGGGCATGAACGCTCCCCTCCTGGTCGTCGCCGACATGCGTCGCACCCTCGACACCGACGCCGAGGGCATGGAGGCCCAGGCCGAGGTCGGCACTGCCCTGCGCGAGCTCGACGACGTGGACGCCGTCGCCCCGATCGGCGTCTCCGACTCCCGTGAGCTGGTGGCCTTCCAGGTCGTGCCCTCGGAGGGACCCAACAGCGTGGCCACCGAGCAGCTCGTCCACGAGCTGCGCGGCATGGGCTGGAAGTTCGGCACCGGCATCGAGATCGGCGTCGCCGGCAACGCCAGCGGCAACATCGACGTCTCCGAGCAGCTCAGCGACTCCCTGCCGGGCTACCTGGCCCTCGTCGTCGGGCTGTCGCTGGTGATCATGGTGCTGGCGTTCCGCTCGATCCTGGTCCCGCTGACCGCGGCGCTCGGTTTCGTGCTCTCACTCTTCGCGACCTTCGGGGCGCTCACCGCGATCTTCCAGTGGGGTTGGCTCGCCGACCTCTTCGGCATCCACGCCCCTGGGCCGATCCTGAGCTTCCTGCCGGTGATCGTGATCGGCATCCTCTTCGGTCTGGCCATGGACTACCAGCTCTTCCTGGTCTCCGGCATGCGTGAGGCGTACGTCCACGACGCGCCGTCACGGGTGGCGGTCCAGCGCGGCTTCAAGGCCGGCCGGGTCGTGGTCACGGCAGCGGCGATCATCATGATCTCGGTCTTCGCCGGCTTCGTCTTCAGCCACGACGCGATGATCCGCTCGATCGGCTTCGCGCTGGCCTTCGGCGTGCTGGTCGACGCCTTCGTCATCCGCATGCTGGTCATCCCCGGCGTCATGCACCTGCTCGGCGACAAGGCCTGGTGGATGCCGAAGTGGCTCGACCGGATCGTCCCCAACGTCGACGTCGAAGGTGCGGCGCTGGAGCGCAACCACCCCGGCCCGGCGATGGAGCACGAGGAGCCTGCCGGAGCCTGACCCACGTGCAACGCGCCCCCACTCGGTCGAGTGGGGGCGCGTCGTGCGTCCGGGGTGACGTCGTACGACGTCAGGCGGCGGGTCAGTACCAGCCGACGCGCTCGGAGTGGCCCCAGGCGGCGCAGGGGGTGCCGTAGCGACCGGCGATGTAGCTCAGGCCCCAGCGGATCTGGGTCTCCGGGTTGGTCTCCCAGTCGGCACCGGCCGACGACATCTTGGAGCCGGGCAGCGCCTGCGGGATGCCGTACGCCGATGAGTTCGGGTTGTCCGCGTTCCACCGCCAGTTGGACTCGCGGGTCCACAGCGAGTCGAGGCAGCCGAACTGGGAGTCGGAGAAGCCGAACTCGCCCATGACCACGCGGGCGAGGCCACGCGGGTCGGCGGTGGAGATCTGTCGCGAGTGGGTGGTCACCACACCGGCGTCGTTGGAGAGGGCGGCAGCCTTGGCCGGGTCGGTGGCCTCGCGGCGGTCCGAGCGCGTCACCGCCGCGTCGCGGTCGGCGAGGTGGGCGGTCGTGGCGGCCGGGTCCACGGCGGCGGTGAGGCTGGTGCTCGACGGCACGGGACCCTCGTCGTCGCCCAGAAGTCCGACGCCGACGACGCCCGCCGTCGCGGCGACCGCAACACCGGTGATGACACCGGTCGACCGCAGGGTCTTCCACGGGTCGCGCTTGGCCTTGTGCTTGCCAGGGGCGCGGTGCTTGGGGGCGTACTTCTCGGTTTTCGACACAGCTCTCACGGGGGTTGGCGGCTGACTGCTGACCCGTCCCGACCCGCTCGGCGCGTCGTGACCACAGCAACCATGCACGGAGCCCGGGAGGCGTGCAAACCGAACGGCAAATTGTGGGACGCCCGTCACAGAAAAAGTTCTTCACTCCTTCCCCAAGCACCACTTTGGTCACAACTGTCACGCCTCGGCCGGATCTGCATGACTGAACACACTGTCGCGGCTACGGTCGTCCCGGCGCACCACCCCAGCGCCCGCACCAGATGAGGAACGACATGACCCAGAGCATCATCACCGGTGTCGACGGCTCCGTCCCCGCCCAGGAAGCCGCTGCCACCGCCGCGCGCATCGCCTCCGCCCTCGGCGCGACCCTGCACGTCGTCTCCGTCTTCGACCCCTCCAGCCGAGGGGCCAGCCAGCCCGGATTCGAGCCCTCCCTGGCGGCAGACCGCATCGCCGCCGACTCCGCCGCCACGTTGCAGCGCGAGTTCCCCCGACTCAGCGTCGTCGGCCAGGGCGTCGCCGGACACAAGCCGGCCGAGACCCTGGTGACCCTGGCCGAGACGCTCGACGCGGCCCTGATCGTCGTCGGCAACAAGCGCGTGAAGGGGCTCGGGCGACTGCTGGGCAGCCTCGCCAGCGAGGTCGCCGCCAAGGCTCCCTGCGACGTCTACATCGCGCACACCCACGACTGAGCGCACCCACGACTGAGCGCACCCAGCGCCGTACGTCGCAGCACCCCCGGAGCCGGGCTCCGGGGGTGCTGTCGGCTCTCTGCAGGTCAGAGCGAGACGTTCTCCAGCATCTCGGTCACCAGGGCCGCGATCGGTGAGCGCTCCGACCGGGTGAGCGTGACGTGGGCGAAGAGCGGGTGGCCCTTGAGCTTCTCCACCACCGCGACCACACCGTCGTGACGCCCCACCCGCAGGTTGTCGCGCTGCGCGACGTCGTGGGTGAGCACGACCTTCGAGTTGGCCCCGATGCGTGAGAGCACCGTCAGCAGCACGTTGCGCTCCAACGACTGCGCCTCGTCGACGATCACGAACGCATCGTGCAGCGAACGCCCCCGGATGTGGGTCAGCGGCAGCACCTCGAGCATCCCGCGGTGCACGACCTCGTCGACCACGTGGGGCGAGACGAGCGCTCCGAGGGTGTCGAAGACCGCCTGGCCCCATGGCGCCATCTTCTCGTTCTCGCTGCCCGGGAGGTAGCCCAACTCCTGCCCGCCGACGGCGAAGAGCGGCCGGAAGACCACGACCTTCTTGTGCTGACGCCGCTCCATCACCGCCTCCAGACCGGCGCACAGGGCCATCGCCGACTTGCCGGTGCCCGCTCGCCCGCCCAGCGACACGATCCCGATGTCGGGGTCGAGGAGCAGCTCCAGCGCGACCCGCTGCTCGGCCGAACGACCGTGCACGCCGAAGGCGTCGGAGTCGCCCTTGACCAGGTGGACCTGCTTGTCCGGGCCCACGCGCCCGAGCGCCGTGCCGCGGTCGGAGACCATCACCAGCCCGGTGTGGCAGGGCATCTGGCGCGCCGCGTCGAGGTCGAGCACCCCGTCCTCGTACAGCTCGTCCACCGCGGCGGCCGGGACGACGAGCTCCTGCATGCCGGTCCAGCCCGTCTCGGAGGCGCTCACCGCCTCGGCGCGGTACTCCTGTGCGTCCAGGCCCACGGCCGAGGCCTTGATCCGCAGCGGCAGGTCCTTCGACACCAGGGTGACGTCGGCGCCCTCGTCGGCGAGGTTGCGGGCGACCGCCAGGATGCGGGTGTCGTTGTCGCCCAGCCGGAAGCCCGAGGGCAGCGACGTCGCGTCGGTGTGGTTGAGCTCGACCCGCAGGGTTCCCCCCTCGTCGCCCACCGGAACCGGCTCGTCGAGACGACCGTTGACGACGCGCAGCTCGTCGAGCATCCGCAGCGCGCTGCGGGCGAAGTAACCGAGCTCGGGATGGTGGCGTTTGCCCTCGAGCTCGGTGATGACCACGACGGGGAGCACGACCTCGTGCTCGGCGAAGCGGCGGATGGCCCCCGGATCGGCCAGCAGGACGCTGGTGTCGAGGACATAGGTACGACGCGTGTCAGGAGAGGTCGCGGCCACTGGATTCACCTCGCAGGACGCACGCGCACTCACGCCCGGCCCTAGTTCATGTCGGGCCAGGACGAAACCCTGGGGCCGGAGTGCCGACCCCTCCCGGACACGGGCAGAGGGCGGCGAGCGCCGACCTCCACGCTGCGTCCTGCGAAGTCGTGAGTGCTCACGAGCGGGCCTCCTGGCATCAGCCGGCTTCCCCACCTGCCGATGCTTCGGAACGTACGACCGCCGGGCACCGCCCGTGGGGAGACACGCCGCAACGCGCACGTCAACAGTGCGTCACCACTGTGTGACGGGCCGAGGTCGCCCTCGACCCCTCAGGTGCCGAAGCGGCGCTCGCGCTCGGCGTACGCCCGGATCGCGCGCAGGAAGTCGACGCGGCGGAAGTCGGGCCACAGCGCCTCGCAGAAGTAGAACTCGCTGTGGGTGCTCTGCCAGAGCAGGAAGCCGCCGATCCGTTGCTCGCCGGAGGTGCGGATCACCAGGTCGGGGTCAGGCTGCCCCTTGGTGTAGAGGTGCTCCGCGATGTGCTCGACGTCGATCGTCTCGGCGAGCTGCTCCAGCGTGGCGCCCTTGGAGTTCTGGTCGAGCAGGAGCGACCTGACGGCGTCCGCGATCTCACGACGACCGCCGTAGCCGACGGCGATGTTGACCAGCAGTCCGTCGACGTCACGGGTGGCCTCGTCGGCAGCCTTGAGCTTCTCGGCGGTCTCGGCCGGCAGCAGGTCGAGGGCTCCCACGGGGTGGACGCGCCAGCGGCCGGTGGCGGCCAGGGACTCGACCGCGCCCTCGATCACGGTCAGCAGGCCGGCGAGCTGCTCGGGCGGGCGGTTGAGGTTGTCGGTCGACAGCAGCCACAACGTGACGACCTCGACGCCGACCTCCTCGCACCAGCCCAGGAAGGGCTGGATGTTGTCGGCCCCGGCGCGATAACCGCTCGCGGCGTCGGCCCCGACGGCCTTGGCCCACCTGCGGTTGCCGTCGAGCATGACGCCCACGTGCTTGGGGATGCGGCCCGCGGGAAGCCCCTTCACCACTCGCGACTCGTACGCCGGGTACAGCACGCGACGCACGGCGTCCTTCCACTTGGCCATGCCCCCGACTCTACCGATCCCGGATCGGCGTCTCAGGAGAGATCCCGGTCTCGACCTGTGGATCTCACGACGTACCGGCACGTAGGTTGTACCCATGAACGACTCGCTCCGGGTGCGCATGGACCATCTCCACGACCGCGTCGAGGAGACGCTGGCCGAGGTCAAGCCCCACCTGCGTGGCTGGCTTCACGCCGGCACCGCGCCGGTGGCGCTGGCCGCCGGCGTCGCCCTCGTCGCTCTGTCTCCCGACGCCAAGACGCGGATCGCCACGGCCGTCTTCGCGTTGACGGCGTTGCTCGTCTTCACCGTCTCGGCCATCTACCACCGAGGCAGGTGGTCGCCGAGGGCCCAGAAGTTCCTCCAGCGGTTCGACCACTCCAACATCTTCCTGCTGATCGCCGGCACCTGTACGCCGTTCGCTGTGCTGCTGCTCGAGGGCACCGACCGGTGGTTGATGCTCGTCATCGTCTGGACCGGCGCACTGCTGGGCGTGGCGATGCAGCTGTGGTGGGTCGACCACCCCAGGTGGGTCTCGGCGCCGATCTACCTCGCACTGGGCTGGGCTCCCGTCTTCTTCTTCGGCGGCTTCGTCGACGGCGCCATGCAGTACGGGCGCGATGTCGGCATCGCGGTGATGGTCCTGGTGGTCCTCGGCGGGGCCCTCTACACGATCGGCGCGGTGGTCTACGGAGTGAAGCGACCGAACCCCTCGCCGCGGTGGTTCGGCTTCCACGAGGTCTTCCACACCCTCACGGTCCTGGCCTTCCTGGCCCACTACGTCGGCGTGACGTTGGCCACGTACTCGGCCGCCGCGCACTGATCCTCCGCGCACCGATCCTCCGCGCACCGAACCGTCTCGCGCCGAATCGTCAGGCGCCGGCCACCAGGTGCACCTGAGCACCGCCCGCCCTCGGCGCGGCGGTGCTGCGCTGTGCGCCGGTGCTGCGCTGTGCGCCGGTGCCGTGCCGTGAGCCCGCGCAGGGGGCTGTGGCCGGCGTGCTGGCCTCACGAGCACCGGACCATCATCGGGCCTGGGTCATCAGCACAGGCGCGACAATCTTGGCCAGAAATGCTGGAAGGGGTGCAGTCGGCGCATGGGGGGATCGCCGACTGCACCCCGGTTCAAGGAGCAGGGAGCCCGCTGCTGGAGCGGCTCACCTACGAGATTCAACAAACGGAATTATGGCACGCGGAAAGCCCGGAGACAAAAAAAGCCGTGAGGCACGTCGGGTGACGTGCCTCACGGCTTTCGAGCGCCTTGCGGGGTGCGCGTCAGGGACGCGCGCGGACTTGACTCAGGAGGTGCGACTCTTGCCCGACATCGCCTCTGCGGTGCCCACCAGGGCGATCGCGACCACGATCGCGATGATCGCGCCGAGGATGTTCAGTTCGAAGATGTCACCGGAGCCGATGATGGAGGCGATCAGGCCACCCACCAGGGAACCGACGACACCGAGACCCAAGGTGGCCAACCAGCTCAGGTCTTGCTTGCCCGGCTTGATGAGCCGAGCCACGGCCCCGACGACGAGGCCGAACACGAGAAAACCAACAATGTCCCAGATCATGGACAGTCCCTACCCCCACCCCGGGAGGTTCACACATCCGATCGGGTCAACGTTCGGACGCGGCGTCCTCCGAGGGCGTCTCGTCGGCGATGGCCCCGGCGGTGACATCGGCGGTGACATCGTCCTCGCGGCGCGTCGTCCCACCCTCGACCGGGTCGCCGTAGACACCGGCGTCCTTGGCGGCTGAAGTCCTGCGGATCTGGCGGATCAGGCTCCAGCCCAGCAGCGCGACGGCGACGCACATGCCGAGCCACAGGAAGAGGGCCACGTAACCAGCCTTGACCTCGTCGTCCTCCGGCACCGGACGAGGCGCGTCCTGGGCCAGCGTGACGAGGGAGGTGAGGAGATCGGCACTGAAGAGGTCGGACATGCTCCCAGTGTGTCAGGCGCCCGGCTGGATCCCGGCGAAGAGGTCGTCCTCGGGCAGCTCGCTGGCGACGTGGCTCACGACCAGCTCGAAGTCCTCCGTCGGCCAGACCTCCTGCTGGAGCTCGCGCGGCACCCAGAACCAGAAGCCGTCGGGGTCGATCTGGGTCGCGTGGGCGAGCAGCGCCTGGTCGCGCACGCCGAACCAGTCGGAGCACTCCACCCGGGTCGTGATGCGCGCGTCGAAGGCCGGGTCCGGCGTCCACTTCTGCAGCCGCTCCCCGTAGGGCGACTCGAGGCCGTGCGCGAGCATCGCGTCGTGCAGCGCCTGGGTGCGCGGACGGTTCATGCTGTGCTGGTAGTAGAGCTTCAGCGGCTGCCACGGCTCCCCCGTGCCCGGGTAGCGCTCCGGGTCGCCGGCGGCGTGGAACGCCTCGACGGCCACCTTGTGGCACATGATGTGGTCGGGGTGCGGATAGCCACCGTTCTCGTCGTACGTCGTGACGACGTGCGGACGGAACTCCCGGATCAGCCGGACCAGCGGCTCCGCCGCGACGGCGGGGTCCATCAGCCCGAAGCAGCCCTCGGGCAGCGGAGGCTTCGGGTCGCCCTCGGGCCACCCGGAGTCGACGAAACCGAGCCAGTCCTGGCGTACGCCGAGGATGTCGCGCGCCCGCTCCATCTCCTGGCGGCGCACCTCGGTGATGTTCGCGGCGATGTCGGGCCGGTCCATCTTGGGATTCAGGATCGAGCCGCGCTCACCCCCGGTGCAGGTCACGACGTGGACGTCGACGCCCTGGGCGACGTACATCGCCGTGGAGGCAGCCCCCTTGCTCGACTCGTCGTCGGGGTGGGCGTGCACGTGCATGAGGCGGAAGCCAGCGCGGGGACCTGCGGACATGGACCCGAGTCTAGGCGCGGGGGCGTGGCAGTTGCTCGCCGATGGCACCCTTGGTGCGTGACCAACCAGGCTGAGCTCGATGCGCGCTACGGCGCCTCCTCCCCGATCCGCCGTCAGGCCACCATCGCCGCCAGCGTCGCCCTGGGCGTCGTCTTCCTGGCCTGGGTCGCCTGGGCCGCCTTCTTCCACGGCGCCCCCGCCGCCGAGTCGCAGGTCGTGGGCTACGACGTCATCGACAAGCACGCCGTCGACGTACGGGTGCAGGTGCAGCTCGACGACGTCGACGAGGCCGAGTGCGTGGTCCGGGCCATCTCGGTGGACAAGTCCGTCGTCGGCGAGCTCGCCTTCACCGGCACCGACGGCGTCCAGACGGTCACGGTGCGCACCGAGCGCGAGGCCACCAGCGTCGAGATGGTCGGCTGCCGCGCCGAGGGTCAGACCCGCTGGCGCTGACCACCCTGCTGGTCACGGCCCCCGGACGTGCCCCCTGTTGCTACAGTGGTCGGAACATCCGACCCGCAGGGCTCCCAGGGAAGTGGTCGTGACACTCACGACGAGCCCGGCGGGTTTTGCTTTTGTCCACACAGGAGTGAATCCATGACCCAGAGCGCAGGCACCATCTGGTTGACCCAGGAGGCCCACGACAAGCTGCAGGCTGAGCTCGACGACCTCAAGGGCCCGAAGCGCCAGGAGATCATCGACCGCATCAGCGCGGCTCGTGACGAAGGCGACCTGAAGGAGAACAGCGGCTACCACGCCGCTCGTGACGAGCAGGGCAAGCAGGAGGCCCGCATCCGTCAGCTCGAGGACATGCTGCGCCGCGCGGAGGTCGGGGAGACCCCGCCCGACGACGGCGTCGTCGAGCCGGGCATGCAGGTCACCGTCAAGTTCACCGACTTCGACGACGAGGAGACGTTCCTCCTCGGCGCCCGCGAGATCGAGGAGGAAGGCCTGACGGTCTACTCCCCGCAGTCCGCCCTCGGCGCAGCCATCAGCGGCCACAAGGTGGGCGACAAGGTCTCCTACGAGGCGCCGAACGGCAAGAAGATCAACATCGAGATCACCGGCGCCGTGCCGTTCACCGGCTGAGTCTCACTGGCTGAGTCCCACGGCTCGCGCACCACGCACCACCACGAACGGCGTCCGGGTCACCCGGGCGCCGTTCGTCATTCCTGGATGCGGTGGCCGCGCTCCCGCAGCCGGGCCAGGACCTCGGCGGCGTGCTCGGCACTGCGCGTCTCGAGCTGCACCCGCACCTCCACCTCGTCGAACGCCAGGGTCGGCGACATCCGCTCGTGGGTCACCTCCAGCACGTTGCCGCCCACCTCGCCGATCTCGGCGAGCAGGCGGGCCAGCCCTCCGGGGCGGTCGTTGATGCACACGCGCAGGTAGAGGTAGCGGCCCGCAGCCGCGAGTCCGTGGCGGATCACCTTCCCGAGCAGCAGGGGATCGATGTTGCCGCCCGACAGCACCGCCACCGCTGGCGTCTCCACCCGACCGGGGTCGTCGAGGAGCGCGGCAACAGCGGCCGCTCCTGCGGGCTCCACCACCATCTTGGCCCGCTCGACGAGCGCGAGCAGGGCACGGGAGAGCGACTCCTCCCCCACGGTCCACACGTCGTCGACCAGGTCGCGTACGAGGGAGAAGGTCACCTCGCCGGGCAGTCCGACGGCGATCCCGTCGGCCATGGTCTGCATCTGCTCCAGCGCGACCGGGCGGCCGGAGGCGAGCGAGTACGGGTAGGCCGCGGCACCGGCTGCCTGCACGCCGATGACGCGTACGTCGGGACGCAGCGCCTTGACCGCGAGCGCGACGCCCGCGAGCAACCCGCCTCCGCCGGTCGGCACGAGGACGGTGCGCACCTGCGGCACCTGCTCGAGGATCTCCAGTCCGCAGGTGCCCTGGCCCGCGACGACGTCGGGGTGGTCGAAGGGATGGATCAGGATCGCGCCGGTCTCCTCGGCGTAGTCCCGGGCGGCAGCGAGCGCCTCCTCGAGCCGACTGCCCTCGAAGACCACCTCGGCGCCGTAGCCCCTGGTCGCCCGCTCCTTGGGGATCGGCGCCCCCTCGGGCATGTAGACGCGGGCGGCGATGCCCAGCCGCTGCGCCGCCAGCGCCACGCCCTGGGCGTGGTTGCCGGCCGACGCGGCGACCACGCCGCGCTCGCGCTCCTCGGGCGACAGGCCCGCCATGCGGACATAGGCACCGCGCGCCTTGAAGGAGCCGGTGCGCTGGAGGTTCTCGCACTTCAGGTGCACCGGGCCGCCGGCGATGCTGGAGAGCCAGCGCGACTCCTCCATCGGCGTACGCACGGCCACGCCGCGCAAGGTCTCGGCGGCACGGTGTACGTCGTCGATGCCGGGCAGGTGGAGCTCGCTCATCGCGTCTCCTCGGCGGGAGCGGCCGGTTCGGGTGCCGTGGGCGCCGGGGCATCTGGTCCCGACGCGCGTGGTCCCGACTCTCCGGGATCAGGTTCGTCCGGTTCGAGGAGCTCCTCCTCGGCGTCGGTCACCGCGATCTCGTCGGCCTCGGCCTTCCCCGCCAGGTGCACGACCACGGCGTTGATCGCGGCGACCAGCGGCACCGCCACCAAGGCACCGGCGACGCCGGCGGTGAGGAGGCCCGCGGCGATGGCGACGATCACGCCGAGCGGGTGCACGGAGACGAAGCGGCCCATCAGGAAGGGCTGGAGCACGTTGCCCTCGATCTGCTGGACCACGATCACGCCGATCAGCATGAAGAGCGCGGTCAGCGGGCCCTGGTCGACGAGCGCCACCAGCACGGCCACGGCACCGGCCACGGTGGCGCCGATCATCGGCACGAAGGCACCCAGGAAGACCAGCACGCCGAGGGCCAGGACGAGCGGCACGTCGAGCCACCACGCCACGAGCATGACGCCCACGGAGTCGACGAGGGCGACGATGACCGTGGCCCGGACGAACTGGGTGAGCGAGACCCAGGCGACCCGGCCCGAGGAGTCCACGTGCTGGCGCGCGGCGCGCGGGGCGAGGCGCACGATCCAGGTCCAGATGCGTTCGCCGTCGGCGAGGAAGAAGTACATGGCGAAGAGGACGATGAAGAACCCGGCCGTCACGTTGCCGATGGCCGTGCCGAGGTCGGCCGCCTGGCTCAGCGCGCCCGACTTGGACCACTCGGTGATGGCCGCCTGAACCTGGCCGATGTAGTCGTTGATCTGGCTGTCGGAGGCGTTGAGTGGTCCGTCGCGCAACCAGGCGCGGATCTTCTCGAGTCCCTTGACGACCTCGCCGGCGAGCTCCTTGGTGCCGTTGACGACCTGCTGCCCGGCAAAGGTGAGCAGCATGCCCACCACCCCGACGGTGAGGAGCACGCCGAAGATCGAGCCCAGACCACGGGGCACGCCCACGTTGCGGGCGGCACGCACCATCGGCGAGACGAGGGCGGCCAGCAGCAGCGCGACGGCCAGCGGGAAGGCGATGAGGGCGAACCGGTTGATCGTCCACAGGATCACGTAGCCCGCGGCGACGATGACCAGGAAGCGCCACGACCAGGCCGCAGCGAGGTCGAGTCCCCAGGGCACCTGGGCGCGCGAGAAGTTCGAGGAGCCCGACCTCACCGGCGCCACCGACGCCTCGGCCCGGCGCTCGGCACGCAGGTGCGCCCACTGCTGGGCGAGCTGCTGCGTCAGGCGCTCCGCGAGCCGCTCCCCCGCGCCGTCCTGAACGGGCCCTGATCCTGCGTGATCAGACTGGTCGCGTCCCTCGTCGTTGGTCACCGGGTCAGGTTACCGAGACCGGCGCAGGATCAGCCGAGCGCGCGCCCGAGGTCGGCGATCAGGTCCTCGACGGTCTCGATGCCGACGGAGAGGCGGATGAGGTCGGCGGGGACCTCGAGCTCGGTGCCCGCGACGCTGGCGTGGGTCATCCGGCCGGGGTGCTCGATCAGCGACTCGACGCCACCCAGGGACTCCCCGAGGGTGAAGACCTCCGCCTTGGCGCAGACGTCGAGGGCGGCCTGCTCGCCGGCTGCCACCCGGAAGGAGATGATCCCGCCGAAGCGCTTCATCTGCCGCTTGGCGACCTCGTGGCCGGGGTGCGCCTCAAGACCGGGGTAGATGACCTCGGCGACGGCCGGGTGGGCGGCGAGGAACTCCACGATCTTCTCGGCGTTGTCGCAGTGGCGCTCCATGCGGACCGCGAGGGTCTTGAGGCCGCGGTGGGTCAGGAAGCAGTCGAAGGGGCCGGCGACGGCGCCCATGGAGTTCTGGTGGAAGCCGATCTTCTCGGCGATCTCGGGGTCGTTGACGACGATGGCGCCGCCCACGACGTCGGAGTGGCCACCGACGTACTTCGTGGTCGAGTGCACGACGATGTCCGCGCCCAGCGCCAGCGGCTGCTGGAGGTAGGGCGAGGCGAACGTGTTGTCGACGACCAGCAGGGCCCCGCCCTCGTGGGCGACGGCGGCCAGCGCCTCGATGTCGGCGACGTTGAGCAGCGGGTTGGTGGGCGTCTCGACCCAGACGAGCTTCGTACGGCCCGGCTCGATCGCAGCGCGCACGGCCTCGGGGTCGGCCACGACGGCGGGCGTGTGGTCCAGGCCCCAGACCTTCGCGACCTTGTCGAAGAGGCGGAACGTGCCGCCGTAGGCGTCGTTGGGCAGCACGACGTGGTCGCCGGGGCGGCACAGCGCGCGGATGATGGTGTCCTCGGCGGCGAGGCCGGAGGCGAAGGCGAAGCCGTGGGCGCCGCCCTCGACCGCGGCCAGCGCGCCCTCGAGCGCCGTACGCGTCGGGTTGGCCGAGCGGCTGTACTCGTAGCCGCCGCGCAGGCCGCCGACACCGTCCTGCTTGTAGGTGCTGGTGGCGTAGATCGGCGGGATGACCGCGCCGCTCATCTCGTCCGGCTCGTAGCCGGCGTGGATGGCCCTGGTCTCGAATCCGGCGGAGTCCCACTGCTGCTCAGTCACGCGAGCGAGCCTACGCGGGAAGTCTCACGACCATCAAAGCGTTACGTTGGGCGAACACCTCATCCAACCCCCATCGTGTGGAGTCTCCCGTGCTCTTCGGCCGCCTCAAGTCCTCCGTCCCCACGCCCGACCAGGCGCTGCCGGGTCGCCCGTCGCGCCCTTGGACCCTGGGCCAGCACGTGGTCCTCGGGACGCCGGTGGTGAGCGACGAGGTGCCCGAGGGCCTCGAGGTCGCCGTCTTCGGGCTCGGCTGCTTCTGGGGAGCCGAGGAGTTCTACTGGCAGGTGCCCGGCGTCTGGTCGACGTCGGTGGGCTACGCCGGCGGCACGACGCCGAACCCGACGTACGAGGAGGTGTGCTCGGGCATGACCGGCCACACCGAGGCGGTCCGCGTGGTCTTCGACCCGAAGGTCGTCCCGTACGCCGAGCTGGTGAAGCGCTTCTTCGAGATCCACGACCCCACGCAGGGCATGCGTCAGGGCAACGACGTCGGCACCCAGTACCGCTCCGCGATCTACACGACCACCCCCGAGCAGGAGGAGGTCGCGCGCGAGCTCACCCGGGCGTACGCCGAGGAGCTGCAGCGCCGGGGCTTCCCCGAGGTCACCACGGAGATCGCCCCCGCCGGTGAGTACTACTACGCCGAGGACCCGCACCAGCAGTACCTGGCGAAGAACCCCAACGGCTACCGCTGCCACGCCAAGACCGGGATCGCCTTCCCCGAGACCGCCTGAAAGAGCCAGGTGCCGCTCGGTTCCGCTCTCCTCCACAGGAGAAACAGAGGGGTGTCGCTCGACCGCGGGAACCGCTGGATTCGAACACATGTTCGAAGACGTGACGACCCCCGGCGACCTGGTCGCGTTGGCCCGTGCCAACGCGGCTGCGGTGCGTCGCGCGGAGGCGGACACGCTGTTGATCGCGTACGCATGCGCGGTCGCCCACCCCGCCTTGCCTGACGGTTCCGACGCGGCGGTCTTCCAGGTCGCGGAGGCCACCATCCACGCCTGCCCGGCGCTGCCGGCCGAAGGTGTGGCGTGGATCGACCAGCAGGTGGCGCCGTTCATCGAGAAGACCGGGCGCGCCCAGGTGGACCGCCTTACCTGGCGACGCTGTGCCGGAGCCACCATCGGTTGAAGAGCCACCCGGCTGACCACCATCCCGGCGTAGGGCGTTGACACGGCACGAGTTGCCTCGTGACGGCTGTGGTGGCCCAGCACAGGGCCTTGCGCAGGGCCCCGGTGTGAACGACCTGCGGGGACCTGCGCAGAACCTTCACGTGACGGCGACATGATCCCCACCCGCCGAGGCGTCACGCCGACGAGACTCCTGCCCATGCTCCGCACCTCCACCGCCCTCGTCGCGGCCCTGATCACCCTCCTCGGCTGGCTGGGCGTCGCCGTGGCCCGCTACCTCTCGCCGATGGTCACCGTGGCGCCGGAGCACGAGATCGAGCCGGGGGGCGCCTTCGGCATCTTCTTCCTCCTCATCGCCCCCTACCTGATGGCCTCGCTGTGGGTGGTGCCCACCGGGATCGCGGCACTGGTCCGCCCCGCTGCCGGCTGGGCGCTGGCGCTCACGATGGTCAACGCCGTCGCGCTGTGCCTCTTCGCGGTGTGGATGCTCGTGGGTGGCTTCGAGCCGTACTACCGGGTGTTCCCCTGGCTCAAGCCGTACGCCGCGCTCGCCGCACCCGCCGCCGTCCTCGGCTTCGGTCTCGCGGCCGGTGTCGCGACCACCCCGGTCACCACCCCGGTCACCGCACCGTCGCCCTCAGACCGGTGACCCTCGCCCCGAGCGCGACGTCGATCCGGCTGGAGTCCGCGGGCTTCCTGACGCCGGGGTGATAGGAGCGGAACTGCGTCCCGCGGGGCGTGTCGACGACGTACTCGACCAGGGTCGGGCCGGGCGGCACCCGGGCGATCCTCCACCGCCCCCGCTTGTCCGTCGTCGCGCTCTGGCCGCACGCTGCCCGCGAGTTGCCCAGCGACACTCGCACTCCCGACCGTGGGGTGCCGTCGGGGCGGACCACACGCCCCGAGAGCGTCGCGACGGCGTCGTCGACGAGGGCCCACGTGCCGTCACGGCCGGCGACCACGTCGAGCCTCGACGTCCCGGTGCCCACGCACCGCGGATCGGTGTGGGCGCTCCACTCCCCGGTCCCGAGGCGTACGGCGAAGTGGCCGGACGCGTCGGTGCGCACAGTTCGTCGCTGGTCGGCGATCGGGGGGAACCGCGGATCCACCACGACCCACCCCGCGCTGAAGCCGATCTCCCGGCCGGGCAACGGGGTCCCGGCCGAGGTGGTCAACCGACCGGTGACCGTCGCTGGCGGGGGCACCTCGACGTCGACGTCCACCGACTCCCCCACGGCGACGGGGTGCAGCTGGGCCTCAGCCGGGGAGGCCGCCGACGGCGCGTAGGTGATCCCGCTGCGAGGGCTGTCGGCGAGCACGCGGTAGTCCCCCGGGAGCAGGCCGTCGACCTCGTACTCCCCGGACCTGGCGACCGCCGACCGGGAGACGGTGGTCCACCCGCGTCCCGTGCGTCGTTCGAGGACCACCTCGGTGGCCGCCGCCACGTCGCCGGACTCGCCTGCCGTGGCACTGCGGACCGCGGGGCCGGGCTCGGCCACCGTCCCGCGGATGCTGGCAGCCGGCAGCACGTCGAGGTCGAGCACCACGTCCTGCTGCGCATCGACCCGGAAGTCGCGGGCCAGGTCGACGGTCGCCGCCCCTCCGAACCACCAGGTGGCCCAGAGGCCGCCGTCCGGCGACACGACGAGCCGGTGCGGTCCGGCGTCGACCTCCGGGATCTCGTACGTCCCGTCGGCGTCCGTCGTGTCGCTCCAGGTCGGCCCGAGAAGGACGCTGCTGGTCGCGCTGGGGCGGGCCGCCCGCGAGACGAAGGGCCCGGTCACCACCTCGACGACGACACCCGCCGCCGGCGCACCGTCGACGTCGTGGACGACGCCACGCACGGTCCCGGTAGGACGTTCGGGCACGGCAGTGGGTACGTCCGCCGTGGTCGGCAGGCCCCGCGCTTCGGGCGGCTGCCCCCACGCGAAGCCCGCACCGACGGCAGCGATCAGCGCCAGCCCGCCCAGCAACGGTCCACTCTCCTGCAGTGCCCGGCGTACGCGCTGACGCACCGGGCGCTGGTCCCTAGGAGACCCTCTTCCCATCAGGTCAGTGTGGCGTAGACCACTCCCGAACGCGAGACCCTAGAGGCGCCTCATCCGACCCAGTCACCACGTCCGCCCCAGCCGCCCCAGCCGCCGAAGTCGCCGAAGCCTCTTGTCTGGCGGCCACTGGACCGGGAACCGAGGTAGGACCCCACCACCGCGGCCCCCAGGTCGTCGAGCTCGGGCGAGACCATCCGCCCGTCCACCCGGCGCGCCATCGACTCGATGAAGCGCGCGAGCCCGGGATCCTCGCCGAGACGGAAGAAGGTCGTCTGCGCGCCGAGGCGACGTACGTTGTCGAGCTCGCGCACCGTCTTGGCCAGGGTGACGGGGTGCGGCGGGTAGTCGAACCAGACCTGCCCGTCGGCCTCCAGGTGCGAGGTCGGCTCGCCGTCGGTCACCACCAGCAGGACGGGCTGGGCGCCGGGGTGTCGGCGGAAGTGGCGGTTGGCCAGGAGCAGGCCGTGGTGGAGGTTCGTGCCCTTGTCCCAGCGCGCGTCGAGGGCGGTGAGCTCCTCGATCTCCATGGTGCGGGCGTAGCGCCCGAAACCGACCAGCTGCAGGTGGTCGTTGCGGAAGCGGGTGCGGATGAGCTGGTGCAGCGCCAGGGCCGTGCGCTTCATCGGCACCCAGCGCCCGTCCATCGCCATCGAGAAGCTGGTGTCCACGAGCAGCGCCACCGCCGCCTGCGTCCGCGCCTCGGTCTCGGCGATCTCGATGTCGTCGACGTCGATCCGTACGCCGGCGGCAGGGGACTCCCCCTCCCCCACGGTGCGGCGGATGGCGTTGGTGAGGGTGCGGGTCACGTCCCAGGGCTCGGTGTCGCCGAACTCCCAGCTCCGCGCCGACCCGGTGAGGTCACCCGCGGCGCCGCTGCGGCGTACGTCGCGCTGCCCCTGGCGGCCCGACAGCTGCGTGGCCACGTCGCGCAGCAGCGACTTGCCGAGCTGGCGCATGGCCCGCGGACTCAACCGCAGGTCACCCGTGGATCCACGCTCGAGGTAGCCGGACTCGCGCAGGGCCTTCTCCAGGTCGGCCAGCGCGCGCGCCTGCACCGCAGCGTCGTCGCCCAGCTGGCGGGCCAGCGCGTCGAGGTCGACGTCGTCCATCCGGGCACCGGCGTAGGACTGGGCCAGCTGCTCGGCGAGCGCCTCCAGGTCGGCGACGTCCTGAAGCACGCCCGTCCCGTCGCCCAGGCCGAGGCCCTCGTCGCCGGAGAACCGCTCGGACCCGTTCCAGTCCTCGCCGGGCCGCAGCGACCGGAGGTGCTCGTCCATCTGCGCGAGCTGGTCGGCGAGCTCGGGCGACCCGAACGCCTGCGCGGAGAGCTGCATGAGCTCGTCGCGCTGCTCGGGCGACATGGAGTTGAGCATCCGCTGGGCCGCGGCGCTGCGCTCGGCCAGGGCGTCCAGCAGCTCATCGACGTTGCGCGGCTGCTCGGGGAAGAACTCCCCGTGCTTCTCCATGAAGTCGGCGCACTGGCTGCTCGTGTCCTCCCCGCGGGCGTGCGCGGCGAGCAACGCGTTGAGGTCGGTGAGCATCTCGTTGATGCGCTCGCGGTCCTCCTCGGTCGCGCCCTCCAGCGCCTCCTTCATGCCGGCGAACCGCTGGTCGAGCATCTCGCGACCGAGCAGGTCCTTGATCTCGTCGTACTTCGCGCGCGCCTCGGAGCTCGCCCACTCGTAGCTCGACAGCTCGGTCACCGCCGACGCCGTCGACGGCGGGAGGCCGTCGAGCCGCATCTCCCGGAAGGCCCGGTCACCGTCGTCCATCGCGACGTCGCGCGCCAGCTGTCCCCGCTCGGCCAGCACGGCCTCGTCGAGCAGGCGTCGTACGTCGTCGAGGGTGCCGTCGAGCCGGTGCTCGGTGAGCAGCTCACGGCGCTTGCGAGCGACCTGCGCGGCGAGCTCGTCGAGCCCTTGCTGGTCCTGGGGTCCGCGACGCAGGTACTCCGAGAGCGCCCGCTCCGGCGACGCCCCGGCCATCACGTCCTCGCCGATGGCGCTGAGCGCCTCGGCCAGGTCGACCGGCGGCGCGAGCGGGTCGCCGCCGGCGTACCGCTCGTACTTGCTCATCTGTCCCGGTCCAGCCTGGCCCAGACCTGCCGCGGGAACGGCGGGTCGTCGACGACCTCGGCCACGCCGAACCCGTTGCGCTGGCAGAAGGCGGCGGCGTTGTCGTCGCCCTCGGGGTAGCGGGTCCAGAGCGCCCGGTCGTCGACCAGGTCGACCACCTCGTTGAGGAGCCGGGTGCCGACGCGCTGGCCCTGGAAGTCGGGGTGCACGTGCAGCGTGCTCATCACGAACCGGTCGCGGTCGTCGATGGTGGCCGAGACCAGGCCAATGATCCGCCCGTTGACCTCGCCCACCACGAAGACGCCGTCCTCGAGCGTGGCCGGGATGTCCTCGACCTCCCAGCGCTCCAGCTCGCGGGCGGCGTAGCGCGGGTCGATCGGGTCGTACGTCGCAGGCAGCACCACCTCGACCAGCGCCCGGATCTCCTTGGCGTCCCCGGGAAGCGCCTCCCTCAGCTCGACGTGCATGCGTGTCCCTTCTCAGCCATAGACCGTCTCAGCCCCTGCAGAGTCCTTGCCGATCCGACGGGCCAGGTAGAGGCCCTCGAGGGCGAGCTCGACGGCACCGGCAATCTCGCCGGGCGTGCTGGCCCCGACCCGGGCGGCGACCTCGTCGTAGACCTCCGACTCCCCCAACCGGGGCAGGCCCGCGAGGAAGTCGCGGGCCGTCATCTGCGCGCCCGTGGCCACGGTGGCACCGTCCTCGATCGCCTCGACCAGCAGCCCGAGGTCGACCCCGGCCAGGTGCTCGCGCACGGTCGACGCGACGGCGGTGCGCAGCAGGTGGGTGAGGATCTCGCTCTCGCGACCTTCCTCGCCCGTCTCGAACTCGACCTTGCCGCGCAGCACGGAGACGGCCGCGTCCAGGTCGACCAGCCGGGCCACGGCCTCGTCCTCCCCCTGGCGGGTCGCCCGGTGCAGGGCCGCCGCGGCCACGGTCTCGGCTCCCGCGATGGTGAAGCGGGCGCTGACGCCGGAGCGCTGGTCGACGGCGGAGGAGTCACGCAGGGCACGGGTGAAGCGGGCCAGCACCTCGAGCAGGACCTCCGGCACCTCGGCGACGAGCCCGGCCTCCTGCCGGATCACGGCGAGCTCGTCGGCCAGCGCGACGGGGTAGTGGGTGCGGATCTCGGCCCCGAAGCGGTCCTTGAGCGGGGAGATGATGCGGCCGCGGTTGGTGTAGTCCTCGGGGTTGGCGCTGGCGACCACCAGCACGTCGAGCGGGAGGCGCAGCAGGTAACCGCGGATCTGGACGTCGCGCTCCTCCATCACGTTGAGCATCGACACCTGGATCCGCTCGGCCAGGTCGGGCAGCTCGTTGATGGCGACGATGCCGCGGTGGCTGCGCGGCACGAGCCCGAAGGCGATGGTCTCGGGGTCACCGAGGTGACGCCCCTCGGCCACCTTCATCGGGTCGACGTCACCGATCAGGTCGGCCACCGAGGTGTCGGGGGTGGCGAGCTTCTCCGCGTAGCGCTCGGAGCGGTGCACCCACTCGATCGGCAGCGCGTCGCCCTGGGCCCGGGCAGCGGTGATCCACTGCGGAGTGATCGGGTCGTAGGGGTGCTCGCCCAGCTCCGACCCGGCGATCACAGGGCTCCACTCGTCGAGCAGGTCCACCAGGCTGCGCAGCAGGCGCGTCTTGCCCTGCCCACGCTCGCCGAGCAGGACGATGTCGTGGCCGGCGAGGATGGCGCGCTCCACCTGCGGGATCACCGTGTCGCCGAAGCCGTGCAGTCCGGGCCACGGGTCGACGCCGTCGCGCAGCTGCGCGAGCAGGTTGGTGCGCAGCTCGTCGCGCAGGGTGGTGTGCTCGTGGCCGGACTCCCGGAGCTCTCCGACGGTGCGGGGGGACGGGGCCTGCGTTGCGATGCTCGTCACACCCACAACCTAGCCCGTCGGCCCAGCCAACCCCAGAGCCCCTACGTCCCACGCCCGGCCGATAGGCTCGACCGGTGCTGCAACCCGAGTGCCCCTGCGGCGGAAGTGACGCCGAGCGAGCGACGTACGACGCCTGCTGCGGCCGGTTCCACCGCGGCAGCGAACGTCCCGCCACGGCGGAGGAGCTGATGCGCTCGCGCTACTCAGCCTTCGCGCTGGGTCTCGACGACTGGGTCTTCACCACGTGGCACCCTCGCACCCGTCCCGACGACGTGCGCAGCGACCCGACCACCACGTGGACCGGCCTGGAGATCCTCGACACCGCCGACGGCGGGCCCGGCGACGAGACCGGCGAGGTCGAGTTCGTGGCGACGTGGCGCACCGCGGAGGGGCAGGAGGGTCGGATGCACGAGCGCAGCCGCTTCGCCCGCCGCGCCGGTCGGTGGCTCTACGTCGACGGCGACGTCGACAACGACGTCGACGGGGCACCACTCACGCCCTGAGGTCGACCCAGCGCTCCCCGGCGCGTGTGAGCTCACCCCGACCGGCGGTCAGCTCGGCGACCTGGACCCCCAGCGCCTCGCCGTCCTCGGTGCCGAGCAGCAGCGTCACGCGGGCGTCGTACGTCGTGTCGAGGACCTGCACGCCCCGCGAGCGCAGGTCGCTCTCGACCCGGCCCGCCTCGCCGTGGTCGAGGACCAGGCTCCACTCCTGCTGGAGGCGTCGCTCCAGCGTCCTGACCTCGGCGAGCCCGGCCTGGACGGCGTCGCCGTAGGCGCGGACCAGTCCCCCCGCACCGAGCAGGATCCCGCCGAACCACCGGGTCACCACCGCGACGACGTCGCTGACGCCCTCGCCACCCGCTCCCCGCAGCACCTCCAGCATCGGGGCGCCGGCGGTGCCGGCCGGTTCGCCGTCGTCGTTGGAGCGCTGGACCATGGCGTCGGCTCCGAGCACGAAGGCCGAGCAGTGGTGCCGGGCGTCCCAGTGGGCGCGACGCTTCTCCTCCACCACGGCGCGGGCCGCCTCCTCGGTCTCCACCCGGCGCAGGGTGCAGAGGAAGCGGCTGCGCCTCACCTCGATCTCGACCTCGCCGTCCCGCGCGATCGTGAGGTAGCGGGTCGGCGCTGCCATCAGCCCCACCACCCGAGCAGGCCGCCGCCGATGCGGACCACGAACCCGGAGACCACGACGATGAAGAAGATCCGGACGAACCCGGCGCCGCGTCCGATCGCGACCCTGGCCCCGAGGTAGCCGCCGACCATGTTGGTGGCGCCCATCGCGAAGCCGATCCCCCACAGCACGGCGTCGTGGCTGGCGAAGACCAGGATGGCGGCCAGGTTGGTCGCCCAGTTGGCCAGGCGAGCCTTGGCCGAGGCCTCGAGGAAGTTGTAGCCGAGCACCCCGACCAGGCCCATCACGAGGAACGACCCGGTCCCCGGTCCCATCGCTCCGTCGTAGAACCCGACGACCAGGCCGATGGCGAGGGCGCCCAGCGTGTGGTGGTGGCCCGCGAAGCGCAGCGCGGTCGTGCTGCCCAGGGTCGGCTTCGCCACGACGTACGCCCCGACGAGGACCAGCACGACCAGCACGATCGGCTCGAAGGCCGCCTTGGGGATCATCGCGGCGACTCCGGCCCCCATCGCGGATCCGCCGAAGGCGGCCAGCATGAGGGGCAGGAACGTGCGTGGGTCGGGCCGCACCCGTCGGGCGTACGTCGCCGCGGCCACCGTGGTCCCGCAGATGGAGGCCAGCTTGTTGGTCGCCAGGATCTGCACCGGGGACGCGGCCGGCAGGCCGAGCAGCAGGGCGGGCAGCTGGATCAGCCCGCCGCCGCCGACCACGGCGTCGACGAAGCCCGCAGCGAGCGCTGCCACGAGCAGCGCCGCGAGGACCTCGTACGAGATCTCCACCGTGGGCGGCGGCCGCTCAGCCCTTGGCCAGGTTGGCCAGCAGGTCGTGACGGGTGACGACGCCGACCGGAGCACCGTCCTCGTGGACCAGGACCGCGTCGGCCGTCTCGAGCAGGTGCACCGCGTCCTGGACCGGTTCGCTGGCGCCGATCGAGGGCAGCGGGGAGGACATGTGCTGCTCGACGGCGTCGGTCAGCTTGGCCTTGCCGGTGAAGAGGGCGTCGAGCAGGTCGCGCTCGGAGACCGAGCCGGCGACCTCGGCCGCGACGACCGGGGGCTCGGCGCGCACGACGGGCATCTGGGAGACGCCGTACTCCTGGAGGATGTGGATCGCCTCGGCGATCGTCTCGCCCGGGTGGGTGTGGACCAGGTCGGGCAGCGCGTCCTTCTTGCCGCGCAGGACCTGGCCGACGGTGACCTCGGCGTCGGCGTTGGTCTCGGTGGCGAAGCCGTACTGGCCCAGCCACTGGTCGTTGAAGACCTTCGTCAGGTAGCCACGGCCCGAGTCGGGCAGCAGGACGACGATGACGGCGTCGTCGCGACCCTCCTCGGCGAGCTCGACGGCGAGCTTCTTCGCGGCGAAGGCCGCCATGCCGGACGAGCCGCCGACGAGCAGCGCCTCCTCGCGGGCCAGGCGGCGGGTGAAGGCGAACGAGTCGGCGTCGGAGACCTCGATGATGCGGTCGGCGACGTTCTTGTCGTAGGTCTCGGGCCAGAAGTCCTCACCGACGCCCTCGACGAGGTAGGGGCGGCCGTCGCCACCCGAGTAGACCGAGCCGGCCGGGTCCGCGCCGATCACCTGGACGTCACGACCCTCCTTGGCAGCCTGCTCCTTGAGGTAGCGGCCGATGCCCGAGATGGTGCCGCCAGTGCCGACACCCGCGACGAAGTGGGTGATCTTCCCTTCCGTCTGCGCCCAGATCTCGGGACCGGTGGTCTCGTAGTGCGAGCGCGGGTTGTTCGGGTTGGCGTACTGGTTGGGCTTCCAGGCGCCGGGCTGCGAGGCCAGGCGGTCGGAGACGTTGTAGTAGGAGTCGGGGTGCTCCGGCGCCACCGCGGTCGGGCAGACCACGACCTCGGCGCCGTACGCCCGCAGCACGTTGCGCTTGTCCTCGCTGACCTTGTCAGGGCAGACGAAGATGCACTTGTAGCCCTTCTCCTGGGCCACCATCGCCAGGCCGACGCCGGTGTTGCCGGAGGTGGGCTCGACGATCGTGCCGCCCGGCTGGAGCTCGCCGGAGGCCTCGGCGGCCTCGATCATGCGGGTGGCGATGCGGTCCTTCACGGAGCCGCCCGGGTTGAGGTACTCGACCTTCGCCAGGAGCAGCGGCCCCTTCGGCTCGCCGTACTTCTCGACCTGCAGCTCGGGGGCCAGCGAGGTCGACAACTTCAGGAGAGGAGTGTTGCCGATGAGGTCCAGGAGCGAGTTCACGTACTGCATGAGCGTCAATCTAGCCGGGGCAAGGTCGCAAGCGTGAACTCCGTAGACTGGCCCCCGTGAGCAAAGCGTCCGCAGCACGTCGACTGGCCGCTGCAGCCGCCTACGGGGGCCGCGGCCTCTCCCTCGTCAGCGCCGCGCTCTACGGCATCCTGGTCGCGGAGGCGCTGGCAGCTCGCAAGATGATCGGACGCGCGACCAAGCCCGTCTTCGACGCCACCGGCTACTACGGCCGCGGACGCCCCGGCCCCCCGCTGGAGGTCGCCCTGCTGGGTGACTCCTCGGCGCTCGGCTACGGCGTCGACCAGGTGGAGCACACCCCGGGCGCCTACTGGGCCTCCGGCATGGCGGCCGCGGCCAACCGTCGGGTCCACCTGCGCTCCTACCCCGTGATCGGTGCCCAGTCGTCCGACCTGCGGACCCAGGTCGACCGGGTCCTCGAGGCACGCTGCGACGTCGCGATGATCCTGGTGGGGCCCAACGACGTCACCCACATGGTGCGCCCGGCCGCCTCGGTGCGTCACCTGGGTGAGGCCGTCCACCGCCTGCGCCACGCCGGCGTCGAGGTGGTCGTCGGGACGTGCCCCGACCTCGGCACCATCCGCCCGATCCTCCCGCCGTTGCGTCAGCTCGCCCGTCACTGGTCGCGTCGTCTCGCCGCCGCCCAGGCGATCGTGGCGCTCAACGAGGGCGCCCGCACCGTGTCGCTGGGCGACATCCTGGGTCCTGAGTTCGCCGCCGAGCCCGCCGAGCTCTTCGGCCCCGACAAGTTCCACCCCTCCCCCGAGGGCTACCACGCCTGCGCCGACGTGCTGCTGCCGACGACGCTGGTCGCCCTGGGCCTGGTCGAGCCCGACGAGCTCCTGCCGACGGCGCAGCGCGGCGAGGGCGTACGTCAGACCGCGGCCGCCGCCGTGGAGGCCGCCGACCGGGCCGGTACCGAGCTGGACCCGCTCGACCTGACCAGCAGCCGTCGCACCAGCCGCGGACGCTGGGTCGAGCTGCGTCACCGCCGCCACCCCCACACTCCCGAGGCCGAGACCCCTTCGCCGGTCGACGTGCCCTGACCAACGCTGGAACCTGACCAACGCAGGAACCCCGCGCCGACCGAGGTCGGGGCGGGGTCCTGAGGGTGTACGAAGTGCCGCGAGGCGTCGCTCAGTCGTCCTGGAAGAAGGCCAGGAGGCGCAGCAGGTTGGTGTAGATCCAGACCAGCGAGACGGTCATCGCGAATGCGGCGGTCCAGGAGTTGCGCTCCTCGATGCCGGCGGCGACGCCCTGCTCGACGAAGTCGAAGTCCATCAGCAGCATGAAGACACCCATGACCAGGCCGAGCACAGCGAAGATGAAGCCGATCGGGCCACCGCCGAAGAGGCCCATGTCGATGCCAGCAAAGCTCAGCACGAGGGAGAGCACGCTCAGGCCCACCATGCCAAGCACCACGGCCATGACGCCGCGCTTGAACTTGTCGCTCAGCTTGATGTCGAAGAACTTGTAGGCGGCCAGGGTGCCGGCGAAGGCAGCCATCGTGCCGAGCACCGCGTTGGTCACGATGCCCGGGAACATGTTCTCGAAGAAGACGCTGATCGCGCCGAGGGCCACACCCTCGGCCGCCGCGAAGGCCAGCACCAGAGCGGGGCTGACCACGCGCTTGAACGAGTTCACCAGGGAGAGCACGAAGGCGAGACCGCAGCCGGCCATCGCCGCCATCTCGATCTGGCCGACCTTCTCGGCGCTCCACGTCGAGGCGTCGCCAGCCCACAGCCACGTCGCCATCGCGGTGACGATGACGACGGCGAGCGTGATGCCGGTCTTCTGCACCACGCTGTCGATGGTCATCCGGGCGACGGGTGCCTGCTGGGTCGGCGCGCCGGTGCCCCACTGGGACGGGTCGCCGTACTGGCCGTAGGGGTCGGCCTGGCCGTAAGGGCTCTGGCCGTAGGGGGACTGGGTCCGGGCGCTCGATCCGTTGAACGCCTCGGACCGGTTGAACACCGGGTTGTTGCTACGCATGGCTGGTCTCTCCTTGGAGGCCTCGGACGTGGTCTGGCTGACCCCGCTCGCTGTCGTGAACTCTACGGGTGACGTGGAGTACAACGCCCGGCCGCGTGTGGGTGTTCCCGCCAGTTGCCGTCAGTTTGCGCCTCAGCCGACCCGGACGCTGACGACCGAGCGCGCCGGGGTGGTCGTCGCCGAACCTCGGTAGACCGCTGCCGGACCGGGGAGAGCGGGCCGGGTGGAGGCTCGGGTGACCCGGGCCCGGGTGACCCGGAGCCTGGAGGTCGTCACCTTCGCCGCGTGGACCGAGCTGCCCGCGTAGGAGACCTTGACCTTGCGCAGCCCCGGTCGGCGGAACGTGCCGAAGGACACCCGTGCGACGCCCTGCGAGAGCTGGGCGGTGCGCGAACGGCGACCGACGTCGACGGCGACCCTCCCTCGTACGACGCCGCCGGAGGACGCTGTGGCCCTCACCGTGACGACGGCCTTGCGACCGGCCTGCACCCGTGGCGCCTTCACGGCGAGCGTGGGCACGACCTTCTCCTCGGTCGAGGAGCACGGCAACGTGCCGGCCCAGATCGCGTGGCCGGCGTTGTTGGAGTCGTTGCTCCAGAAGACGGGCCGCGACCCGTTGGCGCAGCGCGACGCCGGGGCGACCGTGAACCCCTCGTTGTTGCGGTTGGGGAGCGCGGTCGGGCGGGCGTACACGGTCGATGCGACGAACCTGCCGCCACGGATCTGGGCGGTGGTGATCCGCCCGTCGCAGTCGTCGTCGCAGACGATCCACAGCCGCCCGGTGGAGGCGTCGAAGTCGAGGGCACGGACGTGGCCAAGCGGATTGGTGATCGTCGCCACCCGCACCGCGGTGCCGTCGTCCTTGAGCACGTAGCCCCGGACCTCACCCTTGGTCACCGCGGACTCCGCGGCGACGAAGAAGACGCCGTCGCCCACCTGACCGGGATGGGCCGACGGGGCGTAGACCGCTCCCCTGGCCTCGTCGACGAAGCCATGAGCGACCAAGAAGGAGTTCGGCACGAAGTCGAGGGACTCCAGGCCGGCGTTGGCCCCCAGGGGTGGGAAGTCGTCCTTGAGGCTCCACTCGCGGGTCGGGCCCAAGGTGGCCCCCGTGCCGGAGAGCGGAACCCTCAGGATGCTGAGGCGTGAGACGCCGGTGTCGTCGCGCTCGGTGGAGACCCAGGCGACGGAGCCCTGCACCACCAGTCCCTCCGCGTCGGGACGCCTGCCGTCGGGGAACGTGAACGTCTTGCCCTCGCCCCACGAGTCAGCCGTGTCCGGACGCCACCTGCCCGAGCGCTGGACCAGGCGGTGGATCAGGCCCGCCCGGTCGCCCACCCCCCACAGCACGTCAGCCGCGGCGGTGGCCCCCGTGCGGTAGGACAGCCCGCTCACGTCGGTGCCCAGCTCTTCCTGCACGTCGACGGCCCGGGCGGCCTGGCCGCCGGGCCACGGCTCGATCGCCGCGGCCCGGTCGGCCCCGCTCGTCGAAGAGCTGGGGCTCGCCGCCACCAAGGATGCGAGCACGAGCACCGCCACGCCCACCAGCCGCTGCATCCCCGCGCCCGTACGCATCCCGCTCCCGCGACCCGATCCACCCATCCGCCAACGGTAGTCAGGGGTGGGGGTCGCTCACACCCTTGAATTTGGGGAGTGCGCCTTGACGCGGCTGCCACACTCCACGACATGCGCGCACTCGTCCAGCACTCGTTCGGCGACCCCGGCCAGGTCCTCACCGTGGAGGAGGTGCCGCTGCCCGAACCCGGCCCCGGAGAGGTCCGCGTCCGCACCCTCATGGCCGCCGTGCACAACCACGACCTGCTCACCGCCGCCGGTCTCTACGGCATCCGCCCGAACCTGCCCGCCCGGGCGGGCAGCGAGGCCGTGGGCATCGTCGAGGCGCTCGGCGAGGGGGTCACCTCGGTCGAGGTCGGCCAGCGCGTCGCCGCCTCCGCGGTCGGCACCTGGGCCGAACGGTTCATCGCCCCGGCCACGGGCCTGATCCCGGTCTCCGACGACCTGCCCGACGAGGCAGCGGCCCAGCTCTTCGCCATGCCCTTCAGCGCCGTCACGCTCCTCAACTCCCTCGGCCTCTCCGAGGGCGACTGGCTCGTCCAGAACGCTGCCAACGGGACGGTCGGGCGCTACGTCGCGATGATCGCCCGGGCCCGTGGCCTCAACGTCCTCGGGCTCGTACGCCGTGGCGCGGCGGTCGACGAGCTGGCCGCCGCCGGAATCGACCGAGTGGTGGCCACCGACGCCGACGACTGGCGTACGCAGGTCGCCGAGGTGACCGGCGGAGCCCCGATCAGGGCCGGCGTCGACTCCGTCGGCGGCCCCGCCTCGCGGCAGGTCTTCAGCCTGCTGGCGCCCGGGGGCGAGCTCGTCGTCTTCGGCGCCATGGACGCACTCACCGTGGAGCTGAACGTCGCCGACCTGCTCTTCCAGGGCAAGACGGTGCGCGGCTTCTGGTTGACCAAGCTCATGGGCACCATGACGCGCCAGGAGCGCGAGGCCGGCTTCACCGAGGTGATGACGCGGATCGCCGACGGGACGCTGCGCCTCACCGCGGAAGCGGTCTTCGGCCTCGACCAGATCGACCAGGCCGCGGCGGCCAACGCCCGCCCGGGTCGACGCGGCAAGGTGCTGCTGCGCCCCTGACGGGACCCGCCACTGGGTGCCCCCGGTGGGACTCGAACCCACACTGAACCGTTTTTAAGACGGCTTCCTCTGCCGATTGGGACACGGGGGCTACGCGATCACGCGCACAGCATCACAGATACGTCTGGCGCTGGTAGATCGCGTGGGCCCCGGCGACCCGGTCGAGGAACAGGTAGCCGTCGCAGTGGTCCATCTCGTGCTGCAGGCAGCGCGCCTCGAAGGCGTCGGTGCGGATCTCGACCCACT
The DNA here is from genome assembly GCF_006007965.1 of Nocardioides jishulii. Taxonomy (NCBI): domain Bacteria; kingdom Bacillati; phylum Actinomycetota; class Actinomycetes; order Propionibacteriales; family Nocardioidaceae; genus Nocardioides; species Nocardioides jishulii. Next base: position 698,621 of record NZ_CP040748.1, on the reverse strand, counting down.
CGCCCGTCACCGGCAGCTGTCCGCGCACGAGGAGGCGGCTGGCGCGCTTCACGTCACCGGTGAGGTCGGGCACGCTCATGCAGCCCTCGCGGGCCTTCTCGTTGCGGCTCGACTCGACGACCTCGGCGTTGCAGAGGACGTACGTGCCGTGGTGCGTACGCGCCTTGGGATGCTGCGAGACGTCGACGCAGAAGACCTTGACGCCCACGCCGACCTGCGGGGCGGCAAGACCGACGCAGCCGGGCGAGACCCTCATGGTCGCGACCAGGTCAGCGGCCAGCTGGACGATCTCGGGGTCGGTCGGGTCGACCGTCGCGCCGTCGGTGGAGAGCACCGGCGCCGGCGCCGTGACGACCTCGAGGACGCGGCCGGTCACCCCGAGCTCGTCCTCCGTCCAGGCGGCGACACGCTCGTTGATCGTGGCGCTCACAGCTCGTCTGCCTCCACGGCGCGCAGGGTCGCCCCCACGCCGAGCTCGCTCGCCGCGGCCTTGATGTCGGCCTCCAGGGCGACGCCGTCCACGCCCTCGGGCAGGGAGACCTCGGCGACCACCAGGTAGAGCTCGCCCGCGAGGCGCGTGGTGAGGTCGGTGATGTTGCCCCCCACGCCGGCGACGACGCCGACGACGGAGGAGACGATCCCGGGGCGGTCACCGCCGTGCACGGTCAGCACCCACTGGGTGCCGGCGGCGGCGGGCAGCTCCTCGCGCGGGACCTCGCCGACCGTGACGGTCAGGGTGCCGTCGGCGGCGAGGGGCGCCAGCGCAGCGGCGATCTCGTCGCCCGAGACCGCGCCGGCGCAGACCAGCGTCATCGCGAAGTGGCCGCGCAGGAGCGTCATCGAGGAGTCCTCGAGGTTCAACCCGAGCGCTGCGAGGCGGTCGGTCGTCCAGGCGATGATCCCGGGTCGGTCGTGCCCCAGGACGGTGATGGCGTGGAGTGTCCCTGCGTCAGTCATGGCCCCATTCTCACCCGACACCCGCGGTCCGGTGCGCAGGACCCGCATTCGACGCCGCGCCGGGCGTGGCCCTCGTACGACCGCCACCCCCGAGCGCGACCGCCGCGACGCCCGCCAGGAGCAACGCGCCTCCGACCGCCTCGGCAGCGTTGGGCACCTCGCCCTTGACCAGCCAGGCAGCCGTCATCCCGACCGGAGGGACCAGGAGGGTGAAGGGCACCACGGCCGAGGCGCGGTGCCGGCCGAGCAGGGAGTTCCACAGGCCGTAGCCGACCCACGAGGCCAGTACGGCGGTGTAGGCCGTCGAGGCCAGCGCCTCCCAGGACAGGTGGGTCAGCGCGGCGGCGACCTCGTGCGGGCCCTCGACGAGCAGGCTCAGTCCGAACAACGGCACCGGCACCACGAGCGCCGACCACACCGTCATCGACAGGCCCGAGCTCGGCCCGACCCGGCGCGCGACCACGTTGCCGCACGCCCAGGAGGTCGCCGCCGCCAGCGTCAGGAGGAGGGCCAGGCCGGGCGTCGCCGCACTGCGCCCCAGCGCCACCACCCCCAGGCCCACTGCGCCGAGGATGACGCCCACGAGCTGGCGCCCGCTCGGTCGTTCGTGCAGGCGGACCGCGGCGAAGACCACGGTCAGCACGACCTGTGCCTGGAGGACGAGCGAGGCCAGGCCGGGCGGCATGCCCAGGGCGATCGCGGTGTAGAGCAGCCCGAACTGGCCCAGGCTCATGAAGAGGCCGACCTGGACCACGAGTGGCCACGGCACCGGTGGGCGGGCGACGAGGAAGATCGCCGGCAGTGCGACCAGGACGAACCGCATCGTCAGGAAGAGCAACGGCGGGACGTCCTCGAGCCCACGCTCGATGACGACGAAGTTGACGCCCCAGATGATGGCCACGAGGACGGCGAGCAGTGAGTCCTTCAGGGGCATGGGTCACATGCTCATCCCCGAGGAACCAGTGCGTCCATCCTTTTCGCGATGTTCACCCCGGCCCCTCATGTCTCTGCGGGGATCCCGGCCAGCTCGCGGGCCCGGAGGAACACCTCGTCGGTCATCTGCGGGGTCAGCCGGCGCGTGAAGGTGTTGTGTGGCGAGGGATGGAAGCAACCGATCAGGGTGATGCCGTCCAGCTCGACCTCGTGTCCGTGACCGAAGCTGGGGCGCGGCCTCGGCAGCGACACCCCGCCTCCCGCCAGGGCGTCGAGAGCACCACCCCATCCGTAGGCCCCGAGCGCCACGACGACCCGCACCGTGGGACGCAGCAGGGCGATCTCCCGGTCGATCCACGGTGCACAGGCGTCGCGCTCTGCCGGCGTCGGCTTGTTCTGCGGCGGCGCGCACCGCACCCGCGCCACCATCCGCGCTCCCGCCAGGCGCTGACCGTCGCCGGCATGCACCGACGTCGCCTGCGCCGCCAGGCCCACCCGGTGCAGGCTGGCGAAGAGCCAGTCGCCACTCGGGTCGCCGGTGAAGACCCGCCCGGTCCGGTTGCCGCCGTTGGCGGCGGGCGCCAGACCCACGATGAGGATCCGCGCCTCCGGGTCGCCCCAGCCCGGGATCGGCCGCCCCCAGTAGGGCTGGTCGGCGAAGGACGTCCGCTTCTCCTGCGCCACCGTCTCGCGCCACGCGACGAGCCGCGGGCAGGCGGCGCAGACGCTCACCTGTGCCTCGACCTCGGCCAGGCCAGCCGTCGCGGCCAGGCGGCGTACGTCCTCGGCCGAACGGGCGACCGGCGTGTCGGCCGACGCAGGATCCTCCGGCCACCCGGTGCCCGGCGGGACCGGCGACTCGAAGAGTTCACCCGTGAGGGGGTGCGGCAACGGGACGCTCACCCCACCACCCTGCCCCGGACGGCGTCAGCCCACTCGTCGGTGGACCGACTCAACCCACTCGTCGGTGGACCGACTCAACCCACTCGTCGGTGGACCGACCAGGCAATTCCCTCGAGGATGTCCGCCTCCGACACCGTCCAGGTGTCCACGCTCACCCGCGCCAGGATCCGGTCCATGATCAGCGCGCCGGCGTCGATCACGTCGGCGCGACCCGGGTGCATGAAGGGCAGCGCCCGCCGCTCGGCCGTCGTGGCGGCCACCAGGTCGGCGCAGAACTCCCGCGCGGAGGCCACCGGGAGGACGGCGTGGTCGACCGCGTCGGCGTCGTACGCCGGAAGCATCAGCACGCCCGCTGCGATCGTGGTGCAGGTGCCCGCGATGCCGACCACGGTGGTGGCCGCGGAGATGTCGACGCCGGCTGCCTCGGCAGCGTCGAGGGCCGCCTCGATGTCGGCCACGCAGGCGGCGACCTCGTCCGGCGCGGACGGGTCGGAGTGCAGGTGACGCTCAGCCAGACGCACCGAGCCGATGTCGGCCGAGTGCGCGGCCACCGGGCCGTCGGCGTCGCCGAGGATCAGCTCGGTGGAGCCGCCACCGATGTCGATGACCAGCACGGGGTGGGCGACCTCGCCGGCCAGCCCGCGGATGGCGCCGGAGTAGGCCAGCTGCGCCTCCTCCGCCCCCGGGATGACCTCGGGACGGACACCGAGCCGGGCCTGGACGCCCTCCGCGAAGACCGCTGCGTTGGAGGCGTCCCGGGTCGCGGAGGTGGCGCAGAAGCGGATGCGGTCGGGAGTGACCCCGTGCTCGGCGATGAGCACCGCGTACTCGTCGAGCGCCGCGAAGGCGCGCTCCAGGGCGTCCGGGTGCAGCTCGCCGGTGGCGTCGACGCCCTGACCCAGGCGGACCATGCGGGTCTGGCGCACGGCCACCTGCGGCAGGTCGCCGATCAGCAGCTTGATCGTGTTGGTGCCGCAGTCGATGGCGGGCGATGGTCGCCACCGCGTCACTCCTGGGCGGGAGCGTCGGCGTCACACGACCCGACGCAGGGGCCGTCGGCCCACCACTCGCCCAGCAGGTCGAGGACCTCGTCGCCCAGCGGGTTGACGCCACGTCCCTGGGCCAGCGACTGGCCGGCGAGCACGTGCAGGCACTTCACGCGGTCGGGCATGCCGCCGGCGGAGATCCCCTCGATCTCGGGCACGTCGAGCCCGGCCGCGGCGCCGATCTCGGCCCGCGCCGCGAGGTAGCGCTCGTGGGCCCGCCGGTAGGCGGCCGCCAGCTCCGGGTCGGCGCCCAGGCGCTCCTGCATCTCCTTCATCAGGCCACTCCCCTCCAGCGTCCCGATCTTCGAGGCGGCCTTGGGGCACGTCAGGTAGTAGGTCGTGGGGAACGGCGTGCCTCCTGGCAGACGCGGCTCGGTGGTCACCACGTCGGGGTTGCCGCAGGGGCAGCGGTGGCCCACCTCGGCGATCCCGCGGGGCGTACGGCCCAGCTGTTGCTCGATCGCCTCGACGTCGGCCTGCTCGATCACTGCTTCTCCTGCTCGTTCTTCTTCACGCCGTCGATGACCTTCGGGGCGGTGGGCCGGGCCGGGGGCGGGTTGCCCGCCAGCTCGACCGAGGTCCACACAGTCTCCCACCACGCCACCGGCTCCTCCTTGATGACCTCGTCGGGATCGGCGAGCGCCGCGACGCTGTCGAGCGGCTCCCCGTTCTCGTCGAGCACCTGGTAGCCGGTCTCGCCCGGCATCAGGTAGCCGAGGTGCTGGCGGGCCTGGGCCTTCACGTAGGCGTCGTCGGACCAGCGGCGCTTCTCGCGCTCCAGCTCGGCGATCGCCTTCTCCGACTGCGCGATCTCGGCCTTCGTGCTCTCGATCGTGGCGCGCTGGTCGAGGTAGGCGCGCAGGGAGGAGGCGTACGAGACGCCGAGGACCAGCACCACGAGCAGCAGGATCGCCGCCCGGCTGGTGAAGCGGGTGCCCGGCGGCTGCGGCGGCCGGCTGGCCACCGTACGCGGTCCGCGAGCCGCGGCGGAGCTGCGCCCGGGACCGCTGCCGGTGGACTCGCTGGCGGACTCGCCGCGAGACGACACGGCGACCCGTGCCCGCGGGGATGCACCCCGCTGGCCGGGTCGCCGGCTACCCCCGGGAGTGGGGGACGTACGTCGTTGCGTCATCAGGAGACGATTGTCCCCCGATCAGCCCTTGAAACGCGGGAACGCGGCCGCACCGGCGTAGCGCGCGGCGTCGCCGAGGTGGTCCTCGATGCGCAGGAGCTGGTTGTACTTGGCAACGCGCTCGGAGCGGGCCGGGGCACCGGTCTTGATCTGGCCGCAGTTGGTGGCGACGGCGAGGTCGGCGATCGTGGTGTCCTCGGTCTCGCCGGAGCGGTGCGACATCATGTTGCGGTAGCCGGCGCGGTGCGCGAGGTCGACGGCGTCGAGCGACTCGGTGAGCGAACCGATCTGGTTGACCTTCACCAGCATGGCGTTGGCCTGGCCACCGGCGATGCCGCGCTGCAGGCGCTCGACGTTGGTGACGAAGAGGTCGTCGCCGACGAGCTGGGTCTGGGCGCCGATCTGGTCGGTCAGGGTCTTCCAGCCCTCCCAGTCCTCCTCGTCGAGCGGGTCCTCGATCGAGACGATCGGGTAGGCGGCGACGAGCTCGGCGTAGTAGGCGCTCATCTCGGCGGCCGACTTCTGCTGACCCTCGAAGGTGTAGGCGCCGTCGGTGAAGAACTCGCTCGCGGCGACGTCGAGCGCCAGCGCGATGTCGGTGCCGACCTTGAGACCGGCGGACTCGATGGCCGTGGAGATGAGGTCCAGCGCGGCGCGGTTGGACGACAGGTTGGGGGCGAAGCCACCCTCGTCACCGACGGCGGTGGCCAGGCCCTGCTTCTTCAGCACCGACTTGAGCGAGTGGTAGACCTCGACGCCCTGCTGGAGCGCCTCGCCGAAGGTGGCGGCGCCGATCGGCGCGATCATGAACTCCTGGATGTCGACGTTGGTGTCCGCGTGGGCACCGCCGTTGAGGATGTTCATCATCGGGACGGGCAGCAGGTGCGCGTTGGGGCCGCCGACGTAGCGGAAGAGCGGCAGGCCGGCCGACTCGGCGGCGGCGCGGGCGGTGGCCAGCGAGGCGCCGAGGATGGCGTTGGCGCCCAGCTTGGACTTGTTGGGGGTGCCGTCCAGGGCGATCATCGTCTCGTCGACCAGGCGCTGGTCGTCGGCCTCGAGGCCCTCGATGGCCGGGCCGATCTCGGAGATGACGGCCTCGACGGCCTTGCCCACACCCTTGCCGAGGTAGCGGGAGGTGCCGTCGCGCAGCTCCATGGCCTCGAAGGCGCCGGTGGAGGCTCCGGACGGGACGGCGGCACGGCCGAAGGAGCCGTCCTCGAGGAGGATCTCCACCTCGACGGTGGGGTTGCCGCGCGAGTCGAGGATCTCGCGTGCGCCGACTGCTTCGATGGCTGCCATGGTGACTGCTCCTACAGGGTTGTGGGCTGAGCAGGACAAGCCTAACCGGAGCCCGACCCGCCGGCGTGACGACCGTCACCGGGTGGTCGGCGTACGCCTCTCGCCCCTGACGGCGGGCGTGGCGGAGTGGGTGCCGGAACCGTCGCCGAGCCGCCGCAGGACCTGGGCTCAGAGCCGCGTGCGTACCGCGTCGCGCAGCGCCTGCTCCGGGTCAATCCCGGCGGCCCGGGCCTCCAGGACCAGGGCGAGGAGACGGTCGCCCAGCGGCGCGGAGTCGCCTGCGTCGTCCGGGTCGACGGTGAGCGGCTGCCCGGCGCGCTCCGCCCGGTCGGCGACCTTGTCGGCCCACAGCAGGGCGGGAAGACCCGGCGGGAGACCCGCTGCCAGCTCGGGCCCCGACGGCACGGTCGGCGCTGCCTCGCCGACGTCAGCCTTCTCCCGGGCCTTGGCCTCCTGCCAGAGGTCGTTGATCTGGTCCGGGGTCAGCGCCTGGCCGGCCTGCGGCCCGAAGACGTGGGGGTTGCGGCGCACCATCTTGTCGTGGATGCCCTGCACCACTTCGTCGAGCGTGAACTCGCCCTTCTCCTCGGCCACCACCGCGTGGAAGTAGACCTGGAGCAGCAGGTCGCCGAGCTCCTCGCGCAGGTGGGCCCACTCCCCCGTCGCCTCGCCCAGCTCGATCGCCTCGAGGGTCTCGTACGTCTCCTCGAGGAGGTGCCGGGTCAGGCTGGCGTGGGTCTGCTCCGCCTTCCAGGCGCACGCCGTGCGCAGGTGGCGCATGAGGTCGGCGAACGCAACGAGGGGCGGCTGCTCAGCGTCCACGGCGAGGGCTCGTCCCGATCAGCCGCACCGCTGCGACGTGGGCAGGCTGTCGACGTACTCGGGCGAGGCGTTCTCGCGGTCGTTGACCTGGGCCCACGCCTGCACCGCGCGCTTGCTCGCAGGCACCGAGAGCGACGTACGCGTGGGCTGCAGGACTCCCTCACGGACAGCGGCTTCGTAGCGCGGGTCGATCTTGACGTCGGCGTTGTCAGCCCACGTCGCGAAGATCTCGGACCCGGCCTGCTGGACCTCCTCCTGCGACGGGTTGCTCACGCCGTCGTCGGCGAGCGCCTTGGCGCCGGCTTCGGTGAGCACGGAGGAGAGCAGCGCCTCGGTGTTCATGGCGGTGGCGAAGTCGTCGCGCAGGTCCTCGGGCACCCGCTCGGCCTGCGTCTTCCACTGGGCCAGGTCGCGGGTGACCGCCGGGTCGGGCTTCACGTCGTACTCGTCGGCGATCTGCTCGGCCTGGGCGCGGGCGGTCAGCAGGTTGAGCGCGTACTGCTTGACCTGGATGAGGGCCACAGGGCCCTCCTCGGCCAGCTGCGGCTCGAGGTCGTCACAGATCGCCCGAGCGGTGCGGTCGACCTTCGACTGGGTGATCGTGACGTCACCCACCTGGGCTGCCGCCCCTGGAGCGGTGCCCGTCGTGGTCACTGCGCCGTCACTGCAGCCGGTGAGGACAGCCATCATCGCCACGACAGCGAGGCCGGGGACGAGCGGACGACGAACGCGGGGCTGGGTCACGGTTGTCTCTCCTACGGTGCTGACGAGGTGGCGGGCGGCGCGGCAGGCGGGTCGATGATGTGATCGATCACACCGCGGGCCCATTCAAGCAGCACGACACCACTCCCCTTCGCCGACCCGAGCGGACGGGGGACGAGCAGGGCCTCGGCCTGGCTGTGGACCTTCGCCTTGGGGTACATGCGCTGCAGGCGCACCACCCGGGAGTCGGGCAATGACTTCACCGGCGCGAACCGCACGTTCTTGCCCATCACGACGATGTCGGTGAGGCCGGCCGCCCGGGCCCGGGCCCGCAGGCGGGCGACCACCAGCAGCGACTCGACCACGTCGGGCGGAGTGCCGTAGCGGTCGACCAGCTCGGAGCGGATCTCGTCGACGTCGGCGTCGCTGCGCACCTCCGAGAGCCGCTTGTACATCTCCAGGCGCAGGCGCTCGGAGGAGACGTAGTCGTGCGGGATGTGGGCGTCGACCGGCAGGTCGATCCGCACCTCGTCGAGCTCGTCGGTCTCCTCGCCGCGGAAGTCCGCCACCGCCTCGCCGACGAGGCGGACGTACAGGTCGAAGCCGACGTCGGCGATGTGACCCGACTGCTGCCCGCCGAGCAGGTTGCCGGCGCCGCGGATCTCGAGGTCCTTCATCGCGATCGCCATGCCTCCGCCGAGGTCGGAGTGCTGCGCCAGGGTCGCGAGCCGCTCGTGGGCGGTCTCGGTGAGCGGCTTCTCGCTCGGGTAGAGGAAGTAGGCGTACGCCCGCTCGCGCGAGCGGCCGACGCGGCCACGCAGCTGGTGCAGCTGGCTCAGGCCGAGGGTGTCGGCCCGCTCGATGATCATCGTGTTGGCGTTGGAGACGTCGAGGCCCGACTCGACCAGGGTCGTGCAGACCAGGACGTCGAACTTCTTCTCCCAGAAGTCGAGCATCACCTGCTCGAGCTGCTTCTCGTTCATCTGGCCGTGGGCCACTGCCACCCGCGCCTCGGGCACGAGCTCGCGGATCTTGCCGGCGGCCTTCTCGATCGACTGCACCCGGTTGTGGATGTAGAAGACCTGCCCGTCGCGCAGCAGCTCGCGCCGCACCGCCGCGATCACCTGCCGGTCCTCGTAGGCACCGACGTAGGTGAGCACCGGGTGGCGCTCCTCGGGCGGCGTGGTGATCGTCGACATCTCACGGATGCCGGTGATCGCCATCTCCAGCGTGCGCGGGATCGGCGTGGCGCTCATGGAGAGCACGTCGACGCTGGTCCGCAGGCGCTTCATCGCCTCCTTGTGCTCGACGCCGAAGCGCTGCTCCTCGTCGACGATGATCAGGCCGAGGTCCTTGAAGCGGACGTCGGGGTTGAGGAGGCGGTGGGTGCCCACGACGACGTCGACGGTGCCGTCGGCCATCCCTGCCATGATCTCCTTCGCCTCCTTGTCGCTCTGGAAGCGGCTCAGGCCCTTGAGCACGACCGGGAAGCCGCTCATGCGCTCGGTGAAGGTGGACAGGTGCTGGGTCACGAGCAGGGTCGTCGGCACGAGGACGGCGACCTGCTTGCCCTCCTGCACCGCCTTGAAGGCGGCCCGCACGGCGATCTCGGTCTTGCCGTAGCCGACGTCTCCACAGATCAGGCGGTCCATCGGCATGGTCCGGCGCATGTCCGCCTTGACCTCCTCGACCGTGGTGAGCTGGTCGGGCGTCTCGGCGAAGGGGAACGCGTCCTCCAGCTCGCGCTGCCACGGGGTGTCGGGGCCGTACGCGTAGCCCTGCGTCGCCTGGCGCGCTGCGTACAGCTTGATCAGCTCGGCGGCGATCTCCCGGACGGCCTTGCGCGCCTTGTTCTTGCGGTTCGTCCAGTCGGCGCCACCGAGGCGGTCGAGGCTGGGCTGCTCACCGCCGACGTAGCGGGTCACCTGGTCGAGCGTGTCGGCCGGCACGTAGAGCCGGTCCGGCGGCGCGCCGCGCTTGGAGGCGCCGTACTCCAGGACGAGGTACTCGCGCGTCGCGCCCTGCACCTCACGCTGCTTCATCTCGATGAACTTGCCGACGCCGTGCTTCTCGTGCACGACGAAGTCGCCGGCCTTGAGCTCGAGGGGGTCGATCTGCTTCTTGCGCCGGGCTGGCATCTTGCGCATGTCGCGCGTCGAGGTCTTCTGGCCGGTGAGGTCGTCACCGGTGACCAGCACGCTGCGGGTGGCGGGGTCGAGGAGGCCGTGGCCGACGCGCCCCACGGTGACGGTGACGACACCGGGGCCAGCGGGCTCGCCCTCCTGCACCAGCGCCGCCGCGATGTCGTGCTCGCGCAGCAGCTCCATCATCCGCTGGGCCGTGCCGTGGCCGGCGTGCACGGTGGTGACGGCGTACGACTCGTCCAGCCAGCGCCGCAGGTCGCGCACCGCCCACTCGAAGTCGCCTCGGTACTGCTCGGCGGGCGTCATGCCGAGGCTGTGCGACTCGACGGCGCCGGCGAGGGCGTCGACGTCGGTCACCTGCCCCTCGTCGTCGATGCCGAAGGGGCTGACCGACCACCAGGCCAGGCCGAGGTCCAGGCAGTGCTCGCGCACCTCGCCGACCTCGCGGTAGGAGGCCGCGCCGAGGTCGATGGGCGCGGTGCCGCCGCTGGCCGCTGCCGCCCAGGAGGCCCCGAGGAACTCCTCGCTGGTGGCGACCAGGTCGTGGGCGCGGGTGCGGGCCCGCTCGGGGTCGAGCACCAGCACCGTGGTCTCGGGCGGCATCAGGTCGACCAGGAGCTCCATGTCGTCGACCAGGACCGGGGCCAGCGACTCCATGCCCTCGGCGGGCATGCCGTTGGCGATCTTGTCGGTGATCTCCAGCAGCTGCGGGTGGGCCTCACCGAGCGCTGCGGCGCGGGTGCGAACCTCGTCGGTGAGCAGCAGCTCGCGGCACGGCGGGGCCCAGAGCCGGGTGACCTTGTCCATGGTTCGCTGGTCGGCGACCGAGAAGGTGCGGATCTCGTCGACCTCGTCGCCGAAGAACTCCACGCGCAGCGGGTGCTCCTCGGTCGGCGGGAAGACGTCGACGAGGCCACCTCGTACGGCGAACTCGCCGCGCTTCTCGACCATGTCGACGCGCGTGTAGGCCGCAGCGGCCAGTCCGGCGACGACCTCCTCCAGCACCCGGGTCTCACCGGTGGCCAGCTCGACCGGCTCGATGTCGGCGAGGCCCTTGACCTGGGGCTGGAGCACGGAACGGATGGGGGCGACCACGACGCGCAGGGGCCCGTTGGTGGCGTCGCGACCGGGGTGGCGCAGTCGACGCAGCACGGCCAGTCGGCGACCGACCGTGTCGCTGCGAGGGCTGAGCCGCTCGTGCGGGAGGGTCTCCCAGCTGGGGTAGAGCGCGACCTCGCTCGGGTCGATCAGGTCGCTGAGCTCGGCGACCAGGTCCTCGGCCTCCCGCAACGTGGCGGTGACGGCGAGCACCGTGCGCCCGGCCAGGGCGAGGCCGTGCACCACGAAGGGACGCACCGAGGCGGGGCCGGTGAGGTCGAGCGTGCGCGTGCTGCTCGCGGCCTCCGTCGCCCGGCCGAGCACGGAGTCGCCCAGCAGCCGCTCGGAGAACCGTACGAGCGGGCTCGGCAGGTCGGTGAGGGGACGAAGAAGGGGGGTGGTCACACGCTTTCCTCTCGAAGCCTCCGCGTGCGTCGGGCACGCAGACTGACCCCTCTCGTGGAACGGGAGGGGTGACCCGTCGAGTCTACGCACCACGCCCCACCCAGCATCGGCGGGAAAAGGTCTGGACCACCTTGGCCAAGAGCCTGCGCGCGCGGTTGGAGAACGAGACGATGGGGTATGACGCCCTCGGCCGTTTCAGCTCGGCCCGTGCCCATCTCGAAAGGTTCTTCGTTCCATGCGACTTCACCGCACCATTGCCGGGCTCGTCTCGGCCGCCCTCCTCGGCCTTGCCCCCGTTGCCCTGGCAGGCGCACCGGCTCACGCCGCCTCCTACACCACCGTCACCGAGATCGGTGCCTCGCGCACCCTGATCGAGTACAAGGGGAGCTACAAGCCCTACCTCCAGGCGTCGGTGAAGACGCCGGACGGCGGGTCGGTCTTCTACGGCGACGTCGACCTGCAGGCCAGCGTCGCCGGCGCCGCCTACAAGACGATCCGCACCGTCAAGGCGAGCGGCTTCATCAGCTTCTCCGACGTCGTGCCCAGCAAGAACACGACCTACCGCGTGATCTACAAGGGCGGCGCGAGCTCCTACGACAGCTACTCCGCCAGCAACTCGAAGGCGCTGACCATCAAGGTGGCCCGCAAGCTCACGATCAAGAACCCCAAGGGAACCAAGATCAACGGCAAGGTCTCCCCGAAGTACGCGAAGCAGAAGATCGTCATCCAGAAGAAGGTCGGCAAGAAGTGGAAGAAGTTCCGCACGCTGAAGACCAACAAGAAGAGCCGCTTCTCGGTGACGCTCCCCGCCAAGCGCAAGCGCACCTACTTCCGCTTCATCGTCCCGGGCAACAAGGCGTACGCCCAGCGCGTGGCAGAGGGCTCCACGATCAGGTACTGATCCCGAGCATCCGGCCCGGGCGACACACAGGCACCCAGGCCGGCCGGATCCTCACCACCCGCTGATCGAGGTCATCCCTCTTCAGTGACGCGCCCCCCGCCTCCGGGTGGGGGGCGCGTCGAGCTGCACCCCTTCATGACGAACGCCCCGTCCGGCTCAGCCGGGCGGGGCGTTCTGCATGTCCTGGGTCGTCAGTCGGTGCCGTGGCGGCGCACGAAGTCGACGATCGACTCGGCCAGCTCGGGTCGGCAGACGATGAGGTCGGGCAGCTGCACGTCGTCCTTGTTGTAGACGAGCTCGGAGCCGTCGACGCGCGAGCAGAAGAGGCCGGCGGCGCGGGCCACGGCCACGGGCGCGGCGTTGTCCCACTCGTACTGGCCGCCGGCGTGCACGTAGGCGTCCGCGACGTCGCGGACCACGCTCATCACCTTGACGCCGGCGCTGCCCATCGGCACCAGCTCGGCGTCGAGCTCGGCGGCCAGGGCCTCGACGAAGGCCGGCGGGCGCGAGCGCGAGACGGCGATGCGCGGGCGGGCGGACGTACGCGGCGGCACCACCGACGGGATGCCGGTGTTGAAGGTCTCCCCCAGCGCGGGCTGGGCGACCGCGCCGACGGTGAGCTCGCCCTTCTCCCACAGCGCCACGTGCACGGCCCAGTCGTCCCGCGGCGGCTCGGAGTATTCACGCGTGCCGTCGAGCGGGTCGATGATCCACACGCGGTCAGCCTCGAGGCGGGCCTTGTCGTCGATGGCCTCCTCGGAGAGGACGCGGTCGTCGGGCCGGTGCTCGGCGAGCAGCGCGGCGATGACCTCCTGGGCCGCGGCGTCACCGGCGTCCTTGAGGGCCTTGCCCTCCAGCCCCTGCTCCCGCACCTCGAGCAGTCGCCGGCCCGCCTGCTCGGCCACCCACACCGCGAACGCGTGGTCGTCGGAACGGGCAACGGCGGGGATCCGGCTTCCGGGGGTTTCAGTGCTCACGCGACGCAGCCTACCCAGCGCCGAAGGCGCCTCGACGGGACTCGGTCGCGCGGCCGCGCGAGCATGACCTGATCGGGTCATGCTCCCCGGGACGAACGACCCGATATCACGCGTTCTTCCTCCAGCAGAGACCGCCCCCCGATTCAATACCCATCATCAGGTATTTCGGGGATGGCGCAAAGGGGGTTTGTCACCTACCGTCGTGGGTACAAGTAGGTACAAGCCGGCTGGTACCCCGGCGTCATCGAGAGCCGAAGAAGGCTCCACGGCCCCAAGCGGCGAATCGCCGACGGAGCGGGCCGCCAACGACGGACGACTTCGTCCTCGCGCCATCACAGGGGCTGCCCATCGCCCTGCTCCGCGTGCCAGACACGAGGCATGCGTTCCGGAGGTAGTCGTCCGCGCCCTCTGCGCGATGGCCGCCAGCACACAGAAAGGGATCGCACGTGCTCAAGAGCACTGCTCTCCGCGGACTCGGGCTGACGCTTCTCGCTGGATCCGCCATGACCATGGGCGCCACCGCGCCCACCACCGCCTCTCCCCACACCGCCAACGGCCCGTCGGGGAGCGCTGTCTCCCACCAGGTGGAGCGCAGGCTCAGCGACCGGAAGATCGTCGAGTCGAGCGGTCTCGCCCGGAGCACGTACCCGCGGCCCATGCTCTGGACCCACAACGACAGCGGCGACACGAACCGGGTCTTCGCCGTCAACAAGAAGGGCCGGACACGGGCCGTCGTCCGCCTCGGAGGCGCCAGGGCCCGCGACTGGGAAGACATCTCGTCAGGGCCTGGCCACAGGATCTGGGTCGGCGACGTGGGTGACAACGCCCGTCGGCGCAGCGCAGTCCAGGTCTACCGATTCACCGAGCCCCGCAAGATCCCCCGCAAGGGCAGGACCGTCAAGGTCACGTCGACCCGGTTCAACTTCACCTACCCCGACCGGGCGCACGACGCCGAGTCCATCCTCGTGCACCCGAGGACGGGCCGCCTCTACATCGTGACGAAGGCGCAACAGGGTGCAGGCGTCTACGCCGCCCCGGCCAAGCTGTCGAACTCGTCGCCCAACAAGTTGACCCGTATCGCGGACGCGCCGGCCAACATCACTGCCGGCTCGTTCTCCCCTGACGGCAAGACGATCATCCTGGGCAGCTACACGCAGGCGTTCGTCTACTCCTCCTTCACCGACACCCCGTCCGTGGTCAACCTCCCGAAGCGCTCACTCGGCGAGTCCCTCGAGGTCAACAGGGCCGGCACCGGGGTCCTGCTCGGCAGTGAGGGCGTCAAGAGCCCGGTGCTCCGGATCGCGATGCCCGCCCCGAGCTCGGCTGCGGCGCCCCCGACGTCGGGCTGCACACCCTCGAGCAGCTGGACCCCGGACCTGACCGAGGAGTTCACCGGGCTGGACCCGAACGTCTGGAACGTCAAGAACGACACCTACGCCTCCAACGAGGACTCCTACCTGCGATCCCGCAACGTGAGCGTCACCAACGGGCGCCTCCGGATCCAGGCCAGGAAGGAGACCTACCGCAGTCGCAACTTCACCTCGGGCTACGTCGAGACGATCGGCAAGTACACCCTGCCCTCGTACTTCCGCGCGGAGGTCCGCGCCAAGGTGCCGCTGGAGCAGGGCATGTGGGCCGCTCCGCTCTGGCTCCGACCCGTCGACGGCAAGGCGGGTGAGATCGACCTCGTCGAGACCTACGGACGCGACGCGCAGGCGGGCAGGGCCTCGGTCCACCACACCATCCACACCGAGTACGGCTCGACCCACAAGCAGTCGGTGCGCTCGAAGCGGTTCTCCGAGCTCCCCGGTTCCGCGACCGGGTGGCACACCTACACGATGGAGAAGACCCCCGGGAAGATCGTGATGTGGGTCGACTGCGTCAAGACCGCCGAGTACACCAACGCCAACCCGAGCTGGTACAGCGCCTACTACGACGTGGGCGACCGTTGGAACCTGCGGATCAACCTCCAGCTGGGTGGCCAGTGGGGCGGACTGCCTGACTCCACCACCGACTGGTCGCCCGACAAGACGGCCATGGAGGTCGACTACGTCAGGACCTGGGTGCCCCGGTCCTGACGACCACCGGTCACCAGGCGGTCCGGCCGCCGAGGAGCCGTGTTCGGCGCTACTGTGAGCGCCGAGCACGGCTCCGTGCGTCGGAGGGGTGCCTGGGAGGGGACCGAGATGCCAGTGAACGCGCCCGCGGGGAGCGCTGCCGGGGAGGGTCTGGAAGCAGTCGTCGAGCAGCTGTGGGCGCCCGCACTGGCCACCGGTGAGGTCGTGGTCGCCCGCCACCACGACCCGGGCAACGGGTGGCGCACGCTGGAGGGCTACCGAGCCATCCCCTCACTCTCCCGGGCCAGACTTCTGGTGCCCGACGGCCCACGTGCCCTCGGGGCCCGCGCGGTCGGCAACTACCGTGCGCTGCTGCCGGCCGCGGCGCACGCGCGGCGTACGGCACTCACTGCGGGAGCTTGGGCAGGACTGCCCCTGGTCTCCCAGCGCGTCCTGCTGCAGGCTCGTGCCGATCTCGGTCGGACTCCCCTCACCCCCATGACCCTGCTACGGGACCGCCTCGGCGAACCCGACCTCACCGCGACCTGGAGGGTCAACCTCAACACCAACCGCAAGGCGACCCTCCAGCTGTTGGACCGCCGGGGAGCCCCGCGGGGCCTGGCCAAGTTCGCGTGGGAGCCCCTCTCCGCCGAGGGTGTACGCCGTGAGGCCGCGGCCCTGCGTGACCTGGCAGGACAGCTCCGGGTCACGCGCGTCCCCGCTCTGCGCACCGAGGAGGACTACTACGGGCAGCCCGCCGTCGTGGCGGCTCCCCTGCCCCCGGACGTCCGTGGGGCCGGAGTGCGCCGGCGCCCCCCGAGCCCTGTCGAGGTGCATGACCTCTTCCCGGTGGTCGGCCGCAGCACCGCCGCGACCACGGGGACGTGCCGTGCCCTGGCGGGGCGACTCGACTCCCTCGCCTCCGCCCATCCGGGCGACGCGTCGGTGGCCACCGCCCGGGCGCTGCTGCGCGAAGCCCTGGCCTCGCCCAGCCACCTGCCCGTGGCCGCCCGCTGGCACGGGGACTTCGTGCCGTGGAACTGCGCCCGGGACGACGACGGCACCCTGTGGGTCTGGGACTGGGAGACCAGCGAGCGGGAGGCGCCGGCCGGTCTGGACTCCCTGCACTGGGCCGTGGGGGCACGTCAGGAGCAGCACGGCGAGCGCTGGGAGGCGGCCACCGTGATGAGGGCGCTGGACGACGCGACACCGATGCTCCGAGCCCTCGGCATCGCGCCGTCGGACCGGTCGACCGTCCTGGCCGTCTACGCGGCCGCGTTGGCCGAACGCGTGCTGGCCCATGCATTGGGCGAGGGCGGGTGGCAGGAGGAGTGGATGCTGCGGGAGCAGCTCGACGCCATCCTCGCCGCCGCTGGTCGACTCCTCCGCGACACCGTCACCAACCCCTAGGATCCCTCCATGGCAGCCCTCTCCGCGTTGAAGGACCGCTCGCCGCGCTGGCTCAAGGACGGGGCGAACGTGACCACCCGGGCCTACGCCCGAGCGACGGTCGCGCAACGCCCGGCGCCCGACTTCCTGATCATCGGCACGAAGCGCGGAGGCACCACGTCGCTCTTCAACTACCTGCTGATGCACCCGGGCGTGCGAGGGCTCTTCCCCCAGAGCAGGGGCAAGAAGAGCACCGACTACTTCTTCAAGGAGCTGCACCGCGGCCCTGACTGGTACCGGTCCCACTTCCACACCGAGGCCCATCGCGAGCTGAGCCGTCGGCGTCTCGGCTACCGACCGGTGAGCGGCGAGGCGTCCCCCTACTACCTGTGGGACCACCGGGTCGCGCCCGAGGTCCACGCCGTGGCGCCGCAGGTGAAGGCGATCGCGCTGCTGCGCGACCCGGTGGAGCGGGCGTGGTCGCACTACCACGAGCGCCGCAAGAACGGCGTGGAGCCGCTCAGCTTCACCGACGCGCTGGCCGCCGAGGCGGACCGCCTCGAGGGTGAGGCAGAACGGATGGCCTCGGACCGCGGCTACTACAGCGAGGCACACGACTGGTACACCTACCGGTCCCGCGGGATCTACCTGCCCTCGCTGGAGAACTGGTGGTCGGTCTTCCCCCGCGACCAGCTGCTGGTCCTGCGCAGCGAGGACCTGTACGCCGACGTGCAGGGCACCTTCGACACCGTCTGCGACTTCCTCGAGCTGCCGCGCCACCTGCTGCCCGACACCTCGGCCTTCAACGGCATCGCCCCGTCAGCGATCGACGACGACCGCGTCCGCGCCGAGCTGGCTGCCTTCTACGCCCCTCGCAACGCTGCCCTGGAGTCCGCGTTGGGCCGGTCGCTCAACTGGACCGGCTCCCCCTGACCCGGTGGAGCACCGGAGACCTCGTCCCTGAAGACGAGCGCTGCCACCGGCAGCATCACGGCGAGTCCGTTGGGCAGCAGTCCGTAGTAGAGGTGTTCGACCAGGCCCACGACGAGCACGGCACTGAACGCGATGCCCAGCCGGTCGGGACGACCGGCCACCTTGAGGATCGCCACCGCGAAGAAGCTGATGAAGAGCAGCACGGCCATCGGGCCGAACGAGACCAGCAGCATCCAGATGTAGCCCTGGGTGCCGACCGGCGCCTCAAAGGGGTTGGCCGGTGGCTGCGGGCCTCCGTAGCCGAAGATCGGCGAGCCGGGGACCAACCCCAGTGCCTGCTCGTAGAGGCTGAGCCGGGTGGTCGTGCTGTTGCCCTCGGGCGGCAGACGGTTGTCCAGGCGCTCGGCGATCGGGAGCACGTTGTAGAGCACCAGCGCCAGCAACCCCAGCCCCATCACGCCCAGGATGGCCATGAACCGTCGTTGCAGGGCCAGCCGGACGGCGACGTAGACCAAGGTCACGCCGATCCCGATGAACATGCCGCGGTTGAGGGTGAGGAGCGCGGGGACGGCCGAGATCGGGAAGAGGAGTGCCACCGGCCAGAAGCGTGGGCTCCCCCGCAGGGAGAACATGTGGACAGCCACGACCGGCAGCAGCAACGAGTACACGTTGCCCCAGTTGTTGGTGTAGAGGAACGGGACGTTGGGGCGGGGTTCGAGCTGGAAGTAGCCGTCGTCGAACTCCGAGAACCCCTTCACCACCATGTCGCGGATCATCGGGTTGTCGAGCAACCCTCCGGGCACCACCCGGCTCATCGGCGTGGCGAACTCGACCGCCGGGAAGAGGATCCCGAGGTAGCCACCGATCACCAGGGTGACGAACCAGAGGGTCAGCACGCCGGTCACCCGCTGCACCGTCAAGGTCGTACGCGCGTTGTAGACGTACAGGAAGAGCACGGTCAGCGAGTAGTAGAGCGCGAGGCGGTAGACCGCACCGATGAGGTCGTCGGCGGCGGTGACCCGCAGCGTCGAGACGGTGATCCAGGCCATCAGGAGCAGCCAGATGCCGAAGCCCCGTGGCGCGCGGACGCCGCCGTGGGAGAAGAGGTGGTAGGCCATGACCAGGGCTGCGAGGATCCACACCGAGTCGGAGATGCCGAGTGCCCACCACACGAGGAAGGGCGCGAAGAGAGCGACGAACGGCCAGGCCGGCAAGGGCCGTGCCCGCGGCGTCCCACCACCGGATCGCGGGGACGCCACAGTGCTCACAGGGACCTCGAAGTCGGGGCAGGGGGTGCTTGCGCTTGTACTATAGGCAGCGGCCACGGCGCGCGGGGATGACTCACTGAACGGGTCACGACATGGGAGGGACGCCGCCATCACGACCGTTGAAGACACCGCTGGAGAAACCCCGAACGCAGAACTGGGGCGCGCTGCACGGGGTGCTGCCGTCGTCCTCGTCGGTTCCGCGCTGAGTGCCCTGCTGGGCTTCGCCTTCGTCATCATGCTGGGCCGCACGCTGGGTGTGGAGGGTGCCGGCGTGGTGCTGCAGGTCGTCGCGATCTTCACCATCGCGTTGAGCATCGGCTCGCTCGGCCTCGACACCACGGCCATCTGGCTCGTCCCCCGCCTCCGGCTCCAGGAGCCCGACCTCGTCAGACCGGCCCTGGCGACCCTCCTCGTCATCGGGCTCGCCTGGTCCTGCCTGCTCGTCCTGGGGTGGTACGCGGTGAGCCGGTGGCTCGCCGCGGGGGCGTCGAGCTCGTCGCCGGTGCGGGAGGCGGTCGACGTGGCGGCCCCCTTCCTGGTCGCAGCAGTCCTCCTGACCATCGCGGTCGCCGGCACGCGCGCCCTGGGCACCGTCTATCCGTTCGCCCTGATCGACCGGACCCTCGTCCCCTCCCTGCGGATCGTGCTGCTGGCCGTCGGCGCCCTCGGGACGGGCACGGTCGCGGTCGTGCTGGCCTGGTCGGTGCCCTGGGCAGCGGGTGCCGCTGTCGCGAGCGTGGTCCTCGCGGTCGTGGCACGACGCCGTTCACGGCGCGGCGCGGGCGCGCTGCCTCCACGTGCTCTCGTCCGCCGCATCCTGGCCTTCGCCACGCCTCGGACCGTCTCCAACGGGCTGGACCAGACGCTGATCTGGGCCGACGTGCTCATCGTGGGCGCCCTCGCCGGCGCTGCGGCCGCGGGGATGTACGGCGCAGCCGCGCGCTTCGTCTTCGCCGGCTTCATCGTCGTGACGGCCCTGCGCATCGCCGTGGGACCCCGGTTCAGCGCTCTGGTGGCCCAGGACGACCGTCGGACGTTGACCGAGCTCTACTCCGCCACGGCGGGGTGGGCCCTGGTCCTGGGGGGACCCGTCTACCTCACCCTGGCGATCTTCTCCCCCGTCGTCCTGGGCTGGCTGGGGGGCGACTTCGGGGACGCCCGCCTGTCAATGGCGCTGCTGTGCGTGGGCGCCCTGGTCCTGGTCGGGGCCGGCAACGTCCAGACGCTCCTGGTCATGACCGGCCGGGCAGGGCTGGTGATGGTCAACAAGACCGTCGTGGTGGCGGTGAACGTCACCGCCAACGTCGCGCTCGTGCCGCACTGGGGCATCGAGGGTGCCGCCGTGGCGTGGGTGGCCAGCATGCTGCTCGACACGGTGCTGGCCTCGGTCCAGGTGCATCGCACCACCGGGGTACGACTGCCCTGGCGCCCGGTGCTGCGCGTGCTCCTGGCCCTGGCCGCCTGCGTCGCGGCCCCCCAGCTGGCCGTCGTGGCCTCCTTGGGCGCGACCACGACGTCGCTGGTCGTCGGCATCGCCGTCGGCGGACTCGCCTTCGGGTCGTACCTGGTCGCCGACCGCAAGCACCTGCGACTCGACCAGCTTCGGGCGCGGGCCTGACCGACGCAGGTCCGAGCTCAGCCGAGCGGCTTGCGCGCCTCCATGTAGAGCGTCTGCGAGGCACGGGTGTCGGTGTCGGGCACCCACTCGAGGTCCGTGTCGCCGTACTTGCGGCGTACCGGGTCGGGGAAGCCTCCGGCACGGAAGACCATGGCCAACGTCTCGTCGTCGAACATGGTGACGTGCTCGTGCCAGTAGAAGAGCTCCTGCACGGCGATCAGCCCGGTCGGGCGTCCGGGGTGCAGGGCGTCGACGTACTCCCCGTCACCCACGTAGGAACGGATCAGTGCTCCGGCGTCGGGCACGCCCACCCGGAGGATCCCTCCGGGCTTCAGCACACGGAAGCACTCGTCCATCAGGCCCACGCCAGCGCGCAGCGGGATGTGCTCGAAGAGGTGCTCGTGGAAGATCGCCTCGGCTGAGGCGTCACCGAAGGGGATGCCGTGCGCCAGGTTCCAGGCGAGCTCGACCGGGTCGCCGACGCAGTCGACGTTGATCCAGCCCTCCTTGTGCTCTCCGCCAGACCCCAGGTGGAGACGCAGGCGCGGGGTGGTGGCCTCGATCCGGGCGGCCTTGCGACGTTCGAGCGGACGGACGGCGTTGGTGACCGCCATCCGCGCCTGGCTGCGTCGATCCATCGGGACCAACCGCTTGGCGGCCACGCGCAGACGGCTGTCGGAGGGCTTGGTCGCCTTCAACCGGAGCTGGGCCTCGTCCACCGTCGCGAAGTAGTTCTCCAGCTGCTGGCGGTCATCCATGGGTTCCATCCTTCGTGTCGGGTGCATCGGTCCTGTGTGGCTCGCTGGGCTGTGGCTCATTGGCGTGTGGCTCGGCACGGTGGGTCACCGGCCCGTCGGCGAACTTCTTCACCACGGTGGCCGGGTTGCCCGAGACGACCACCCGAGGGGGCACCTCGCCCCGGACGACGGCGCCGGCGGCGACGACGCTGTCCCGCCCGATGGTGGACCCCTTCAGGACCATCGAGGCCGACCCGAGCCAGACGTTCTCGCCAAGCACGACCGGTGCCCGGGTGCGGTCGGTCGGCGGATCGTGCCGCCGCTCGGGGTCCAGGTTGTGGTAGTCGGTGTCGAGGATCCCGGCGTCCGACACCAAGGACCTGGCTCCGATCTCCACCGAGGTGGACGCCATGATCCAACATCCGTTGAGGAGCGTGTCGGGGCCGACGTGGACCACGCCACCGCCGTTGATCCGGACGAGCTTCCGGACCCTCACGCGGTCGCCGAGGACGACCTTCGTGCCTCCCCGCACCCGGATCCGTCCGACGAACCGCACGTCCTTGCCGACCGTCAGCCCCGGGAACCGCACGCGGTACCAGGCGCGACGGAGGGCGAAGACTGACTCGGCCGCGATCCTTCGCGGCCCCCGCAGCTCCCTCATCCCCGCACTCCCCTCACCTGTCCTCCCGCTCTACCTGTTCTCGGGCGTTCGGTGCTCACTCGTTGGTGGTCAGCGTCGCGACCATGTCGAAGGAGACGTTGGGCGTGCCCCGGAAGTTCAGGTGGGTCTCCACCGCGACCAGGTTCACCCCGTCCCGCAACAGACCCACCGGCACCGACACCCGCACCGGATCAGCCTTCGCCGCCGCCGTCTGCCGCGCCGCCACCGCGTACGTCCCGTGCCCCACCGTGCCCGTCGGCATGTTCCGACGCGCCACCTCCGTGCCGTTCACGTAGAACACCGCACCGTCATCCGCCCACGAGTCCAGCACCAGCTCAGTGACCCTCGAGGCATCCTCGATCTCCACCCGCTGGGTGAAGTACGCCGTCAACGGCCGCGAGCTCGTCGTCGGGAACGCATCATCGATCTTCGTCCCCAACGGCGTCGTCCCCCACCCCAACGTCCCCACACCGCTCGACCACCCAGCCGACCGCTGCGGATCACTCCTCCAGTCCGCCGCCGGAGCATCCGCCTCATAACGCCACTTCCACTCCGACCCCAACGACACCACCTCGGTGACGGTCGGCAGGGAGCCGACGGTGACCGGGAGCGACGCGGAGGCGGTCTTGCCCCCAGCGTCGGTGACGGTGAGCGTCACGGTCCAGACACCGGGGGCGGCGTAGGCGTGCGAGGCCGTGACCCCGGAACCAGTCGTGCCGTCGCCGAAGTCCCACTCGTAGGAGACGATCGAACCGTCCGGGTCCGTGGAACCGCTGGCGTCGAACCGCGCGACGAGGTCGGCGGAGTCGGCGTCGAACACCGCCGTCGGAGTCAGGTTCGCCGGACGGTTCTCCACGGTCTTGGTGATCGACATGTCGAAGGAGACGTTGGGCGTGCCCCGGAAGTTCAGGTGGGTCTCCACCGCGACCAGGTTCACCCCGTCCCGCAACAGACCCACCGGCACCGACACCCGCACCGGATCAGCCTTCGCCGCCGCCGTCTGCCGCGCCGCCACCGCGTACGTCCCGTGCCCCACCGTGCCCGTCGGCATGTTCCGACGCGCCACCTCCGTGCCGTTGACGTAGAACACCGCACCGTCATCCGCCCACGAGTCCAGCACCAGCTCAGTGACCCTCGAGGCATCGTCGATCTCCACCCGCTGGGTGAAGTACGCCGTCAACGGCCGCGAGCTCGTCGTCGGGAACGCATCATCGATCTTCGTCCCCAACGGCGTCGTCCCCCACCCCAACGTCCCCACACCGCTCGACCACCCAGCCGACCGCTGCGGATCACTCCTCCAGTCCGCCGCCGGAGCATCCGCCTCATAACGCCACTTCCACTCCGACCCCAACGACACCACCTCGGTGGTGACGGTGGAGGGCTCGGCGACCCTGACGGTCCGTTGCGTGACCCCGGTGGCGCCGGCGTCGTCGGTCACGGTGAGGCGCACCGTGTGGTCGCCGGCGGCTGTGTAGGTGTGCGACGCCGTGCTCCCCGAACCTGTCGATCCGTCGCCGAAGTCCCACTCGTAGGAGACGATCGAACCGTCCGGGTCCGTCGATCCGGCAGCGTCGAGAGAGACGGTCAGGCCCTCGACGCCGCTGGTGAAGGTCGCCGACGGCGCCTGGTTCACCGGCAGGTCGTCAAGGTTCAGCACGGAGGTCGAGGCGCCCACGTTGCCGGCCGCGTCGACCGCCCGCACGAAGAACCGTCCTGAGTCGCCCCGGGGGACCACGAGGGAGGTCTGGGTGCCGTTGGTGACGGCGACGACCCGGTCGTCACGGAGGACCTGGTACCTCGCCGGACCACCGGGGGCAGCGTTCCAGCCCAGCGTCACCGTGCTCGCCGTGCTGGCGGTACGCCGCAGGTTGCCGGGAGCTCCCGGAGCCGTGGAGTCGCTGCGTGGGAAGCGGGCGAATCCGCCGGACCACCTCACGCCGTTGGGGGTGCCGACCGACGTCACGTCTCCGCCCGCCCACACCTTGCCGGTCGAGTCGACCTCGACCGCCCAGATGCCACTGCCGGCACGCATGTTGAGCGTGGGGCTGAAGTCCGGGACGTAGTCGCCGGTGGAGGCGTCCCACACGCCGAGCCACTTGACGTTGTCGGCACGGTTCCAGCCGCTGGTGAGGTTGGGCCACGAGAAGGCGTTGTTGTAGATGAACTCGTTGGCGTGGCTCCCGAAGAAGAGCAGGCCGTCGTCGGACCTGTCGGACGACTGGGTGTCGCCGCCGAAGCTCTTCGAGATGGTCCCGCTGGTGCGGGCGTAGGTCGTCTGGTCGAATCCGAAGACGAGGTGTTCGGAGCCACCGGAGTAGAAGCGGTTGGCGTCGCCCTCGACGATCGTCATCTGGTAGCTCTTCGGAGCGGCCCACACGGGGTTCCATCCGCTCGAGAGGAGGGTGGCGGTCGTTCCCGTCGACACGACGGCCGCGTTGGTCGCTGTCTCACCGACCGCCGTGGTGAAGAATCCCGCGGAGTAGAGCTTCGACGCGGAGGCGGACGGCGACAGGTCGAAGACCGTGCCGTTGAAGTCAGGGTTCCACCCGTTGCTGGGGGTGTAGCCGGGGACGGAGATGCGCGCCGCGTTCTTCGCGTAGCGGTAGGTGGTGGGCGCGCTCCCACCGGCGAGGTGGGTCAGTCCACCGCCGAGGTAGAGGTGTCCGTCGCGGTAGTCGAGCGTCATGATGCGCAGCGGGCTGCCGGTGACCCGGTTCTCCACCCGGACGTTCCAGTCGGGCCGCGTCGCGCCGGAGACCGGGTCGAGGGCGACCAGGGCAGTCTCCGCCCTGCCGTTGGCCTGGCTGAAGGCACCGCCGGCGACGACGGTCCCGTCGGGCAGGACCGCGAGCGAGTGGACCTGCTCGTTGAGCTGGGGCCGGAACGAGCTGATCCACTCCCCTGTCGACTTGTCGAACGCTGCGAGGAACGACTGCTCCACGCGCCCGGTGCCACCGTTGTCCCGCTGGACGTAACGGAAGTTGCCGCCGACATACATCACGCCGTCAGCCTCGGCGAAGGCCTGGACCTCCTTGTTGAACTCCGACGAGGTGCTGCCCCGGGTGCCGGAGACACCCCACGGCATCACGTCGGCGGTGTCACGCAGCGACCGCGGCTTCTCCCGTGCGGGCGTGCCGCTGTCACCGACAGCCTGGAAGGAGGACGACAGGACCCGGGGGCGCAGGTAGACCTGCGTGTAGGGGGCCGCGTTGCCCCCACCGTTCGTGGGCGCCCACAGGTGTGTGGTCGAGTTGTTCTGACCGGTCACCATGCTCCCGTAGCGGAACCCGTAGCGCCATCCACGGCCGGAGCCACCCGTGGTGGTCACGCGGTTGTGGAGCTGGCTGGTGCCGTAGTTGGTGTTGGTGCCGTTGCTGAAGGAGAGCCCTCCGATGGTGGAGCCGCTGAGCGGGTGCTCAGCCCCCAGGATGCTCCACGACCAGCCACTCATGCTGCGGTAGCGGGTCCGCACCTCCTGCCACAGGAGGCCGTCACTGTCGAGGGCCCGGCGCAGCCGGACCCCGTCGCCGGAGTTGCCGCTGGAGAGGGAGCTGACGGGGGCCCCGTCCAGGAGTCCGTCCACCGTGGGCACGTCGAGCTGCACGGCGACGTTGAGGGAGCTTCCGGGTCCCGGGGTGCGGATCGCGGCTGTCGTGTTGCCGTCCGCCGCGACACCGTTCTGGCCGGAGTGGTCCTGCTTCCACGTCTCGCGCCCCTTGCCCACGAGCACCCAGCCGCCACCGTCGGTGGTCTGGTCGCAGAAGAACTGCATCGGCTGGGTGAGGCGCGACGTGTAGAGCCAGTAGACGCCGTCGGGCGCCGAGGGACGGAGCTGCTTGACCTCGAAGCAGGAGGCGGCTGCGGTCCCGGGCGCGTCGCCGATCACCTCGGCGGGTGCCGGCGCGCCGGCAGCAACCGTCCCGGCATGTGCCACGGGGGCGGCGAGCGCTGCTCCCGGTACGGCCACCAGGGCCGTGAGCGACATGGCGACCACCATGCGCTTCAGTCGTGGACTCATCTTCCGTTCCTCTTTCTCGTCGACCCAGGTCTGCCCACGCCTGCTCTTCCCGGCCGCCTCGGCGGGTCGACCCGGAAGGTCCTTCGAACGCAGGCCGCACGTTGTGGAGCGCTGATGTCCCCACCGCCGACGGCGATGGAGACGGCAGTGGCAACGGCACGCCTGACAACAGACACTTGACCCCCGGTTGAGCGCTGCCCGGCGAGGCTGACATTCGCCGGGCCAAGTCCCCTGACGGGACGCTGGCGATGCTATGGGCGCGTTCGGGCGTGTAGACGGGATGCAGTCCGTTTTCCCGAGTATTCGGTAGGTCCGCGGGAAGCCCTCCGGAATCGGCGTCCGCAGCGTGGCCCCGAGCCCTCCGGAGGGGCCGCGGTGGCCCTAGCATGACCAGCAATGTCCGAACCGGTCGTCCCGACAGGTTCGTTCTCTGGAGGGGGTTTCGCATGGATGTCCACGACCCGGCCCGCAGCGGCCGGCCCGGCGGCGTTCGAGCGGTCACCGGGGCGCTCGCCCTGGCCCTGCTCGTGACCGCGGTCGGGTGCTCCGACTCGCCGCGTCCCGCGACCGACGGTCCGGGCACGACGACCTCCGCGGCAGTGGACGGTTCACCCGCACCGCCCTCCGAGCCTGCCGCCCCGGGTACGTCCGTGTCCCCTGCCGACCTCCCGGACGTCACGCTCGCAGCCGTCGAGAAGGGCAGCGACACCTTCTTCGACACCTTCGGCAAGGTGCTCGGTCAGCCGGACGGCACCGACGTGGAGTCGACCGCACCGCTGCCCGGCGTGACGGGGGCTGCGCTGGAGGAGATGCTCAACACGGCCGCCGAGTACCAGGTCAACGGCTGGCGCATCGACGGGCGCCCCGTCGTGGTCCGCCAGGACGTCGTCAGCGCGACGAGAGACCCGGACCAGGTCGTCGTCCGCGCCTGCGTCGACAACTCGTCGGTCAGGGTCCTCGACGCCAACGGCGGCGAGGTGCCCAACAGCCGTCCGCCTCGCCCCCGGACCCGCAACATCCTCACGCTGGTGCGTGAGGGCGACTCATGGGCGGTCGACGCCTACCGGCCCGCCGTCCGCCCCAACTGCTGAGGGAGGGGCCGCCTGCGGGCCTGGCTCCTTCTCCTCGTCGGTCCCGTCGTGCCCGTCCTCGTCCTTCGGCTCCTCCTCCACCGGGGCGGGCGGCACCACGGAGGGATCTCCTTGGAGCACACGACTGGCGGGCACGAGGACGGTGCCGTGAACGACCGCTCCCACGGCCCGGAACTCGGTCACGACTCCGGAGAGCTCCTCGAGCTTCGTCGACGCCGCCGCGACCGCCAGCACCACGTGGTCAGCGAGTCGGGCCGCCGTGAGCCGGACGGACTGACCTCCCCCCGCAGGGACTCCGACGACCGTCACGGCACTCCTTCGGGCCTTGAGGAGGAGCGTCGCGACCATGTCGGCGTCCGAGACGCGTGCGGCGCGCGGTGCCGGGACGACGACCGTCAGAGAGTCGACGAGCCTGCTGTGGAAGTACCGCGAGTGGTGGCCGTAGCCCGTCTCGACCAGGTCGAGGGCCTCCACGACCTGGGCGAACGACACGGTCGGATAACCCGCCAGGACCAAGGTCGTCTCCTTGCCTGCGTCGGCGAAGGCGACGGCCAGGTTGGCCGCGACGTCGGTGGGACCTCCGGTGCGCGTACCCAGGTCGGTGACGGCCACGACCGCCTGGCTCGACGCCCCTGCGGCCAGCAACCGCTCGCGCAGCGCGCGCAGCTGGTCCGCCTCGTCCAGCTCCGCAGGCACGGTCGCGGTCGGGTCCTCCAGCGTCGCGACCACCGGGCCGGCACCGGAGCGGGTCACGTCGTGCGTGCCGCGGACCCGTCGGTCGAAGACGTTCCCGACGAAGGGCAGCACCAGCCCGAGGAGCAGCCCGCCCAGGACGCCGCTGACCACCGTCATGCCTCGGTTGGGGCTGAGCACCGCGCGCTCCGGGTCGGGCTGGCTGATGATCGTGCCGCCACTGGTGCTGATCGCCCGGAGCTGGTTGACCTGGCTGTTGACAGAGGTCAGGTCGCCACTGATCGACTGGCGACGGGCGTCCGCAGCAGCCCGCGCAGGGCTTCCCGGCGCAGCCCTGGCGTACTGCTGGTTCGCCTCGCGCAGCTCGCCGTCGAGCGTACGACGGCGCTGCCCGAGCTGCTCGGCTGCTTGGTCGATGCGCTCCTGCGCCACCGAGGAGCGGTAGTCGAGGTACTCCTGGGCCACCAGCAGGGCGCCGTCCGCGGCCTCGCGTGCCGTCGCCGCCGTGTAGTCGATGCGGAGCACGGTGCTGTCGGCCAGGAGCGTGGCCACCATGTTGGCCCTCACCTCCGTGGCCGTGAGGTCTCCTCCGACCGCCGCCACGACGTTGTCGACCACCCGTGTGGAACGCGCCATCGCCTGCTCGGTCTCAGGGACGAGCAGGTCCGAGGCAGGGCGGGAGCTGCTGAACGCGTTGTCGGCGATGGGGTTGACGTCGACCTCCACCCAGGAGGTCGCCCGCTCGGGCTGCACCGCGAGCACCGCGAACGCGGCACCGACCCCGACGAGGATTCCCAGGAGGACCAGCTTCCACCGGCGCCGCAGGACGGAACCGTAGTAGGACAGGTCCACCGACGAGCTGCTCGACACGGTGTTTTCCACGGAATCCCCCCGGTGATGCGGATTGAGATCCCGGCCGGGACCTCTCCGCCGCCCTTATGATAAGCAGCCAGCGCGCGACGGTGCGGGGATCGACCACACGGTCGAGTCGCACGTCCGGCCCCGGGGGGACGGGGTCCGCCACGGCATGGGAGGAGCGGCGATGGAAGCGCCATTGGTCTCGGTGGTCATCCCGACCCGGGAACGTCCCGAGCTGGTGCGCAGGGCGATCGACTCGGTCTTCGCCCAGGACCACCCCGGGCCGATCGAGGTCGTGGTGGTCTTCGACCAGTCCGCGCCCGACGAGTCGCTGCTGCGTACGGCCCCGGGACGGTCGGTGCGGATCGTGGGCAACACGCGTACGCCCGGCCTCGCCGGCGCCCGCAACTCCGGCATCCTGTCCTCGGGCGGCGCGTTCGTCGCGTTCTGCGACGACGACGACTGGTGGAAGCCCGCCAAGCTGCGGCGCCAGCTCGAGGCCCACGCCGAGGAGCTGCGACGCACCGGTCGTGCGCCCGACCTGGTCACCACCGCGATGGAGGTCGACTACGACGGCGAACGCACCCCGCGCCTGGCCGGCACCGACCGGGTGACGTTGTCGCACCTCACCCACTCGCGGATGGCGATGCTGCACTCCTCGGCGCTGCTCTTCGACCGCGACGCCCTGATCCACCGCATCGGCCTGGTGGACGAGCAGGTCCCGGGCAGCCAGAACGAGGACTGGGACATCCTGCTGCGCTCGGTGAAGCTCGGCGACATCGTGCACGTCGACGAACCGCTGGTCGTCGTGATGTGGGGGGCTGCCTCCTTCTTCACCCGCACCTGGGACACCAAGATCTCCTCGCTGCACTGGATGCTCGAGCAGCATCCCGAGATCGGGGCCGACCGCAAGGGCGTGGGCCGCGTCTACGGCCAGATCGCCTTCGGCGAGGCCGGGCGGCCGGACCGTCGCGCGGCCCGTCGATGGGCCGGGCGGGCGCTGCGCCAGGATCCGCTCCAGTGGCGCGCCTACGTCGCGCTGCTGGTCGCCACGGGGGTGGTCTCCCCCGGCCGGGTGCTCGACACGCTCCACCGATTCGGCCGCGGCGTCTGAGCGAGGCCGCCCCAGCGCCGCTGCACACCACAAGGCCGGTGCCCCGTGCGGGACACCGGCCTTGCAGCAACGGATCTGGGCCGGACCAGGGCCAGATCTGGTCAGTAGGCTCCGCGGGAGCCGAGCACCGCGTTGACGGTGCGAGCGAGGATCGTGACGTCGTCGGTGAGGCGCCAGTTCTCGGTGTAGTGGTTGTCGAGCCGGACCGACTCCTCCCAGGTGAGGTCGGAGCGCCCCGAGACCTGCCACAACCCGGTGAGGCCGGGCTTGGAGGCCAGGCGGCGACGCTCGAGCGAGGAGTACTGCGCAACCTCCTCCGGCAGGGCCGGTCGTGGGCCGACCAAGGACATCTCGCCCTTGATGACGTTGACCAGCTGCGGCAGCTCGTCGACCGAGAACCTGCGCAGCACTCGGCCGAGCGGGGTGACCCGCGGGTCGTCGCTCATCTTGAAGAGCACACCGCTGCCCTCGTTGGCGGCCATCAGGGCCGCCTTGTCGGCCTCGGCAGTCGTCGCCATGGTGCGCAGCTTGTACATCACGAAGAGCGAGCCGTCCTTGCCCACGCGCACCTGCCGGAAGATGCCAGGGCCGTCGGAGGTGATGCGGATCGCCATGACCAGAACCCCCAGGAGCGGTCCGGCCAGCAGGAGGAGCACCGCTCCGACGAGGCGGTCCAGCGCGCCCTTGAGGGCCAGCGGGAGGGCAGCCGGGCGGCTCGAGCTGATGCGCATGATCGTCGCCCCCGCGTACGAGGTGTGCTCGACGCGGTGCGGTGCAATGCCGTCGAGCTGGGACTGCACGGCCAGCGCCGTGCGCGTGCCCTCCAACGCCCACCCGATGCGGCGGAGGCACTCAGGGTCGATGCCCGGCCCCGGCACGACGAGAACCATGTCGGGGTCGGTCCCGATGAGCTCGTCGGCGTCGATCTCCTTCGAGAGGTCGAGGAATCCCTTGACCAGGCTGGTGCTCGGGCGCGCCACGCCGAGCTCCGCGGCGTCGATGACGAGGCCGCCGACCACGGTGACCTCACGGCTGCCGGCCCATCGCGTCGCGGCTTCCGCCACGTCGACGGCCGAGCCGACCACGACGACCCGCTGGGGCGTCGGGACGAGGTGCCGGGCCAGAACGGCAAGGGCGGTGACGCCCATGCCGGCCAGGGCGATCCAGGCCGAGGCGACCAGCTCGGGCCGACCCCAGAGCCCGACGGTCACCATCGCTGCGGCCAGGAAGAACGGCGCCCCTGCGTCGTGCAGCACACGGCTCAGGCGCGGGAGGCCCGGTCGCACGAGGTCGGTGGGCCCCGACCAGAAGCGGACGACCAGCGAGCAGGCGATCACCCCCAGCACGACGTCGGCGGACGCCGACACCAGGAGGGCGACCAGCGCCATGGCCAGGACTGACGCAACCGTCTCGAACGAGAGATGTCGCCGACCACCGCCACGCCTCGGTGCGTGAGACCGGTGGCTCTTCGCCTCGACCCGTTGGGCCGCACCCGTCGCCCTCGTCGGAGTAGGCGCTGTCGCTTCACGAACGCTCACTGCTATTCCCCCATGCCCCCATGTGTCGTGCCAACGCCGCCAAACGCGGCACGACCTGCTGCTGTTACCCGACCCTAGGAGGGGAGTGAATCGGGCCACATGCCCGATATTGGGTGAGTGCCCCGGGAGCGCTCATCCATATCGGGTAAAGCTCAGGAATTGAACCGGGACTGGGCCTTCTCGAGGCCTTCGGTGATGAGGCTCTCGACCGCGTCGGCGGCCTCCACGAGCTGGATCGGGAGCTCCTTGCGCTCAGCCGTGGAGTAGTTCGACAGCACGAAGTCAGCGACGTCCTGACGACCGGGCGGGCGGCCGATGCCGGCGCGTACGCGGTAGAAGTCACCGGTGCCCAGCGACGCGCGCATCGAGCGCAGACCGTTGTGGCCGTTGTCGCCGCCGCCCTTCTTGAGTCGCAGCGTGCCGAAGGCGATGTCGAGCTCGTCGTGGATCGCGATGACGTGGTCGGGCTCGACGCCGTAGAACTTCGCGACGGCGGAGACCGGACCACCGGTGGTGTTCATGTAGCTCTTGGGCCGCACCAGCACGACCCGCGGCCCGGGCGTCCCGGGGGCACCGAGCCGGCCCTCGACGACGTCGGCACGACCGGTCTTGTGGGCGCGGAACCCCGATCCCATCCGCTCGGCCAGCACGTCGTTGACCATGTAGCCGACGTTGTGCCGGTGACCCGCGTACTCGGGTCCGGGGTTGCCCAGGCCGACGACCAGCCACACCTCAGAACTCATGGGCCCAGTATCGACCACGTCGTCTCCCGCCGGAGCCACGGGGACGCCTGGGCCGGGAACGGCAACGGCGCCGCAGGAACATCTCCTGCGGCGCCGTGGCGGGTGGGCGGACCGTGACGGTCGCGCCCGAGGATCACTCGGCCGGGTTCTCCTCGGCGGCAGCGGCCTCGGCCTGGCCGGCGGGCGACTCGGCCAGCTCGGCCTCGTGGGCCGCAGCGGTGGCCTGCGCGACGACGTTGACGATCAGCACGTCACCGTCGCCGGCGAGGGTGACGCCCTTCGGCAGCTCGATGTCGGAGGCGAGGATCTGCGTGCCGGCGGTGACGCCCTCGACGCTGACCTCGATCTGCTCGGGCAGGTGGGTGGCCTCGGCCTCGACCTGGATGGTCGAGGAGTCGGTGACCACGAGGGAGTCGGGGCCGGGCTCACCGACGACCAGGACGGGCACCTCGACGGTGACCTTCTCGCCACGGACGACGACGATCAGGTCGACGTGCTCGATGACGCGACGGATCGGGTCGACCTGGACCTCCTTGGCCAGCACCAGCTGGTGGTCGCCGTCGATGTCGACGTCGAGCAGGGCGTTGGCGCCACCGTGGCGCAGGGCCATCATCGTGGCGTGGCCGGGCAGGGCCAGGTGGAGCGGGTCGTTGCCGTGGCCGTAGACGACGGCGGGGATCTGGCCAGCGGCACGCAGACGGCGGGCGGCGCCCTTGCCGAACTCGGTGCGCTTCTCGGCCTTCAGCTTCTCAGCGGACATGTCAGTCTCCTGTGTGGGGGCAGCTCTCGCAGCGTGACCGCGAGGTCCGCGGCCGGTCTGGTGGGTGTCCCCGGAGACGAGAAACGCCGCGCATGACATGGTCAGGCACGGCGTCGCGAACCTGCCACGTCGATCACGGAGTCGAACTCCCTCGCCGGGGCAACCCCAGCAGTCTAGGGGTGGGTCCCCCCGGAATCGAAATCGTGCGGCGCCGTGCGGCCAGGAGGGCGCCCCGGCCGGGTGCGTCCAATGATCAGGTCATTTGTCCCAGACTCTTGCCACGGATGTGATCCACGCCTCAGAGTGAGGCGTACGTCGACCCAGGAGTCCCCCGTGAGCCCTCGCTTCGCGCCCCGTCCCCGCCCCGTACGCACCACTGCGGCCGCCGTCGTCGGCGGGCTGGTCCTCGCCCTCGCCGCGACCGGCCCGGTCGCCTCCGCCGAGCGGGGCTCGCCCGCTGCCGCCAACGCGGCCAGCGCCGCCACCGCCCAGCCCTACCTGGTCGGCCGCGGCATCGCCGACGTCACCGGCGAGACCGCCGAGGCCGGGATGATGGGCTACGCCGACCTTGCCCAGACCTCCACCGGCCTGCACATGCGCCAGCGCGCCCGCGCCTTCGTGATCGTCGACCGCACCACGGGCCGACGGATCCTGCACGTCAACGCCGACGTCGGGATGATCTTCCAGAGCGTCCGCGACGAGGTGCTCGCGCGCCTGGCAGCCCGGTTCGGGGAGACCTACGGCGAGGCCAACGTGATGCTGACCGCGACGCACACGCACGCCGGCCCGGGTGGCTTCAGCCACCACAACCTCTACAACATCACCACGCTCGGCTTCCACGACAAGACCTTCCGCGCGACCGTCTCCGGGATCGTCGCCGCTGCCGAGCGGGCCGAGGCCGACCTCGCCCCGGCCGACCTGCGCGTGGCGACCACCCAGCTCGCGGACGCGAGCGCCAACCGCTCGAAACGGGCGTACGACCGCAACCCCGCCGCCGACCGCGCGCACTTCTCCGCCGGCGGCACCGACACGGCCTCGACGACCCTCCAGGTCGTGCGCGACGGCAAGGTCGACGGGGTCATCAACTGGTTCGCCGTGCACGCGACCTCGATGAGCACCGACAACCGCCTCGTCAGCCCTGACAACAAGGGCTACGCCGGCTACCTGTGGGAGCACGAGCACGAGGGAGTCGACTACCTCGACGAGAGTCACGACCCCGACTTCGTCGCCTCCTTCGCCCAGACCAACTCCGGCGACATGTCCCCCAACCTCGAGCTGCGCCCCGGCACGGGGCCGACCGACGACCAGTTCGAGAACACCCGGATCATCGGCTCCCGCATGGTCGGCGCCGCGCAGCGCTCGCTCACCTCACCCACGCGCTCCCTCACCGGCGGCGTCGACTCCCGGCTGGTGCACGTCGACCTCTCCGACGTGCTCGTCGACGGCCAGTTCACCCCTGACGGGCAGGCGCACCGCACCTGCCCGGCCGCCTTCGGTGCGGCCTTCGCGGCCGGCAGCACCGAGGACGGCGGTGGCGGGCTGCCGATCTTCAAGGAGGGCAAGGACGGCGGCAACCCGGTGGTGAAGCTCATCGCCGACGCCCTCTACACCGCCTCCCCCGCG
The DNA here is from genome assembly GCF_006007965.1 of Nocardioides jishulii. Lineage (NCBI taxonomy): Bacteria > Bacillati > Actinomycetota > Actinomycetes > Propionibacteriales > Nocardioidaceae > Nocardioides > Nocardioides jishulii. The sequence continues at coordinate 664,201 of NZ_CP040748.1, read as the reverse complement.
CTCAAGGCCTGCCAGTCACCCAAGGAGGTGCTGCTCCCGGTCGGTGCCCTCGACCTGGTCCAGCAGAAGCTGCCCGTGCAGCTGGTCCGGGTCGGCGACCTCTACGTCGTGGGCATGCCCGCCGAGGTCACCGTCGTCTCCGGCCTGCGGCTGCGCCGCGCGGTGGCCGAGGTGATGGGCGTGGGCCTCGACCAGGTCCTGGTGCAGGGCTACACCAACGCCTACGCCCACTACGTGACCACGCCCGAGGAGTACGACGCCGGCGAGTACGAGGGCGCCAGCACGCTCTTCGGCCGCTACGAGCTGCCCGCCTTCGTGCAGACCGTGCACGGCCTGGCCGCCCACATGAAGGCCGGCACCACTCCCCCGCTCGGGGCCAAGGAGCGCGACCGCTCCGCCGGCCAGATCGCCTCGCTCCAGGGCAAGGTGGTGGTCGACGACCCGCACCTGTTCAAGCAGTTCGGCGCCGTGCTCACCGCACCTGCGGCTGCGTACGCCGTGGGCGACACCGTCTCGGTCGAGTTCTCCGGCGCCCACCCCAACAACAACCTGCGCCATGGCAGCACCTTCCTCACCGTCGAGCGGAAGGTCGGCTCCACGTGGCAGCGGGTCGCCGACGACGGCGACTGGGAGACGAAGTTCAGGTGGAAGCGCGACGGGATCAGCGCCTCACGCATCACCATCACCTGGGACGTGCCTCGTGGCACGCCGGCCGGCTCCTACCGGATCCGCTACTTCGGTGACGCCCGGTCGCTGCTGGGCACCGTCCGCTCCATCGACGGCACCTCCCCGACCTTCGCGGTACGGTGAACCGATGGTTCGCATGTCCGTCGAGGATCGCCGCGCCCAGCTGGTGGACGCAGCGATCGAGGTCATGACGCGTGACGGCGTGCCGCGCGCGACCACACGTGCCATCGTCGCCGAGGCGGGCGCCTCGCTGAGCGTCTTCCACTACTGCTTCGGCTCGAAGCGGGACCTGTTCGAGGAGGTCGTCCGGACGATCGTCGACCGCTCCGCCGCGCTGGCGCGCGAGGCGCTGCGCACCACCCAGGGCGACGCCGACCCGGTCCGGGCCAGCCTCATGGCCTACTGGGACCACGTGACGGCCCATCCGGCGCAGCACCTGCTGACCTACGAGGTGACCCAGTACTGCCTGCGCCACGCGGAGCTCGCGGAGGTGGCCAAGGTGCAGTACGAGCACTACGCCGGGGTGATCGCCGAGCACCTGCTCACCAGCTTGCCCGACGCGCGGCAGGACGTGGCACCGGCGGTGGTGGCGCGCTACCTGGCGGTCGTCATCGACGGCCTCACCCTGGACTGGCTCGTCCGCCGCGACGACGCCCAGGCGCTGGCGGTCCTCGACACCGTCTCGTCGCACGTCAACGCGATGCTGGCCTGAGTCTCGACCAGACGGAAGGAGCCCCCGACGCCGTGGCGTCGGGGGCTCCTCTCGTGACGAGATGGGGTCAGGCGTGGCCCTCGAACATCGACGTGACCGAGCCGTCCTCGAAGACCTCACGGATCGCCCGCGAGATGAGCGGCGCGATCGAGAGGGTCGTCAGGTTGTCGAACTGCTTGTCGGCGTCGATCGGCAGCGTGTTGGTGACGATGACCTCGACGGCGGGCGAGTTCTTCAGGCGGTCGACCGCCGGGTCGGACAGGATCGCGTGCGTCGCCGCGATGACCACTCCGGCGGCGCCCGCCTCCATGCAGGCCTCCGCGGCCTTCACGATGGTGCCACCGGTGTCGATCATGTCGTCGGTGAGCACGCAGATGCGGCCCTCGACGTCACCCACGACGCGGTTGGCAGCCACCTCGTTGGGGCGGTCGATGCGGCGGGTCTTGTGGATGAAGGCCAGCGGCGCGCCACCGAGGCGGGCCGACCAGCGCTCGGCGACCTTGATCCGGCCCGCGTCCGGGGAGACGACGGCGAGCTGCTTGGCGCCGTACTTCTCCTTGACGTAGTCGGCCAGGATCGGCAGCGCCATCAGGTGGTCGACGGGGCCGTCGAAGAAGCCCTGGATCTGGTCGGCGTGCAGGTCGACCGTGATCAGGCGGTCGGCGCCGGCCGTCTTGAAGAGGTCGGCGACGAGGCGGGCCGAGATCGGCTCACGACCGCGGTGCTTCTTGTCCTGGCGGCTGTAGCCGTAGAACGGCATCACCACGGTGATCCGCTTGGCGGAGGCGCGCTTGAGGGCGTCCACCATGATCAGGTGCTCCATCAGCCACTCGTTGATCGGAGCGGTGTGGGACTGGATCACGAAGGCGTCGCAGCCGCGCACGGACTCCTCGAAGCGGACGTAGAGCTCGCCGTTGGCGAACGCGTAGGCCGACTGCGGGACCAGACCGCTGCCGAGGAGATCACCGATCTCCGTTGCGAGTTCCGGGTGGGCCCGACCACTGAAGACCATCAAGTTCTTCTGGGGGGTCCGCTTCATTCCGCTCACTTCGGACAGCTCCTCGGCTGGGGGCGCAGGAACGGGCCGGGATGGCCCTGCTCATCCGATTGTGAACCACTCCCAGCCCCACGCCCAACACGGGGTTCGTGGCGTGGACGCCCGGAGTCGCGCACACCACACCCGAGCAGCATCACTCGCTGCCGTCGGAGTCGCCCGTGACCTCGCCCGTGACCTGGTGGGCACGGGAGGCGGCGTCGGCCTGCTTCGTGCCCCGACGGCGCTCCAGCACCCAGTCCTCGATGACGCGCTGCTTGGCTCCCGGCACTGCCAACGCACCCGGCGGGACGTCCTCGCGGACCACCGTGCCGCCGCCGGTCGCGGCACCGTCGCCGATGGTCACGGGCGCGATGAAGGTGTTGTTGGAGCCGGTGCGGGCGTGCGCGCCGACCACGGTGTGGTGCTTGTTGACGCCGTCGTAGTTGGCGAAGATCGTGCCGGCACCGATGTTGGTGCCCTCCCCGATCGTCGCGTCTCCGACGTAGGAGAGGTGCGGCACCTTGGCGCCGTCGCCCAGGACCGCGTTCTTCGCCTCGACGAACGCCCCGACCTTGCCGGACCGGCCCACCTGGGTGCCCGGGCGCAGGTAGGAGAACGGGCCGACGGTGGCGCTCTCGCCGACGACGGCGAGCTCGGCGTGCGTACGCAGCACGCGGGCGCCGACCCCCACCTCGCAGTCCTTGAGCGAGGTGTCGGGGCCGATGACCGCGTCCTCGCGCACGACGGTGGCGCCCAGCAGCTGGGTGTTCGGCAGGATCGTGACGTCACGCTCGAGAACGACGTCGTCCTCGATCCACGTGGTGGCGGGGTCCATCACGGTGACGCCCTCCTTCATCCACGCGGTGACGATGCGGGCATTCATCTGGCGGCCCAGCTCGGCGAGCTGGGCGCGGTCGTTGGCGCCCTCGGTCTCCGTCACGTCATCGATCAGGTGGCCACCCACGGTCAGGCCGTCCTCGCGGGCGATCTTGACGGTGTCGGTGAGGTAGTACTCGCCGTTGGCGTTGTCGTTGGACAGGCGCGGGAGCGCGCTGCGCAGGAAGTCGGCGTCGAAGGCGAGGATGCCGGAGTTGATCTCGTCGATCTCGCGCTCCGCGGCGGAGGCGTCCTTCTCCTCGACGATGGCCAGGACACTGCCGTCGGCGTCGCGGACGATGCGCCCGTAGCCGAACGGGTTGCGCACCCGACCGGTGAGGATGGAGACGGCGCGTCCGGAGGCGGCGTGGTCGGCGGCGAACTCGCGCAGGCTCTCGCCGCGCAGCAGCGGGGTGTCGCCGGCCGAGACCAGGACCGTGCCGGTGACCGGCCCGGCAGCAGCGGCTGCGTCGAGGGCGACGCGGACCGCGTCGCCCGTGCCGTCCTGGGTCTCCTGGACGGCGAGCAGCGCGTCGGGGACCAGCGAGGTGATGTGGGGGCCGACCTGCTCGCGCTGGTTGCCCACGACCACGACGATGCGCTCGGGCTCGACGGCCTGCACGGCACGGAGCACGTGACCGATCATGCTGCGCCCAGCGACTGGGTGGAGCACCTTCATGGTCTTCGACTTCATGCGGGTGCCGCCGCCGGCAGCGAGGACGATGACGGTGAGGTTCTCCATGAATTCAGGGTAGTGCCGACCGCCGACACCCGTGACCACGGTCACCACCACGGAACGGGCCTGGACCCGTCAGGCGCTCTGGCGATGCACCAGCGTGGGGGTGACGATCAACCGCATGGGGGTGGCCGGCTCCCCGCCCGACACCGACTCCAGCAGCATCCGGGTGGCCCGGGTCGCCAGCTCGCCGATCGGGTTGGAGACGGTGGTCAGCGGCGGCGACGTCCGCTCGGCGACCCCGAGGTCGTCGTAGCCGACCACGGCCACGTCCTCGGGCACCCGGCGCCCGGACTGCGCGAGCACCTTCAGCGCTCCGGCGGCCATCAGGTCGGAGGCCACGAAGAGGCCGTCCAGGTCGGGGTGGCTCTCCAGGAGGGCAGCGGTCGCCCGCGCTCCCCCTTCCTCGGTGAAGTCGCCCTGGGCGACGGCGTCCAGCTCCAGGCCCGCCGCGGCCGTCGCCTCCCGCCACCCGGCGAGACGGTCGAGGCTCGCGGTCATGTCGGCGGGTCCCGCCACGGTGCCGATCCGGGTGCAGCCCCGCTCGAGCAGCGCCTGGGCGGCCAGCCTGCCCCCCTCGACGTTGTCGGTGTCGACGAACGAGAGCTTGTCGGCGCAGGTCCACGGACGGCCCACGAAGGCGGCGTGGATGTGCAGGGCGGCGAGCCGGTCGGAGAGTCCGTCGGAACGGTGGTGCGAGACCACCAGCACGCCGTCGACGTGGCTGCGGCCCAGGTAGCGCAGCAGACGGTCGTCGTCCTGGCCCGGTCGAGCGAGCAGCAGCACCAGCTGCAGGTCGCGCTCGGCGAGCACCCTGTTGACCGGGCTCAGGGTCCGGGCGAAGAAGGGGTCGGCGAAGACGCGCTCGTCGGGCTCCGGCACGACGACGGCGATCGAGTCGGTGCGTCGGGTGACCAGGGTGCGGGCCGCGAGGTTGGGGCGGTAGCCGAGGTCGCGTACGGCCGTCTCGACCGCGGTCCGCGCCGCGGGACTGACCCGGTTGCCGCCGTTGATCGCCCTCGACGCCGTGGCCCGGGAGACCCCCGCCGCACTCGCCACCTGGTCCAACGTGACCGCACCCCGGGTGTCGGCGGACTCGGGGGCGCTCCTCACGCGGCTCACGTTACGACACCGGGCACGCGCCGACCGGCCCTGCTCATCACCCGGCTCATCACAGCTTCCGGGAGCGAGCGATCTCGGCGTAGCGCAGCGCGCTGTCCTTGGGCGTACGCACCTGCGTCGCGTAGTCGACGTGCACCATCCCGAAGCGGCGTCGGTAGCCGTGCGCCCACTCGAAGTTGTCGAGGAGCGACCAGTAGAAGAAGCCGCGTACGTCCGCTCCCGCGTCGACGGCGTCGAGCACCGCCCCGAGGTGGGCCTCTAGGTAGGCGGTGCGTTCGCGGTCGTGCACCCGGCCCTCGACCACGTCGTCGTCGTACGCCGCGCCGTTCTCCGTGACGTGGAGCGGGAGGCCGTACTGCTGCAGGCGGACGAGCAGCCGGGTCAGGCCCTCGGGCTGCACGGTCCAGCCCATGTCGGTGGTGGGCAGCCCCCGGTCGACCGTCGAGATCGACTCGCACCCCGGGAAGGCGCTGAACACCGGGCGCCCACCGGGGCCGGGGTGTGGACCGCCGCCGTCGCCGGTGGGGGTCCCGGTCACGGCTTCGCCCTGGTAGTAGTTCACGCCCAGCACGTCGACCTCCTGGTGGATCGCCACCAGGTCGCCCTCGCGGATGACCTCCTGCCACCCCCGCCCCCCGAACGTGAGCGCCTCGGTGTCGGCCAGCACGTCGCTCGGGTAGGCCCCGCGCAGCAGCGGCTCGAGGAAGAGGCGGTTGTGCAGTCCGTCGATGCGTCGGGCGGCGTCGACGTCGGCGGCCGAGTCGGGGTCGGCTGGGTCGGCGACGGTGAAGTTGAGGGTGACGCCCAGCTGCGAGCTCGTACCGGTGGCCCGCAACGCCTCGGTGGCCTGGCCGTGGGCGAGCATCAGGTGGTGGGCGGCGACGAGGCCGGCGGCGCCCTCCTGCCGACCGGGCGCGTGCTCGCCGGAGGTGTATCCCAGGAACGCCGAGCACCACGGCTCGTTGAGCGTCGTCCACACCGGCACCCGGTCGCCGATGGCGTCGTAGGTCGCGAGCGCGTAGTCGACGAAGCGGTGGGCGGTGTCGCGGTTCAGCCATCCGCCCGCGTCCTCCAGCGCCTGGGGCAGGTCCCAGTGGTAGAGCGTGACCCAGGGATGGATCCCGTGGTCGAGGAGCTCGTCGACGAGCCGGCGGTAGAAGTCGAGGCCGGCCTGGTTGACCGCTCCCCCGTCGGGACGCACCCGGGGCCAGGCCACGGAGAAGCGGTAGGAGTCCAGGCCCAGCTCGTGCATGAGGGCCACGTCGGTGGGCACGCGCCGGTAGTGGTCGCAGGCCACGTCGCCGGTGTCACCGTGCGCGATCGCGCCCGGCACCCGGCAGAACCTGTCCCAGATCGACGGTGTCCGTCCGTCGGCGTCCACGGCGCCCTCGATCTGGTACGACGCGGTGGCCGACCCGAGCCAGAACCCGTCGGGGAGCTCTCGGGGCCGGGCCCTGTCACGCAGGTTCCGGGGCTGGGTGGAGGACGGGGTGAGGTGCTGGGTGGCGCGTTGGGTGGAGGTCATCCCTTGACCGCTCCTTGCATGATGCCGGACACGAACTGGCGTCCGGTGAAGGCGAACAGGACGAGGAGCGGGATGCTGGCCAGCGTCGTGCCGGCGAGCACGAGGCTGTAGTCCTTGAAGTACCCGCTCTGCAGCTGGTTGAGGGCGATCTGGATCGTCGGGTTGTCGGAGTTGAGCGCGATCAGCGGCCAGAAGAAGTCGGTCCACACCTGCATGAAGGTGAAGAGCCACAGGATCGCCGCCGCCGGGCGTGCCGCCGGCAGTCCCACGCTGAGGAAGGTGCGGAAGGTCGAGCAGCCGTCCATGCGGGAGGCCTCGACCAGCTCGTCGGGCACCGCGTCGACGAGGTACTGCCGCATGAAGAAGACCCCGAAGGCCGTCACCAGCCAGGGCACCATCACCGACCAGGTCGTGCCGGCCCAGCCGAGCTGGGCCATCAGGATGAAGAGCGGCACCACCCCGAGCTGGGTGGGCACCGCCATCGTGGCGATGACGAAGACGAGCAACGGGGTGCGGCCCCGGAAGCTGAACTTCGCGAACGCGAAGCCGGTCAGGGTGCAGAAGAAGACCACCGAGGTCGCCGTCACCGACGACACGAGCAGGCTGTTGCCCATCGCCTTCCAGAAGGGCACGGTGTCGAGGACCCTGGAGGCGTTGTCGAGGAAGTGCCCCCCGGGCAGCAACGGCGGGTTGCTGCCGGACATCTCGGCCTGCGTACGCGACCCCGACAGGAACGACCAGTAGAGCGGGAAGGTCGAGCCCAGCACGAAGGCGGCCAGCAGGCCGTAGGTCAGGAAGCCCGGGCGGCGGTTCATCGTGAGCCTCCAGGTCCGGCCAGACGACGGGTGAGGACGAAGTTGAGCACCGCGACGGCGACGATCACCAGGAAGAGCATCCACGCCGTCGCCGACGCCGAGCCCAGGTCACGCAACCGCCAGCCGAAGTCGTAGACCAGCATCGTCATCGTGCTGAACTGGCGGTCGCTGCCACCGTTGCGGCCCATCGTCTCGTCGAAGAGGCGCGGCTCCGCGAAGATCTGCAGGCCACCGATCGTGGAGGTCACCACGACGAAGACGACGGTCGGCTTGATCATGGGCACGGTCACCGAGAGGAACTGCCGGACCCGGCCGGCGCCGTCGAGGGCGGCCGACTCGTAGAGCTCCTTGGGCACGGCCTGCATCGCGGCCAGCAGGATCAGCGCGTTGTAGCCGGTCCAGCGCCAGTTGACCATGCTGGCGATCGCGACGTGGCTGGCGAAGCGGTCGACGTGCCAGCTGATCGGGTCGATCCCGACGAGGCCCAGCATCTCGTTGACCATCCCGTAGCGGTCGCCGAAGAGGTTGCCGAAGATGATCGCCACCGCGACCGGCGAGACCACGAACGGCACCAGGATGCTCATCCGCCAGAAGGTGCGCCCGCGCAACGAGGTGTTGAGCAGCCCGGCCAGCGCCAGCGCGATGAGGACCTGGGGGATCGACGAGAGCAGGAAGATGCTGAACGTGTTGACCAGCGACTTCGCGAAGTAGGGGTTGTCGAGGACCTCGCGGTAGTTGCCCAGGCCGACGAACTCGCCCTTGCCGCCGATCAGGCTCCACTCGAAGAGGGAGACGTAGGCGGTGTAGGCCAGCGGGAAGAGCCCGACCATGGCGAAGACGACGAAGAAGGGCGAGACGTAGAGGTAGCCGGAGTACTTCGCGTCCCACAGCGAGAGGCGCTGGCGCCACGTACGTCGCGGCCGCCCACCCGCCGGGGCGGGGCGTACGGGGTTCTCCCCCGTCGCGCCCGCACCCCGGTGGGTGGTCGTCGGCTGCTGCACGGTCATCGGCGCTGGCTCAGCCCAGTCGCTCGACGTCGGCGACGAAGGTCTTCCACGACTGCTCCGGGGTGGAGGAGCCGTCGTCGACCCTGGTCACCGCCGCCTGGAAGGCCTGGAGGATGTCGGAGTACTTCGGGCCCTTGTAGGGCTGCACGGTGACCGCCTCGGCGCGGTTGGAGAGGATCTCCCCGATCGGCGCGTCGTTGAAGAACGTGTTGGACGCCTGCAGCACCTCGGGGGCGTCCAGCGCGTCGACCTGGCTCGGGAAGGCGCCGATCGCCTCGAAGGCGCGGGCCTGCTGCTCGGGCGCGGTGATCCACGCGGCGAACTCCTTCGCCTCCTCGGGGTGGTCGCTCTGGGCCGGGACGGTCAGGAACGAGCCGCCCCAGTTGCCGCCACCGCCCGGGAAGACGTCGGCGAAGTCCCATCCCTTGACGCCCTCGGCGTTGCCCTCGATGACGCCCAGCATCCAGCCCGGGCAGGCCATCGTGGCGAAGCCGTCGTTCTGGAAGGAGGCGACCCAGTCGTCGCCCCACTGCGAGAGCCGGGTGGAGAGGTCGACGTTGCCGGTGACCGCCTCCCAGACCTGGCGCAGCTCGGGGTTCTCCACGTCGATGGTGTTGTCGTCGGTCTCGAAGGGGTTCTCGACCTGGTTGAGCATCGCCTGCGACGTGCCCTGGCTGGAGTCGTACCAGGCGGTGCCGTCGACGGCGGCCACGAACTTCTTGCCGTCGGCGAAGTAGTCCTCCCAGGTGTTCCAGCGCTTGGCCACCGCGGCGCGGTCGGTCGGCAGGCCGGCCTTCTTGAGGAGGTCGGCGCGGTAGCACATGCCCTCGGGCCCGGCGTCGGTCGGATAGCCGATCATCTGGCCGTCGGAGTTGGTGGCGGCCTCGGCCTTCCACTCGAGCCAGCGACCGTCGAGCTCGGGGTCGCTGAGGTCGACGAAGGCGTCGGACTCAGTCAGGATCGCCGGCATCGCGTCGCCCTCGATGGCCTCGATGTCGCTGAGGCCGGAGTTGCTGGCGAGCTTGGTGAAGAGGTTCTCCTTGGCGTCGTCCCAGGTGCCGACCTTCTTCTGGGTGACCTGGATGTCGGGGTTGTCGGCGTTCCACTCCTTGATGAGCTCCTCGTAGCCGAACTCGTTGAAGGTGCCGATGGTCAGCTTCACCGTCCCGTCGTCGGACGAGTCGTCCGAGGCGCAGCCGGCCACGAGGGCCAGCAGCGCCGTGGTGGTGACGATGGCGACGGGGCGCAGCAGCGCACCGCGGGTTCTTCTCGTACGCACGTTCTCTCCCTGGGCTCGGGCCCGGACGGGCCACTGACGCGGAGGCACTCGTCGTGGACCCGGAGGGGTGAACGGTGTGGGAGCGCTTCCACCATTTCTACCCCATCACCGTGACAGGCATCACAATATGTGTCAAGGACTCCTTGCCAATCGCGGGTGCGGCCTGCGAGTATGCGAAGTCCCACAGCCGTCACAGCGCCCCCGTGCGCATGGAAGCGCTACCAGAACCGAGGCGACAGCCCATGGCAACAGTGACCTTCGACCACGCGGAGCGGGTCTATCCCGGCAGCGAGCGAGCCGCCGTCGACGACTTCAGCCTCGACGTCGGCGACGGCGAGTTCATGGTGCTCGTCGGTCCCTCCGGGTGCGGCAAGTCGACCTCGTTGCGGATGCTCGCCGGGCTCGAGGAGGTCACCTCCGGCGAGGTGCGCATCGACGGGGTGGTCGTCAACGACGTGCCCCCCAAGGACCGCGACATCGCCATGGTCTTCCAGAGCTATGCGCTCTATCCGCACATGACCGTCGGCGACAACATGGCGTTCGCACTCAAGCTGGCGGGCGTCCCCAAGGCGGAGCGGCGACTGCGCGTGGCCGAGGCCGCGGCGATGCTCGACCTCACCGAGCACCTCGACCGCAAGCCCCGCTCACTCTCCGGCGGGCAGCGCCAGCGCGTCGCGATGGGGCGCGCCATCGTGCGCCAGCCCCGCGTCTTCTGCATGGACGAGCCACTCTCCAACCTCGACGCCAAGCTGCGGGTGGCCACCCGCACCCAGATCGCCGCGTTGCAGCAGCGTCTCGGCACCACGACCGTCTACGTGACCCACGACCAGGTCGAGGCCATGACCATGGGCGACCGGGTCGCGGTGATGAAGGACGGCGTGCTCCAGCAGGTCGACACCCCACTCGCGCTCTACGACCGGCCGGCGAACCTCTTCGTCGCCGGTTTCATCGGCTCACCCGCGATGAACCTGCTGGAGGGCCGGCCCACCCTTGGCGGCGTCGAGGTCGACGGCTTCGAGTTCGCGGTGGAGCGCGAGGCGATCGCTCGCGCCGAGGGCGAGGTGACCATCGGCGTACGCCCCGAGGACTGGCGCCTGGCCACCGACGGCGAGGTCGGCTACCCCGTGACCGTGACGGTGAGCGAGGAGCTCGGGGCCGACGCCTACCTCTACGCGACACCGGCAGCGGCCGGCGCGGAGACCGTGCTGCACCAGGTCGTGGCCCGCATCCCCGGACGGATGAAGCTCGCGAAGGGGGAGACGGTGCGGCTCGTGCCGACCCCGGGCCAGGTCTCGGTCTTCGACACGGCGAGCGGGGAGCGGCTCAGCGCCTGAGACGGCGCTGCTGCGACATCGGAGGTTCTCGGTCGCCTGATGACTGCGATCCTCCGATGACGAAGGGACCGTCGACACCTCGGCTCCCCGGGTAGGAGTCGAACCTACGTCGCTTGTCCTGATTCAAAGTCAGGCGGGCCCTGCCGGCAGACCAACCGGGGAACGGTGGGGCGAGCCCACCGCGCAGCACTCTAGTGGAGCAGCGAGCGCACCTTGCGTCCGATCCACCCGGGAAGGGCCAGCGGACTGCCCTCGCGGCCACGGGCGTACAGCAGCTCGGTGCGCGCCTGGCGCAGGTCGGCGCGAGCCTGGCGCAACTCGGCACGCGCTGGACGCAGGTCGGCGCGGACCGCGGCGAGGCGCTCGCGCATCTCCGTGCGTACGGCGCGTCCCCGCGCCCGCCGCGCGGCCTCGGTGAGGTCGAAGGTCACCGCCGCGGCCTCCGCGTATCGCGCGTCGTAGTCGACGTGGATCTCGTCGAGCCGCGCCAGCGTCGCCTCGTCGGCAGGCTCGTCGACCAGACGATCGAGCAGCTCCCAGACCTCCTGGGCCATGTCACGCAACCACTCGGGGGTGGAGAGGTCGGCCCAGGTCAGCTGCGACTTGCGCATCGACGGGGTGATGAAGTCGTCGACGGGGTGCGCCTCGGCGCTGGTCAGGTCGGCCTCGAGCGTGAGGCGCAGCTGCTGCTCGACGGTGCGCAACGCGGAGCGCCAGTCGTCGAGCAGGTCGTGGTAGCGGATGAACGAGCGGCCGTCGCGTGCCGCCGCAGCCCGACCGGCCTTCTCGGTCAGCAGCGTCGCGTGGACCCATCCGGCGACGTTGGAGATCTCCTTGGCGTGCCGGACGTCGTCGGGCGTGCCCTGGCGGTAGGCGATGTCGCGCGACCCGACGACCTCGGCGGGGTGGCGCAGGGCCGTCAACCACTTGAGGGTCACGCCCAGCTCGGCGCAGACGTCGCGCCACACCTCGGCGAACCAGAACGCGTGCGGGTCCTTGACGACGATCATCGGGTGGTCGAGCTGGGTGGCCAGCCACTCCCGCAGCTGTGCGTGCGGCTCACCGCTGGCGACGAGGTCGGCCACGATCCCGGGCGCCTCGGGGCGGCTGTCGATGTTGAAGACCATCGCCTCGCGCAGGTGGCCCTTGTGGAAGCTGAGGACCCACTGCGGCTCGTAGAACCCCCGCGGGTTGGTGGGCGACGGCGGCACCTGCGGCTCCGGCACATGCATCCCGAGCCGCGCCAGACTGCCCGAGAGCGAGCTCGTACCGCTGCGTCCCGAGCCGGAGACCAGCACGAGCGTCACCGGCCGTCCTGAGCCACTCGGGCCGGGCTCGCGGGGATCGGTGTGCGAAGGAACGGACGGTACGGGGTGGGGCACGTGGGACCTCAGGGACGGCGGTGCAGGCGGAACGCGGCAGAGCGGGGGGGCACCGCTGACACGCCACGAAGTGGTCCACCCTACCCCCGCCGATTCGGCGCTAGATTCGCAGACGTGGACCTTCCCGTGATGCCGCCGCTGCTCCCGATGCTCGCCACCTCGGCCCCCCAGGTGCCCTCGGCCGGCGGCATGAGCTTCGAGCCGAAGTGGGACGGCTTCCGCTGCCTCGTCTTCCGCGACGGCGACGAGGTCGAGCTGACCAGCCGCAACACCAAGCCGTTGACGCGCTACTTTCCCGAGGTCGTCGAGGCGGTGCTGCGCGACCTTCCCGAGCGGGTGGTCCTCGACGGCGAGCTCTTCGTGGCCCTGCCGGGCGACGACGGCACCCAGCGGCTCGACTTCGACGCCCTGTCGGAGCGCATCCACCCGGCGAAGTCGCGGGTCACGATGCTGTCGGAGACCACACCGGCCGGGTTCGTCGCCTTCGACCTCCTCGCCCTGGGCGACGACTCCTACCTCGAGCGCCCCTTCGTCGAGCGCCGCGCCGCCCTCGAGGAGGCGTTGGGCCACCTCGGCGGCGACGGGTCGATGCTCGGCGGGCACTGCCACCTCACCCGCACCACTGCCGACGTCGGCGAGGCGACCGCGTGGTTCACGCAGTTCGAGGGCGCGGGGCTCGACGGCGTCGTGGCCAAGCCGCTCGACGCCCCGTACGCGCCCAACAAGCGCACGATGGTGAAGGTCAAGCACGTCCGCACCGCCGACGTGGTGCTCGCCGGCTACCGCGAGCACAAGACCTCCACCCCCGAGAGGCCCCTGCTCGGCAGCATGCTGCTGGGCCTGTACGCCGAGGTCGACGGTGAGCTGCAGCTCCACCACGTGGGCGTCGCGGCGAGCTTCACCGCCGCCCGCCGTGCCGAGCTCATGGACGAGCTGGCCGACCTGGTCTGCGACATGTCCGAGCACCCGTGGGGGCAGTGGGCGATCGCCAACCCCGACCGCGTCCCCGGCACCCAGAGCCGGTGGAGCGCGGGCAAGGACCTTGCCTTCACCCCCCTGCGGCCCGAACGCGTCCTCGAGGTCAAGTACGACCACATGGAGGGTCGCCGCTTCCGTCACACCGCCCAGTTCCAGCGCTGGCGCCCGGACCGCGACCCGACGTCGTGCGGTTATGACCAACTGGACGAACCGGTGCGATACGACCTCGCTAGGATTCTTGGCACCGACGACTGAGGGAGCCCCGTCATGACCGAGCAGAACAGCAACGACCCGATCGACGACGGCATCGGCACCTACGACGTGGTGATCCTGGCCGAGCACGAGGTCAGTGCTGCCGACGCCACCAAGATCTTCGGACTCCACGACCAGATCGCCGACGAGGTCGTCTACCACGTGCTCATCCCGCTCGAGGACGCCTCGGCCCGCGTCGAGGCCGCCCTCGGCTCGCTGGGCGCCGGCGAGATGCTGGCCGCCCCGGCCGTCGTCAACGACCTCGACCTCGAGCAGCTGCGCGAGGAGAGCGAGGAGGCGGCCGCCGACGAGCTCAACCGCAGCCTGGCGGCGCTGCGGGCGGCTGGTGCCACCGCTCGCGGCATGGTGCTCGACACCGACCCCGTCGACGCCCTGGGCTCGGTGACCAAGCAGGTCGACGCCCGCGAGGCCATCGTGCTCACCAGCCCGCACCTGGTCTCGGAGTTCTTCCACGTCGACTGGACCTCGCGCGCCCGCCGCAAGCTGGGCGTCCCGGTGCTCCACCTCATCGAGTACGAGGTCACCTCCGGCGCCACAGGACTGTGACCGGGTGAGCTCACTCTCCGGGCGGCTGCGCAGCGTCGCCGGCCAGCTGCGTGACCGCGGGCCGAAGCGGCTCAGGATCTGCTTCGTCGTCCACACCATCGACGGCGGCGCCGGCACGGAGCGCTCCGTCATCACCCAGGCCAACGCGCTGGCCGCCCTGCCCGAGGGCCACCAGGTGAGCGTGCTGTCGGTGCTCCGCACGGCCCCGACGCCGCACTTCGCCCTCGACGAGCGCATCGAGGTCACCCACCTGCTCGACACGCAGGACCCCGACGCCCCACGGCCCCTGCGTCGCGGCGTCGCCTCGGCCGAGGACGCCCTCACCCTGGCCGGGCGCGAGGCCACGCTCATCCCCCGCCGGTGGGACGCCACCTACAACGCCCTCACCGACGCGGTCCTGCAGGAGTACCTGCCCCGCCTCGACGCCGACGTGGTGGTCACCACCATCCCCGAGCTGCTCGCCGCCGTGGTCCAGCTGGCGAGCCCCGACATCGCGGTGGTGCACCAGGAGCACCGGGCCTCCTCGACCCGGGTGTACGACCTGGACGCGCTGCTGACCTTCGCGCCCCGCGCCGACGTCGTCGCCTCGCTGACCGGATCGATGAACGACTGGCTCGCCGCCCAGCTGCGCGGCGCCGCCCCCGACATGGTGGTGATGCCCAACCCGCTGCCGCCCGAGGCTCCGCCGCGCGCCAGCCTGACGGAGAAGGTCTTCGTCGCCGCCGGCCGCCTCTCGGTCGAGAAGCGCTTCGAGCAGATGATCGACGCCTTCGCGCTGGTCGCCGACGACCTCCCGGGATGGCGCCTGCGGATCTGGGGCGAGGGTCCCCGGCGTGAGTTCCTCGAGGGCAGCGCGCGACGCCGTGGGCTCGCCGACTCCGTCGAGCTCCCGGGATCGACCGACGACATGCCCGGCGAGTGGGCCCGCTCCAGCGTCGCCCTGCTGACCTCCCGCGCCGAGGGGTTCGGCCTCGTGCTCCAGGAGGCGATGGCTGCCGGCGTGCCCGTGGTCAGCTACGACGTGCCCGCCGGGCCCCGCGAGATCGTCACCCACGGCGTCGACGGCTTCCTGGTGCCGCCGGAGTCGCGCGAGGGGCTGGCCGCGGCGATGCGCCGCCTCGCCACCGACGACGACCTGCGCCGCGGGATGGGCGCCGCCGCCCGCCTGGCCGCCCAGCAGTGGTCGGCCGACGCCCTGGCCGAGGAGTGGGTCGAGGTCTTCCACCGCGCGGTGCGGCGACGCCGCGACCCGTTGGCCCCGCGCAAGGTGCTGCACGGACGTACGGTCGGCCCGCTCGGCAAGCTGGCCGTCGGCGACTCGGCCGCCGGCGTGACCCCCGTCGAGGCCCGACGTACGGCCCTGGAGCACGCGGTCCGCGCGGTCCGGGCCGCGGCAGGTGACGCGACGTGGTGCGTGGTCCCCCCGCACGGCTCGGACCCGACCGCAGTGGTGGTGGTCCCCGCCGAACGTCGCGCCGACTTCCTCGCCGCGCTCGTCGCCTCCGCTCCCCCGGCCTGGTTGAGCCTGCTCGAGCCCGAGCAGAACGAGTGGCCCGAGCGCCGCGGCACCGTCGAGGCGATGGCCGAGGTGCTGGCCCGCACCGGCACGGGGGCCGTGCACCTGGAGCCCTGGCCCGGACGCGGCGGTCACCACGGCCTGCTCGCCGGTCAGGGCGTACGCATCGAGTTCTGGCAGCCGGACGCCTCCGGGGCGCTGATCGCGCCCGGCCCGTTCCGTTACGGCCCCGTCATCCCGGCCGGGACCGAGACGGTCGACGCCGAGGTGTGGGGGGTGCCCGTGCGTGCCATCGCGCTGACCCTGCTGCCCACGGTGCACGACGCCACCATGGAGGTCGACGTCGTCTACACGTGGGTCGACGGCGACGACCCGGCTTGGCAGGCGGCGCGCGAGGAGCGGCTCACCGGACGCACCGGCGCGGCGACCACCGAGTCGTCGAGCGGCGCGGCGCGCTACCGCAGCCGCGACGAGCTGCGCTGGTCGATGCGGAGCCTGCACCTCTTCGCCCCCTGGGTGCGCCGTATCCACCTGGTGACCGCCGGCCAGACGCCGAGCTGGCTCGACACCAGCCACGAGAAGATCGTCATGGTCGACCACCGCGACATCTTCCCGGCCGACGCCCTGCCCACGTTCTCGTCGCACGCCATCGAGTCGCGGCTGCACCACGTGCCCGGCCTCGCCGAGCACTTCGTCTACGTCAACGACGACGTGGTGCTGGGTCGTCCGCTGCGTCCCGAGCTCTTCTTCTCACCCGCCGGAGCCTTCGCCGCCTTCGAGGCGCTGCGACCGGTCGGCCTGCCGGGTTCCGGCGACCTGGCCTACCTGCACGCCGCCTGGAACAACCAGCGGCTGCTGGTCGACACCTTCGGGGTGGCGCTGACCCACACGATGGCCCACAGCCCCCAGCCGATGCGGCGCTCGGTGCTCGACGAGATCGAGGCGCGGTTCCCCGCCGAGACGAGGGCGACGACGTACGCCCCCTTCCGCTCGGAGACGGACCTGTCACTGCTGTCGTCGTTCGCCCAGCACTACGGACTGATCACCGGGACGGCGTTCCCCGCGACCGCCGAGCACGCCTACATCGACCTGGGCCACCAGAACGTGCAGGGGCAGCTGCGGTCCCTGCGGCGTCGCGACCTCGACTTCTTCTGCATCGCCGACAACCACCACTCGGCGTTCGACCAGGACGCGGTGACGGACATGCTCACCGAGGCGATGGAGCGCTACTTCCCGGTCGCCGCTCCCTGGGAGAAGTGACCTGGGAGAAGTGACCTAGGAGAAGTGACCCGGAGCAGTGACCGGAGCGGCGCCGCTCAGATGCTGCGGCGGTAGGCCTCCAGCACCTCGGCGACCCGCTCCTCGTCGCGGGCGTGCAACGGCACCAGGAGCTCGCCGACCACGTCGGCGAGCTCGGCGATCCGGCGGTTGAGGTGACGGCTCTCCTGCACCTCGGCCTCGAGCGCGGCCAGGCGGGCGAGGAGCCCGAGGCGCTGCTCACGCACCCGACGGGCCTTCTCCCTGGCCCAGACGAGGCGGCCGGCGGCCTTCTGGGCGAGCGGGCGGGATGGTGCGATGGTCATGCGGGGGTCCTCTCGGGAAGGGGGGTGAAGTGGGCCGTCAGGCACGGCGGGCCAGCCGTCAGGCGCGGCGGGCCAGCCGTCAGGCGCGGCGGGTCGGGAAGGTGATCCGCATCCGGCAGACGGCGGGGTCCTCGGCCTCGGTGACGTCGAGGCCGGGCGCGATCTCGACGAGCTCGACGACGCCGCCGGCGGCCTCGACCTCGCGTCGTACCGTGCGCGGCGAGAGCCGATGCACGAGGTGGCCGGGACCGGGGGTGCCCAGCGACTCGCGGTCCTCGGCGTCACCCGGGACCACGCCGGGCACCCGGGCGCTGAACTCGACGAAGAGTGACTTGTCACTGCCGCGCAGGGACATCCGCGCCAGGCGCCAGAAGTTGTCGCGCTCGTGCGGCTCGAGGGCTCCGAGCAGCAGCCGGGCGGTGAGGTGGTGCGGGTCGCGGGCGAGCTCGGCGCCCGTGAGCAGCACCGTCCGCAGCTCCCCGAGGATCAGCTTCTCGACGCGTGCCTCGACTCCCTGGCGTCGGATCGACGCCCGGGCGCGGGACCGGGCGATCCTGGAGTAGTCGTAGGCCCTGACCGGGTGGCCCTTGCGCCCGTAGAAGAGCGCGTCGCGCCCGGCCCCCGCACCGATCTCGGCGATCGGGTCGCCGGCACCGACCTGGCGACGTACCCAGACGGCAAAAGGGCTCCGCCTGAGACGGGCCTGGCGACCCGGACCGTCGTGGAACTGCGCCCACCCGCCCATGTGCGTGCGGAAGCCGCGCAGCCAACCGTCGAGGCGGCGTACGCCCGCCCGCGGGTCGGCGTAGGTGAACGAGGGGTCGGGCACCCGCCACCCGGGGCCGTAGATGAACGCGAGCATCGCCTCCGGATCGGCCGGCGCGGGAAACTCGCGACCGTGGAGCTCGATGGTCGAGAGCGGCAGCACCGCGGTGCGGTCGAGGTGTCCCGAGCGGTTGCCTAGCTGGTAGAAGGTGCCCTCGACCCAGAACGCGACGAAGACGTCGATGTGACAGTTGCGGCCGTCGCTGAGCGGCAGCAGCAGCTTGATGTCGCCGCCCGACATGCGCAGCAGGTTCCAGCCGCGGGCCCGCATCTCGCGCTCGACGCGGTAGGACTCGGCGATGACGTCGGCAGGCGAGTCGTGCGGCGAGACGTAGCAGACGTCGGTGTCGGAGTCGTGCGCGATCATCGCGCCGTCGCGCACCGCGCCCAGCAGCGCGCCGTAGTTGAGGTAGGCCTCCACACCGGCTCCCGCACGCAGGTCGCTCAGCGCGCGCTGGGTGCCCGCGAGGATCTCCTCGCGGACCTCGAGGGCGGTGTCGGCGAACGAGCGCGTCAGGTGACCGACCTTGTCGACGCACAGCGGGTGGCCCTGGCCGTCGAAGATCGCCACCGGCCTGTCACTGCCACCCAGCACGACGTCGGCGTCGTGCAGCACGGTCTCGCCGCTGACGTCGCTCACGGTGATGCGGGCGCGACCTCGGAGGTAGGGGCGCAGCACACCGGGCCACGCGACGAGCAGGCCGTCGCGCTCGGGACGCCCGTCTCGCACCGGGGTGAAGGACCAGACGTACGAGCCGTCGACGCGCAGGACCAACGGGCCCGGGGTCCCGGGCACCAGCACGCCGACGTCGTCCACGCGTACGCCGGTGGCGACGGTCGGCGCGAACTGGGGCCGGACCGGGGGCAGGACTGGGCGCAGGGTCGGGCGACGCTCGGCGAGCTCCGCGCTCACGAGGCACGCTCGCCGGTGACGCCGAGCTTGCGACGCAGGGCGGTGCTGGACGTGTGCACGGTGTAGGGGAAGTAGACGACCTGGACCCCCATGCCGAGCATCTGGTGCTCGAGGGCGTCGCCCTTCGGAGTGCCCTGCCAGTCGTCGCCCTTGAAGATGCGCTTGAAGCCGACCTGACGCCAGGCCTCGGACTTGTCGAGGTGCCTCTCGACATAGACGGCGTCGACGATGCCGATGGCTTCGACGATCTCTGCGCGCTCCGTCTCAGGCACGGTCGGCTGGATTCCCTTGCCGACCAGGCAGACCTCGTCGGAGACCACACCGGCCACGAGGACGTCGCAGTGCTCACGCGCCTGGCGCAGCATGGTGAGGTGGCCGACGTGGAACAGGTCGAACACCCCCGGGACGTAGCCGATGACAGGACCCATGACGCTCTCCTCCGAACAACAGTCAAGTAACACTACTAACTTACTTGACTTTGCTTTGAGCAGAGGCACCGGGCCCCCGACGACGTGCGCGTCAGGGACCGCGCAGCGTCAGGTCACCCCCGAGGTAGGCCTCGGGCGACCGGGCCACTCACTTGGCCAGGACGTCCTCGTTGGCCACGACGTCCTGCCACATCAGCCCGCGGTTGGGGCCGTAGAGCCGCACGGCCGTGCCGGGACTGGCCTGCATGTTCTCGACGACCGTCCAGGCCAGCTGCTGGCGCTGCTGCGTGAGGGCGGTGCCGCTGCGCGGGCACATGACGCCGGCAGGGCCGTTGACCCGCACGCTGATGACGTTCCCCTCCTGCTCCAGGGACTCGACCTTCGCGCCGGCGGCACATCGGCCACCCCAGTGGCTCATCGGGTCGTCCGTGGCCGTGGTCGACACCAGGAGCTTGACGGCGGCCAGCGCCTTCCCCTGGGGCCGCATCTGGTCGGCGCCGTCGACCTTCTTCTCCACGGCGATGAGCTTGCCGTCGCCGTCGACCATGTAGACCTTCACGGTGGAGCCCGAAGACTCCTCGGCAGCCGCTCCGCCACCCTCGTCGTCTCCGCATGACGCCGTGACCGCCAAGAGCGTCGCCAGGATCAGGGCCGCTCCCCCGCGCCGGTGCCTGCGTCCGTCGGCAGTGCGTCTATCGCCCATGCGACCGTCCCCCACGGTTGTGTTACGAGCAGATTTCCCACACGGTACGTCTCGACCTCCGCAGCCGCCGGGCAATTCGGGAAACTCGCCGGCATGTCGCCGCGGCGGCTCACTCGACGCGGTTGCCCTCGGCGTCCCAGTGGGAGGCGACCTTCTTGGAGGGCTGCACGCGCGGCGGCTCACCGGGCACCTTGGGATGGTCGGGCGGGAAGTTGAGCTCGACCGGGTGCTCGGCCCACTTCTCCAGCAACGGCTCCAGGGAGTGGGCGCTCTCGTCGATCGCCGCCCACGCGTCCCCCCTCCCAGCCAGCCGCTCCGGCACGGTGAAGAGGTTGAACGCCCCTGCGGTCGTGACGTCGTCCAGCTCGTCCCACGCCAGTGGCATCGAGACCGGAGCCCCGGGACGTGGCCGCAAGGAGTACGCCGACGCGATGGTGCGGTCGCGCGTGTTCTGGTTGAAGTCGACGAAGATCCGCTCACCGCGCTCCTCCTTCCACCAGGCCGTGGTGACGCCGTCGTCACGCTTCTCCAGCTCGCGCCCGAAGGCGATGGCGGCGTGGCGCACCTCGGCGAACTCCCACCGGGGCTCGATGCGCACGAAGACGTGGAGACCGCGGTTGCCCGAGGTCTTCACGAAGCCGGTCATGCCGAGGTCGGCGAGCAGGTCGTTGGCCGCCAGCGCCACGCGTACGACGTCGCGGAAGTCGGTGCCGGGCTGCGGGTCGAGGTCGATGCGGAGCTCGTCGGGGTGGTCGACGTCGTCGCGGCGCACGGGCCACGGGTGGAAGGTGAGGGTGCCCATGTGGGCGGCCCAGACCGGGACCGCGATCTCGGTGGGGCACATCTCGTCGGCGGTGCGGCCCGACGGGAAGGTGATCCGCGCCGTCTCGAGGTAGTCGGGAGCCCCGCGCGGCACGCGCTTCTGGTAGAAGCCGTCGGCGTCCTTGTCCTGGGGTCCGGTGGCGAGCTGCATGCCCTCGCGCCAGCCCGA